>JAJPJL010000090.1 GCA_021324255.1 Bacillota bacterium
ATGAAGACGATGGAGTGGTCTTACTACCAGCAGTGGTCCACGTTCCTGAACGGCACGATGGCCAACATCGGCTTCTCCGCGCCGAACAGCAGCTACTGGACGTACGCCGACCCGACCGTCACGGCGACGACGGCAACCATGATCGCGACCGGCAAGGCCAGCCCAGTTACCGGGAACCATGTGACGGTGATCCTGAACAGCGACGGCAGTTCGACGTCTTCCTCGGACTTCTAGCTCAGGTCACGTTTGCGGAGCGAGAGGGGCAGGCTGCGGGGTCCTGCCCCTCACTCTTCCCACCGGACTAATGCAGCACGCCTCGGTGCCCGGCACGATCCCGACCTGGTCACTCCCCATCCGCGCGAAGCCGTGGTGGGGACGAGAAATTACCTTCAGCTCGGGGACGTTGCTCGTCGGCATCGTGCTGCTCGCGCTGGCGCTTCGTCTAGCGCTGCTTGGCCAGAATAGCCTATGGTTCGACGAGGCGTTCGTCGCGTACGTCGCCCACAAGGGATGGAGCAGCATCCCGCCGTTTCTTCGCCTGGTCGACGCGCATCCACCGTTCTACTACTTGCTTGCCAAGGCTTGGACCCAGTATGCGGGAACAGGGGAAGTCGCGCTCAGGATCCCATCCGCGTGCTTCAGCACGGCGTCTGTACTGTTGACGTATGCGCTCGCGCGGCGGATAGGATCGGAGCAAACGGCGGTGCTTGCCGCGCTGTTCACTGCAACCGCGCCCTTGCAAATTATGTCAGGTCAGGACGCGCGCATGTACTCGCTCTTGGGCGCGCTGTCGGTTGCATCCACGCTCTTGCTCGCCACAAGCGTGGAGAAAGGAGGGGTTCGCTGGGTCGCATACGCGAGCGTGACGGTACTGCTCGCGTATACGCACTACCTGGGCATTCTCGTGATGGTCGCCCAGGGCCTCTGGGTGCTGTGCTGTCAACGGCGGCACCTCGGGGCGTGGGCGCTGGCAGCGATCACCGTCGCACTTGTGTATCTGCCGTGGGTACCATCGCTGTGGTTTCAACTGAGTGATGGACATGGCTGGGCATGGTATCGTGACCGCGTTTCATTGGCCAGCCTCGCGGACCTCGCGGGCCTTCTCGCGTTCGGCGGCACCTTGTTCGGCATGGGCAACTACTTCGGAGACGGCACCGCTGCGCCGCTCGTTGAGATCGCTCTCACGCTTCCATTCATCTTGCTCCTTCTTGCAGGAGCGTGGCACCTCCGGTCCAATCGCGGCCGGTTGATGCTCATTGTCCTCCCGCTCGTCGTGCCGGTCGCATCGGTGTTTGCTGTTTCCCTTGTGAAGCCGATGTTCTACGCGCGGTGGTTTTCCTTCGTCGGGCCATTCTTCAGTGTGCTACTCGCCCTGGGAATCTATGCCGTGGGAGAGGCCGTGCGGCGTTGGCGTGACCGCGTGGTCGCTGTGCTCATCGTATGTGTGCTAGGTCTGCAGATTCCCGCCCTCGGCAAATATTACTTGGATCCGGCGGCCCGCCCGTACGATTGGCGAGCCGCGGCCGGTATCGTACAGAAGTACGCGCACCCGGGAGACTTCATCCTCTACGTCAGCGTGGAGTCGCAGATCGCGCTCTCCTATTACTTGGGCGAGCCTTATCCATCGTTGACGATAAACCCTATAGAGACCGTGTCACGCGGGGATCGTCGGCCTGTTTTCACGGCTGTCCAGGCGAGGCGCCTCGCGGCCAAGCACGCGCGCGTCTGGGTCGTTACCACCGCGCCCGTGACGCCCGCGATGCAACGAAGGCTCCACGCTGCTCTGGATCCAGTCTACTGGCCCGTGGCTCATCTTGGCTTCGGCTACGTGTGGGTCACGCTCGTTCAGCGGAGGAGCACGGCGGCTCGGCAGTGAACGGCGGCCGGCTGTTCGATGTCGCCGTCTCGGTTCACGTACGCCCACCACGGTAGACGGTAAGGCGGCGGGTCCTAGCATCTGGGGACGGGGAGGCCAAATGGCCGGTTACCTGCACACTCGCACTGTACATGCGCCCGTGGCGTCGATCCCAGAGCATCGTCCGGCGCTCGCGCGGCACGAGGACAGGCTGGGGCCCATGTCGCTTGTTGCCGCATGCCTGATAGCTTATCTTGCCGTCGCGGCCATCTTTCTGCATCAAGGCGGGTTTTGGTCGCCGGACTCAGCGGTGCGTCTTGTCCAGGTGGAGAACGTTGTGCGCCAGGGGATCCACAGCACGGCCTTGCCGTATCCGGCGGCAGCGATTGATCCCCAGGGCCGATACTTCCCGTTTGGGCCGTGGTTCCACTTCGTGCGGAACGGTCACTATTATGTCTCGTACGCGCCGTACTTTCCGGCGATCGTGGCGTCACTGTACCGCGTACTGGGGAAGCCCGGATTGATCGTGTTGCCGCTTATGGCCGGACTCGGGACCATTTGGGTGACCTACCGGGTGCTGCGCCGGGATGCGTCTGAGTGGGCAGTTGCGGGGGCGCTTGCGCTCGGGTTAGCGACACCGCTCATCGTCTATAGTACCGTCTTCTGGGATCACGCGCCGGTGGTGTTTCTCAGCAGCGCGGCGCTTGGGCTACTCGTGGGTGCGTGTTCCGAAGAAGCTGAGCATCGCGACCGGGATCTCGCGCTGTCGGGTGTGCTCTTGGGTTGTGGGCTGTGGTTGCGCAACGAGGTGTACGTGCTCGTCCCCGCGGTGACCTTGGCGTGGCTCTGCGTCGGCCCCAACAGGTGGCGGGGCATCCTGGCCATTGGCGCGGGACTGGCTGCGCCCACGGCTGTCCTTTGGGCGATCAACCGGCACCTGAGCGGAAGTTGGCTTGGGTGGAAGGCCCAAGGGCTCGCCACCGGTCGTGCCGGCAGTCTAATCGAAACAGCGACCGGACACGGCCTTAGGCCGTGGCTCGCGGACAAGGCCAGCAACGCTTATTACCAGTTGATCTCGCCGGACTACTACGCGTTCAATCATGAGGCGGTGCTGTTCGGCGTCGGGCTTGCGGCTGTGTTCGCGATAGCGGCGGCCCTGCTTCGAAGGGGTGCGGCACGTCAGCGGGAGCGAGCGATCCTAGCCGGCGGGCTATTGGTCGGGGCGACAGCGTTGCTCGTCCTTCTGCGCAGAACCGACATTTCGGGTCTCCTGCCGGGTGCGCCGTTTCTCGTGTTGGTGTTCTTGCCAGGACCGCTCGCAAGGTGGGAGCGGTTTCTGTGGGTGGTCGTGTGCTCATTCACGGCCGGCATCATCCTTACTGGCACGCACGGTGGGCTCCAATGGGGTCCCCGCTATCTGCTTCCGGTTCTGCCGCCACTGGTCTGGCTCGTGGCCGCCGCCATGACGCGCGCGCAGAGGGCCGGGTCTTCGGCGTGGTCGTCTCTTCGTTGGGCCGCCGCGTGGGTGTTCGCCGTCAGTCTGCTGATCCAGGTGTCGGGGGTCGATCAAGTGTCGCAGATGATGGCGGCCAACGAGCGCGTCAATGAGGCGCTGCACAACGCGCCCGGCGACATCGTGGTCACACCGCTGGAGTGGATGACTCTCGGCGCGGGTCCAGTCTATTTCCAGAAGACGATCCTGCTCGTGCAAAGCCCCGAGGACTTTCGTGCCCTCGTAGCGGATCTGTCCACCCACCACGCGGCCCGCTGGACGTACGTCCCGCTGTCCGGCCCACTATTTTCTCCGAGGGCCGTCGAAACGTGGGTGGCGCATCGTGCCTACCGGTATCGGGTCGTCGACGATCGTACCACCGGAGGGCTGCGACTGGTCACGTTTGCCGGGGTTCCCGCGGCGACCCGCGGGCACTAAATTTAGGCAAGCAGCCTTCCGCCGCGGTAGCTTCGCAGGCACCTCGTTCCCGACACTCGGGGAAGAATTCGAAGCCTATCCATCTCCTGAGTTGGGCATATAGCATTTTCGGAAGTCTCTTGGAAAGGCGCCGCAAGATCGCCGGACACCGCCGCGAACGAGGCTATGCGGTCTCGGAAAGAACCCGTCGGGCGTCCCGTGCGGGCGGGGGGAGCCGCGGCCGGTCGATCGGTTGTCCCGGCAGAGGTTGGACGGATGACAGAGACGCGCGCGAAGTTGATCATCATCGGTGACAGCGCATTCGCTGAGATCGCTTATGAGTATTTCACGCACGACTCGCCGCACCAGGTGGTCGCCTTCGCGGTCGAGGAAGCGTACCGGAAGCGGGACCAACTGTTCGATCTGCCCGTCGTGCCGCTTGAGGGGCTTGAGCGTCGCTACGCCCCCGCCGCACATGGGTTCTTTTGCGCGACCGCATACACGCAGGCGAACACCCTTCGGGAGCGCCTCTACGGCGAGGCCAAGCGAAAGGGCTACACTCCCGTTTCCTACGCAAGCTCGCGCGCGTTCGTCTGGCGCAACTGCCGCGTGGGCGAGCACAGCTTCATTTTCGAACAGAACGTCATTCAGCCGTTCGTGACGATCGGCCGCAACGTCGTTCTGTGGAGCGGCAACCACATCGGTCACCATTCCACTATCGGCGACCACTGCTTCGTCTCGTCCCACGTCGTGGTGTCCGGCTTCTGCGCCGTGGGCGACCATTGCTTCCTCGGCGTGAACGCCACTCTGGCGAACAACGTCACTGTCGGCAACCGTTGCATCATCGGCGCCGGCGCGATTGTGCTAGGGAACGTGCCCGACGATCGGGTGGTCGTGGGGTTGTGGAAGAAGGGCCAGGCGTGACGGTGTCGGCTGGCGCGCCGCCCCGGCGCGGTGAGGCCTCGTGAGGTGGCAGAAGCGAGGCCACGTGTACGCGCCAGACGGGAGCCGCTGGTGGGCCAGGGCCTACGCGGCGTTTCCCACCGCCGAGCTCATCGACGACGGCGTCATTCGCGTGTATTTCGCGTCGCTGGACAGCCATCGCTACGGGCGGATCGGGTACGTGGACCTGGACGCGACTGATCCTTGTCGGATTCTTAGCGAGGCACCGGAGCCCGTGCTCGACGTCGGACAACCCGGGGCGTTTGACGACTGCGGCGTTAATCCTTCCTGCATCCTAGCGGTCGACGGTCGGCGGTACCTCTACTACATCGGCTGGCAGCGGTGCGAACGCGTGCCCTACATGCTCTTTGCCGGGCTGGCCGTCAGCGACGGGGCCCTGTTTCGGAAGCATTCGCAAGTCCCGGTCCTGGACCGGACTGCGAGCGAACCGTTCTCGCGGTCCGCACCCATGGTGTTGCGTGAGCAGGGTCTCTTCAAGATGTGGTATTGGTCCTGCGAGTACTGGTCGCAGGAAGGGGGATCGATCCACTACAACACGGTGATCCGCTACGCGGAGTCCGCCGACGGCGTGCGTTGGGCTGGCCGGGGCGGCGCTTGCATCACCCCGACCGGGCCCGGCGACTACGCGGTAGGCCGCCCCTGGGTAATCCACGACGGACCCACGTACCGCATGTGGTACTCGATCCGGAGCAAGGCCCCCATCACCTACCGTCTCGGATACGCGGAGTCTGCAGACGGGGTCACGTGGGAACGCAGGGACGGTGACGTGGGTATCGAGGCCTCCAGCAGCGGCTGGGACTCGGAGATGGTCTGCTTTCCGTGCGTGATCGACGCGCATGGATCGCGCTACCTGTTCTATAACGGGAACCGCCATGGCGCGACGGGGTTCGGGTACGCGGTGCTGACGATATGATGCGGATCGCGGAGTACAAGGAGTCCGAGAAATCGCGTTGGGACGCCTTCGTCCGGCAGAGCCGGAACGGTACGTTCTTATTCCTCCGCGACTACATGGATTATCATGCGGATCGTTTCGCCGACCTCTCGCTCGTGATCACCCGGCCCGACGGCGAGTTACTCGGCATTCTACCGGCTCACCGAACCGGCGATGTCGTGGTGAGCCACGGCGGCCTGACGTACGGCGGGTTCGTGACGGACGGCCGGATGCGAACGGCCCTTATGCTCGATATGTTTCTCCGAGTGCAGGAGTTCTTGGCGGAGCGCGGCGTCCGCCGCGTTGTCTACAAGACCGTACCGCACATCTATCACCTGGTCCCGGCGGAGGAGGATCTCTACGCCTTGGCGCGGATCGGGGCCAGGCTCGTGCGGCGTGACCTGCTGAGCGTCGTGCGCCCGCGGGGAGGGATCAGGTTTCAGGATCGCCGGCTGCGAGGTGTGCGGAAGGCCGAGGCGGACGACGTCCGCGTCGATCGTTGCGAAGACTATGAGGCGTTCTGGCAGATTCTCCAGCAGAATCTCCTCGCCGCTCACGGGATCAGACCGGTCCACACGCTCGCCGAGATTCAGCGGCTGCACGCCTTGTTCCCGGACCATATCAAGCTGTACGCGGCGCACCGGTCGTCGGAGATGATCGGCGGGACACTCATCTACGAGACGCCGACGGTGGCCCATGCGCAATACATCGCCGCATCCGACGCGGGACGGTCGTGCCGCGCGCTCGACCTGCTGTTTTACTATCTGCTCACGGACGTGTATCGTGAGAAACCGTACTTCGATTTCGGGATCTCGGCGGAAAACGGCGGCCGCGATCTGAACGTGGGCCTGATCGAGTTCAAGGAGGGATTCGGCGCGAGGGGCGTCACCCACGATTTCTATGAGTTCGAGATCGCGCCGCCCGAGACCGACGGGGGATGCCGATGATGAGCGTAAACGACTGCCGTATCATCGATCTTCCGCGAATCGCCGACGAACGAGGTAACCTGACGTTCATCGAGAGCGGTCGCCACATCCCATTCGAGATAAAGCGCGTGTACTATCTCTACGACGTGCCGGGCGGCTCCGCCCGCGCGGGGCACGCACACAAGGCGCTGCATCAGGTGCTGATCGCGATGTCGGGCAGTTTCGATGTGACTGTGGACGATGGCACACTGCGCAAGACGTTCAGACTCAATCGATCCTATTACGGTCTGTACGTTCCGCCGCTTGTGTGGCGCGAGATCGACGACTTCTCGTCCGGGTCGGTGTGCCTCGCGGTCGTTTCGGCGCCGTTCGATGAGGCGGACTACTACCGAGACTACAAGGAGTTCCTGCGCGCCGTGCGGGTGCATGATGAACATTCCCTTTCTTGATCTCAGACCCGCGTACGACGAACTGCGGGACGACCTCGACGCCGCGTACCGGCGGGTAATGGCGTCGGGGCGGTACGTGCATGGGCCCGAACTGGAGGCGTTTGAGCGGGAGTTCGCGGCATACTGCGGAGCGCGCCACGGCGTTGGGGTAGGGAATGGTCTCGACGCCTTACACTTGGTGCTTCGTGCGTGCGGAATCGGGGAGGGGGACGAAGTTCTGGTGCCGGCGACGACGTTCGTCGCGACGTGGCTGGCTGTCACCTACGCTGGCGCGACGCCCGTCCCCGTGGACTGTGACCCGCGCACGCAGACCCTCGACCCGGCCCTTCTCGGGCCGGCGGTGAGCCCGCGGACACGGGCGATCATCGCCGTCCACCTGTTTGGACAGTCGGCCGACATGGATCCGATCCTCGCGGTCGGACGTCGGTTCGGGTTGGCAGTCATCGAGGACGCGGCGCAAGCGCACGGCGCAGACTACAAGGGACGGCGCGTGGGTAGCCTCGGCGACGCCGCGGCGTTCAGCTTCTATCCGTCCAAGAATCTGGGGGCGCTGGGCGACGCCGGGGCCGTCGTCACGAGCGACGATGCGATCGCGGCGCGCGTGCGGCTGCTGCGCGACTACGGCTCGCGAGAGAAGTACCACCACGAGGTGCCTGGGTTCAACTCACGGCTGGACGCGTTGCAAGCCGCTTTGTTGCGGGTCAAGCTCCGGCACTTGGACGCCTGGAACGCCAGACGCCGCGCCGCGGCCCAACGCTACTTACGCGCACTGGCGGACCTGCCGGATCTCGAGCTGCCGCACGTACCCGACTGGTCCGATCCGGTTTGGCATCTGTTCGTCGTCCGGCACCCGCGCCGCGACGAACTGCGAACCGCGCTTCGAGGACACGGGGTGGAGACGCTCGTGCACTATCCTGTGCCACCTCATTTGTCGCCAGCCTACGCGACTCGAGGTTGGGCCTCAGGCGCCTTCCCGGAGGCGGAAGCGTTCGCCCGAACCTGCGTGAGCTTGCCGATCGGGCCGCACATGGGGCCTGCGGAGTGCCAGTACGTCGCGTCGGCGGTTGACGCATACGCTCGGTCCCGGCGCGCCGCCCTGTCGGGTGGCGATTGATGGATGATCTCGATCGCTACACCCGAGAGTACCTCCGGCAGTATGACGAGGGCGCATTTGAAGTCCGGATCATCGAGGCGCGCCGAGAGGCAGTCCTGAGATCAATCCGCAAGCATCCCCACGACCGTGTGCTCGAGGTGGGGTGCGGGGCGGAGCCCCTGTTCTCGTTCTTCTCCACCTACCGAAACTACACGGTCGTCGAGCCGTCGGACGAATTCGTGCGGCGCGCACGCGAGCGCGCGATGGCCGCCGGCAACGTCGCCGTGGTTCACGGCTGTCTTGAGGACGTCGTCGACCGGGTCGCCGGTCACGGTCCGTTCGACTTCATCGTTCTGAGCAGTGTGCTTCACGAGGTCCCGGATCCGTCGAAGCTGCTGTGGGCCGTGCGAAGGCTGTGTGTCGAGTCCACGGTGGTGCACATTAACGTGCCGAACGTGCGCTCATTTCACCGTTTGCTCGCCCTCGAGATGGGGCTAATCCACAGCCTATTCGAGCCCTCGGCCACGGAGGTGCGGTTCCAGCGGCATACGCGGTTCGATCGCCGCGCGCTCCTGGACGCGGTCCGCGTCCACGGCTTTCGCGCGCTGTACTTTGAAACCTACTTCGTCAAACCGTTCACCAACGACCAGATGGACCGACTGCTAAGGCACGGCATCATCGACACCCGCGTAGTAGACGGGCTCGCGGCGATGGTGAAGCACCTTCCGGAGATGGGTTGTGAAATGCTCGTCGAGGTCGCGATAGACGAAGCGAGTGTCCCGGATATCTCCGATGCGTGAGCTTGTCGTCGCGGTCTGGCAAACCGGGGCCGCGTCAGTCATTTCGCTCGGACTGGGCCTCGTCGCGACCAAGATATTCGCCGTAGTCCTGGGGCCAGCAGGCATCGGCTTCATCTCTTTAGTGCGGCAGACCTATCAGTCCGCGGTCGTGTTCGCGACGCTCAACGGGCAGACGGCCTTGGCGCAGGGCATCGCGAGCCGGGAGGGAGAAACGCGGGAGCAATACATCACGACGGCCTTCTGGATTTTGCTGGCGACCGGCGGCGTGGTGGCGCTGGCGTTCCTCGCCCTACCGTCACAGATCTCGGCAGTCGTCATGGGGCGCGTGGTCGGCAGCGCCGTTGGGGTGATGCGGTGGCTGGCGTTCGCCGTCGTGGGCGGAGTCGTGTCCACGTATCTCGCCGGCGTGTTCAACGGTCATCGCGACATTCCGCGCCTGGCACTGTTGCAGACGGCGGGCGCGGTGGTGTCGACCCTGCTGGCCTACCCGGTCGCGCTCCTGGTCAAAGCTGGCGATACGGCGGCGCTCGCGTTGTACGTAACCCTTCCCCTCGTTGTCGCGTGTGCCATCGCCATGGGCTTCGCGTCCGTCCGGATGTGGCTACCGCGGTTGAAGCCCGTTTTCAGGGTATCCGCGGCGAAGGAGTTCCTGGGTTTGTCGGGCGCGTTGTTGCTGAGCGGCTTTCTTGCCGCGGCAATCCCCCTTGTGGTGCGTTCCCTTGCCGTGCGTCGCTTCGGACTGCACGGCGTCGGTATCTTTGACGTGGCGTGGAACATCAGCATGAACTACCTGTTGTTCGCGCTGGCTTCCTTTTCGACGTATTACGTCCCGAGCCTCAGCCGGCTCCGCGTGTCGCACGATCAGCACGTACTCGTCCAACGCGTGTTACGCTTGTCCATGGTACTAACGGTTCCGGTGATCGTGGCGGCGACAGTGTTGAAGCCGGCGGTCGTCGATGTGCTGTACGCGCCTGGATTCCTGCCGTCACTGGACATCATGCGGTGGATGTTCATCGGCGACTACTTCAAGGTGACGAGTTGGGTCTTCTCATTCACCATGCTCGCCTACGCGGACGTGCGGACCCTGCTCTGGACAGAAGTCGTTTGGGGAGGACTGAGCATCGGCGGCGCCGCGTTCGCGTTATTGCGGCTCAAATCCTTGGAGGCGGTAGGTGCGAACTTCGCGCTCGTGTACGGGACGTACCTTGTCTTCACGTTGGCCTACGTGATCCGGCGGCGCTATTTTGTCTTGGATCGTTCCACGGCTCGCACGTGGCTCATGGGCTTCCTTTTGATTCTCGCCGCCGGTCTCCAGACCTGGAGTGATCGATCGACTCGCCCCGTGACGATGGCGTACGTCTTCGCGGCGATCGGCTTTTCTTGGATCGCGTTGACCACAGCCGAGCGACGGAGCACGCTCGACCACGTCGGCCGGGTGTTTCGCAGACAACCGATGCCGGCGTCCGAGCGGCGTGCCGTCGGGTAGTGTTGCGGGCGATGGCCGGAGCTCTCGTGCCCCGCGAGCCGCTGGTCAGCATATGCATGCCATCGTTCAATCACGCGCGGTACCTTCCGTTCGCCATAGAAAGTGCGCTCGCTCAGACGTATCGCAACATCGAGTTGGTTATCGTTGACGACGGGTCCACGGACGGCAGTCTGAACATTGCGGAGCGCTACGCATCGCGCGATCCAGACCGAGTGCGGGTGTTCACCCACGCCCGGCACGCCAGTCGCGGCATCTCCGCCACTGCGAACCGCGCCTTCCGCGAGTCGCGGGGCGCGTATTGGTGCGGACTGTGCTCCGACGACGTCTTTGTCCGGGACAAGGTCGAGCGGCAGGTGACGTTCCTACAACAACATCCCGAGATCGGCATGGTCTACGGCGAGGTCGCCACGATCGACGAGGGCGGCAGGAAGGTTGGTCGGTTGGCGGCCAGGGACCTCTCGTCGGACCGCTGGCCGTTCGCGCGCCTCTTGGAGGAGAATTACATCTATGGGCAGGCGGCAATGGTTCGGCGCGCCTGCCTTGAGGCCGTCGGGCTGCATGACGAACAGCTCATCTACAGCGACTGGGAGCTCTGGATCCGGATTCTCGCCCGATACAACGTCGCCTTCCTGCCCGGGACCGTGACTTACTATCGCGTGCACGCACGGAACACCTCCCTGGGTCAGTCTCCTCGGATTCAGCTGGACCGCCATCTTCAGGTGATGCGAGCGATTGAGCTGAAAGCGCCAGCCATCGACCACGCGCTCGGCCAGCGATTCAATGGGGGCGTGCTGCAACTTCAGCTCGCCTACCTCTACTTTTGCGCCGGCAACGAACGCGCGGCAACCCGAGCGCTTGAGGCGGCGGTCGGCGTAGCCCCGGAGTTGCTCCGAAACACCGGGTTCCTTGCAGGGTGGCTGTTTCGCCGTCAGGCTCAGACGGCGTGGTTTGGCGGTGCGCCGGCCATGGATTTCATTGCATGGTTTGCCGAGCAGGCGCTTCCCTTGGTGCCCGGCGCCACCGATCCGTCCGCTGTGTCCACGCGCCGGCGGTTACGCTACACGGTTCTTCTTGCGCGCCTCGCCGCGCGTGCGTGGCAACGGGGTCGGTCGCTACGGGACTCTGTGAAGCTGTGCGCGCGACCACGCCGAGAGGTTGGATGAGATGTGCTCGGGGGGACCCGTGACATGAGGGTCGCCTTCGTCTCCCCAGTTCCGTTCTGCCTTTGCGTCGGGGGACTGGAAATACAGGTGCTCCGCACGGCGGAAGCGCTCAGAACCATGGGGGTCCAGGTGGACCTTCTCGACCCGTGGGCGACTCGCCTGAATGCGGACCTGTTGCACTGTTTCGGAAGTGAGTATCCGCTCTTTGAGACTGTGACCAGGGCCCGTGCCAGAGGAATTCCTGTTGTGGTGTCCTCGATTTTCTCTCCGCAGAAGCCGCTCAGCTTCTTCCGGCTCTGGCGATACGTGGATGCGTTGGTGCCGATGAAAACGTCATTCCGCGCGCGGAAGCAACTCCTCCTGGCGGCAAATGCCGTTGTGGCCCTATCGCAGCACGAGGCGGCGGTTCTCGGAAGCCTGTTCGGTCTGGACTACCGGAAGATTTTGGTGATTCCAAACGGGGTGGAAGAGCGGTTCTGCACGGCTGGCGCCGCAGAGTTTCAGCGCGCGTACGGGCTGCACGATATCGTCCTGTGCGTCGGATCGGTGGAGCGCAACAAGAACCAACACAGGCTGCTCGACGCGTTGCTCGATGCCGGCTTACCCACCGTGCTCATCGGCGCTGCCCGTACGTCGGACGGTGAGTACGTCGAGGGAGTGGAGGCACGGCTGCGTCACGGAGCGACGGCCTTGTGGGTCCGCGGGCTGCCACATGACTCCCCTCTGCTTGCATCTGCGTACGCCGCGGCGAAGGTCGTGGTGTTGCCGAGTCTTGCCGAGGTTCAACCCCTGTCCGTGATCGAGGCCGCGGCGGCCCGCGCGAACGTCGTCGTGTCGAACCAGCCCGGGCTCCGAGAGACTTTTGGGCGGTACGTGTGGTACTGTGATCCGCTGTCCGTGCGCTCCATTCGCGAGGCCGTGCTTGACGCGTATCGGGCGCCGCGTGGAGCCAGATACACATCCGCGCCTCCGTGGGTGCGCCCGTGGAGCGCCACGGCGGAGCAACTTCGCCAGGTGTACGAGGCCGTGGTCGGAACGCCCACGGCCGGGTTCTGAGCGCCGTGGCTCTTGACGATTGACCGACTGTAAGTTGCGGCCTCGTGGCCCGGGTTTAGGTCAGCGCGTGGTTGGCGTTCGAGTCAACGAGCACCATACCACGTTGCCATGAGGTGCCTGTGCGCATTCGTCTGCCGGATCGGCTTCCACCACGAGGCGTGCTGCTGGTACCATCGCGCCGTATCCGCAAGGCCGCGCTCGAACGTGTAGCTGCGTCGCCACCCCATTGCCTCGGCTTTCGCGGGATCGACGCTGTAGCGGTAGTCGTGCCCCGGGCGGTCGGGGACGAGTTGGATAAGATCTCGCGATTTCCCCAGCAGATCGACAACGCGTCGGGCGACATCGAGTCCGGAAATCTGGAGCCGCGCGCCGAGATTGTAGCATTCGCCGCTTGACCCGTGGTGCAGCACGAGGTCGATGCCGGCGCAGTGGTCAGACACGTGCATGTAGTCGCGCACGGCGCGGCCGTCACCGTAGACGGGGAGCGGAAGCCCTTCGAGGGCGTTCGTGACGAAGAGTGGGATAATCTTCTCCGGATATTGATACGGCCCGTACGTGTTTGAGCCTCGCACCATGACAACGTCCAGGCCGTATGATACGTGATAGCTCGACACAAGATGTTCCGCGCCGGCCTTTGTCGCGGCGTATGGGCTCCGCGGTTGCAAGACATCACCTTCCGCGGAGTGTCCCTGTTGACCGGAAGTATCGCCGTACACCTCGTCGGTGGACACCTGTAGCAGCCGAATTCCCTCGGCGCGCCTGGCCGCGTCCAGGAGGACCAGGACTCCCTCGATGTTCGAACGGACGAACGGAGCCGGGTCGAGTAGGGATCGGTCCACATGGCTCTCTGCCGCGAAGTTGACGACTGCGTCCACTCCATTGATCGCGGACCGCACCGCGCGGGGATCGACGATATCCCCTTCGAGAAAGGTGATGCGCTCGCGAACGTCGTCGAGATTCCGGAGATTGCCGGCGTAGGTTAGCTTGTCGAGGACGACGATGCGCCAGGCTGGATGGTGCCGAAGCGCGTGTCGCACGAAGTTCGAGCCGATGAACCCCGCGCCGCCCGTTATCAGGACGCTGGAAAATTGTCTGATCATGACCTCGAGGAGGAGACGCTGGTCGGGTCGTGGGGACCTCGCCGCTCAAGCCGGGCATCTGCCGCGCGGTCGAAGCGCGGCTCGCGCGACGTGGCCGCGGAGTCGCGCGCCGGACGCGACACCACCATGGGGCACCGCACGCCGTATGTCGGACGCGGTGGCCGTCGCTCTCTCGTTGGGTCCGTGATCGGGAGCCTCACAGCATCACCCTGCTCAAGTCGCCGAGCACGAGACGCAGAGCGTGCCGTTGCACGCGCTCGCGCCGGCCGTCCGCGGTTGCCCCGTTTCCCAGGAGGCTGGCGTCGAGACGGTAGGGCAGGTGGTGTATCTGAGCGTCGTCGAGCAATATCGAATACTCGATCTCGCTGTGTTGAACCACGGCGCGTTTCCCGACTGACGTGTAGGGACCGACATAACTTGCGTCGACAATCGCACCTTCCCCGATGTACGCCGGGCCGCGAACGGTGCTGTGGACCACGCGGGCGCCGGGCTCGATAACCACCTCACCGAGGACTTCGGAGTCCTGGATCTCGCCGCGGACGCTCCGCGTGATCTGGGAGAGCACGAGACGGTTGGCCTCGAGCAAGTCCTCGGCCTTCCCAGTGTCTTTCCACCAACCGCGCACACGGTGGACCGCGACGGGACAGCCCCGGTCGATGAGGCCTTGAATGGCCTCGGTGATCTCGTATTCGCCTCGGCCCGACGGCCGCAGGGTGGCGATCACTTCGTGGATGTCCGGCCCGAGCAGAAACACGCCGACGAGCGCCAGGTTGGACGGGGGCACGGAGGGTTTTTCCACGAGCCGCGCCACGCGATCGTTGCCGTTGAGGACCACGACGCCGAACTGTCGAGGATCGTCCACGGGCGTGGTGAGGATGATCGCGGCGGGGTGGTTCTGGCGATACTCCGAGACGAGGTGGGCGATCCCGCCGGATAACAGGTTGTCGCCAAGGTACATTACGAACGGCGAGTCGTCAAGGAACGCACGAGCGCAGCGGACCGCGTCCGCGAGACCGCGCGGCTCCTCCTGGACGAGGTAGGTAAACTGCACCCCCCACCGGGCCCCGTCTCCCAAGGCGGCGCGAACTTCGTCTCCCGTTTCCGGGCTGATGATAACGCCGATGTCACGGATACCGGCGGCGGCGAGATCCTCGACACCGTAAAAGAGCGTGGGTTTGCCGGCGATCGCGATGAGTTGTTTCGAGCGCGTGTACGTGAGCGGACGCAGCCGGTTGCCTCGCCCTCCGGACAGGATCAACCCCTTCATCGTGTCCATGAGCGTCTCCCATCGGACCGGCACGCGGATGTCGCGCGCCTGCGCCGCGAGACGTATAGTGCCGCCCACATCGCGGGCGTGCCCACGGACTACCATTCCCCTTCTTAATGAGTTCGAGACCCCTTTGAGACCGTGCCAGCCGCAGGTGCGGCTCCCCCTTCCCGCGCAGAGCGGACCGGGCGCCTCGGGGAGCGGCCGGGCGCCGTCTGGAGCCCGACTCCCTTTGGGCATATCGGCTTACGCAGGCGATGCGCACACTTCTCGTTACTCATCTCATTCCATTCCCGGTCGACTCTGGCGGCAGGGCCGTCACCTGGGATACGCTTCGAAACCTGGCCCAACTGGGGTCGGTGGACGCGTGTGCGTTTGTGGCGCCGTGGGCGAAACGCGGCGGTGTGGCTCAGGTGACCCGGGTCGCCGGTAAGGTGACGACGTTGCCCCTCCGCCGTCGGTTTCCGCGAATCTACTTCGCAGTCGCCGCCGTGCGAAAAGAACCGTACTACATTATGCGGGACTATTCGCGCGAGATGCAGTCTCGCATCCGGGAAATGGCGTCCCGCTACGATCTGCTGGTCGCCGACTCACTGTACATGGCCCCATACGTCGCGGACTTGCCAGTGCCGAAGATCCTGCAGCAGCACAACGTGGAGAGTTACTTGGTGGCGGAGTTTCTTTCACGCCAAGCCGGAGTGACGTCGTGGATCGGGCGGCTCGAGTTGCGCCATCTCGAAGCGTTCGAACGGGACCGCTGCAACGCGTTCGACGCGGTGGTGACGCTGTCCGAGGTCGATCGTCGCCGTCTGGAGGCGCTCGGCGTACGCGCCCCGATTACGGTGGCTCCGCCGGCAGTGGACCCGGTGGAAGCGGTGCCGGATGGGCCGAACCGCCGGAACGTCGTGTACCTCGGGACGCAACACTGGCCCCCGATTGCCGACGGGCTGCGATGGTACCTGAACGAAGTGCACGGGCGGTTGGCGCCGCACCTGGGCGCCGCGCAGGTGGTCCTCGCCGGGCCTCAGCCGCCGCGGGACGTCCGGGAGGAGGCCGAGCGGCGCGGTGTGCGCGTGCTCGGGTACGTGGACAACACCGAACCAGTCTATCGCAATACCGCGGTGTTCATGGTGCCGTTGCGCATCGGCGGCGGGGTGCGCCTCAAGATCCTCCACGCGCTGGCGCGCGGGCTCGCCGTCGTGTCGACGACGCCCGGCTGCGAAGGACTCGACCTGGTGCCGGAGCGGCATCTCCTGATTGCCGACGATCCCGATGCGTTTGCCTCCGCGATCGTGCGCGTGCTCCGGGATCCAGACCTGCGCCGGCGCCTGGGGGCCGAGGGGAGGGCGTACGTCCTCGAGCACTTTTCCCAGACGCGGCGGTGGGCGACTTTTGCTGCGCTTGCCGCGCAAGTGACGGCGAAGCGGCCGGCGCTTCAGGCGGAGCCGCCGGTCGCCGCCGGTCGCGTACTGTAGACCGCCGCATTTCCACCCCAGGTCTCCGGCGCCGGCTCAGATGGGCACACCTTAGGGTGTGACCACGATCCGCGCTGCGTCCTCGCCGGCCGCCAATCATGCGTTCGCGGATCCGAGCGAGGATTCGATCGGCCGCGCCGCGTCCTCGCCGGCCGTCAACCACCCCGTCGCAGATCCGCCCGAGGATCCGGCTGTCGACGCCCGACACCCCCACCGGGGAGGTTGGGGCGCTTCGGTCCCGTTACTCGGGATGCCGGTCCATCGCGTGGACCTCGGCGGGGCCGCCTCGGCGATCTTCAACGCGCTGGACGCCGGCCGCCGCGGGTACGTGGTGACCCCGAACGCGCAGCATGTGGTGCTGTGGCGCCGGGATCCGGCGTTTCGCGCCGCCTGTGAGGGCGCGGCACTCCGGCTCGCGGACGGCATGTCGCTCGTCTGGGCATCACGCTTCCTAGGCCGTCCGCTGCCGGGACGCGCCGCGGGGTCCGACCTGCTTCCCGCGGCGTGCCAGGGAGCGGCCGCGCGGGGGTGGTCCGTATTCTTGTGCGGAGGCCGAGAGGGCGTCGCCCAGCGGGCGGCGGAGCGACTGCAAAGACGCTACCCAGGGCTGCGGATTGCCGGCGCGTACACGCCGGCCGGGCGGTTCACCCCAACGGGCGGCGCCGCGGAGGATGCGGTCCGCGCGGTCAATCGCGCCCGGCCGGATATCCTCTTTGTCGGCCTCGGCGCGCCGGCTCAAGAATTGTGGGTCCACGCGCATTGGGACCGGCTCGATGCGCGCGTCGCGATCTGCTGCGGCGCGGCCATCGATTACGCGGCGGGCGTACGGCGGCGCGCGCCCGTCTGGATGCGGCACGCGGGGCTCGAGTGGCTGTGGCGCTTCGGCGCCGAGCCGCGCCGCCTCTGGCATCGCTACGTGGTCCTCAACGCCGTCTTCTTGGGCATATGTCTTGCGGAATGGCGGCGTCAGAGAGCGGAAGCCCGCGCGAGGCAGCGCTAGCGCTCCACACCGGGCGCCTGCTGTCGCGCGCCGCGGCGCGCGCGCTCTCGGCAATCTCGCTCGTGGCCAGTGACCTCGCCGCGCTGGCGCTCGCGCTCACGGTTGCCGTGGCGGTGCGCGCCGAAGTACTCCCGGCGATGTCGCCGGCGTTTGCCCGTCCGACGTATCCCCTCGCGCATTACGTGGCCCTCTGGTGGATCCCCGTCGCGTACCTGGCGTGCCTCGCGTACGCCGGCCTGTACACCAGGCGCGATCCGCACTGGGAAGAAGCGCGACGGTGCCTCCTCGGCGCCACGGCAAGCGCGCTCGTCATCTTGGCGGTGCTCTCGGCGGCGAAGATCAACGATGATATGTCGCGGCCGGTGGTGGTGCTCGCCTGGGCCGTGCTCATGGTGGTGCTGCCGCTGCTGCGCCTTGGCACCAAAGAGGCGTTGGTGGCGATGGGTCCCTGGCGCAAGCGGGCGATCGTCCTCGGAAGCTGCCCGGTCGCGGACGCGATCGTCGCGGCGCTCTCGCGGCACAAGACGCTCGGCTACGACGTGGTGGAGGTGGTGACCGACCCTGCCGCCCTGCCGCGCCGCGCGGCGGCGCTCGATGCCCGCGAGATCATCATTACATCGTCGGGACTGGCGCGCCCGGAGCTGCTGACCTTGGTCGAGAGTCTCCGGGACATCGCGGAAAACGTGCTCATCGCGCCGGACCTTCGCGAAGCGCCGGTCCTTGGGGTCGAAGTCCTGGGCCTTATCGAGGACCGCGCCCTATTGCTGCGCGTGCCGAACAACCTGCTCAAGCCCTGGAACCTCGCGATGAAGCGTGCGTTCGACGTCTGCGCCGGGGCGCTGCTGGCCGTCGCGTGCCTGCCGGTGGTCGCCGCAGCCGCGCTGGCGGTGCGGCTCGGGTCGCCGGGGCCGGCGTTTCACGTCGAACCGCGGGTCGGACGTCATTGCACGCGCTTTACCTGCTTCAAGCTGCGCACGATGTACGTCGACGCCGACCGGCGCCTCGAGGACCACCTGACGCGGCACGGGGGGGCCGCGGCCGAGTGGGCCCGCTTCCGCAAACTACGAAGCTGGGATCCCCGGGTCACGCCGGTCGGCAGGTTCCTGCGCAGGTACGGCATCGACGAGATGCCGCAACTGCTCAATGTGCTGCGGGGCGATATGAGCCTCGTCGGGCCCCGACCCTACCTCCCGAGGGAGATGCCGCTGATCGAGCGGGACGGCATGCTCGACGTGCGGCCTGGTCTTACGGGATTGTGGCAGGTCAGCGGCAAGAACGCGCTGCCGTTTCACGAGCGCGTGCGCCTCGACCGCTGGTATGTCGGCAACTGGTCGCTGTGGCTGGATCTCATCGTGCTGGCGAAGACGATCCCCACCGCGCTGCGCGGCGAGACCCCGGGGGACCACATCCCCGCAACCGGCGCGTTCGCGGACGGGGATCCGGCGCGACACGAGGCCGGCGGCGCACTGACACCGCAGCGCCCCTGATCTCGCGCCGGCCTCAAGAATCTTTGCGCCTGTCGTCTTAAGCTCCCCGCTTTTGGGCATCACGTGCTGTGGCGAGACGTCGTACTGGCATTTGGCGTCCGGACGGATCAACCGGTCCGGCGTACGGCGCCAGACGAACGAGGAAGCGAGGCGTAGCACCCGATGGGACTGTTCCGTCAACGGTCTGCGGTAGGGCTGGATCTCGGGAGCCATACGCTCAAGGCCGTCGAGGTGGTGGGCCACAACGGCGACGTGCGGGTGTCGAAGATCGCGGCGGCGCCGACGCCCGCGGGGGCCGTGGTCGAGGGCGTCGCCACGGACGCGGCGCTGCTCGCCCCGGCGATCCGCGAGCTGCTCGGCGGAGCCGGCATCCGCGCGAAGCGCGTAGTCACGGCCGTGGGCGGCGAGGCCGTGATCATCCGCGAGCTGAAGCTGCCGGAGATGCCGGAAGCGGAGCTGGCCCGGGCCGTCGCGTTTGAGGCGGAGCGGTACCTGCCCGCGGGCGTGCAAGAGGTGGCCCGCGACTTCCAGGTGCTGGGCACGACCGCCGAGGAGAAGCAGCTGGACATCCTGCTCGTCGCCGCTCGCAAGGAGCTCGTCGACCGCCAGCTCGCGCCGCTGCGCGCGACGGGTCTCTCGTCGTCGATCATGGAGGTGACGTCGTTTTCGATGGTCCGGGCGTACGAATCCCCCGCCGCCGGGAACGGCGACGGAGGCGACAACGACCACGGCGACGCGATCGTGTACGTGGACCTCGGGGCGCAGAGCTCGGACATCATCGTGATGGAGCATGACCGCCTGCGCCTGGCCCGCAACATCTCGACGGGGGGGAACGCCCTGACGCAGGCCGTGGCGGCGGCGATGGACGTGGAGTTCGGCGCCGCCGAGACGCTCAAGGAGCGTGAGGCGCAGCTGTACCTCCACGGTGAGCAGCCGAGCGATGTCATGCTCGGGCGGGTGCACGAGGCGATGCTGCCCGTGCTCACGAGCATCTTTACCGAGGTGCGCCGGTCAATGGACTTTTACACCGCCCGGTCCCGGGGCCAGGCGATCGCGAAGGTGGTGCTGAGCGGCGGGACGGCCAAGCTCAGGAACCTCGCCCCGTACCTCAGCGACGAGCTCGGGGTCCCGGTGGAAGTCGGTAACCCATTCGGGCCGCGGCAGGTCGACCCCGGCATCCCGCCGGACCGCTTGAGCGACCTCGCCCCGACGATGGCGGTCGCGGTCGGGCTGGCTCTCAGAGGAGCGCGCGAATAATGATCACGATCAACCTACTCGCATCTGAGCGGCGCCGGACGCCCGGCCTCGCGGCGGGGGGCAACGGCCCCTGGATGGCGGCGGCGGTCGTGCTGGCGGGCGTGCTCGTCGCCTGGAGCATCGCCCTCGCGCACCGCACGGCGCAGCTTCAGGCGCAGATGACGGACGTCGCGCGGCAGGAAGCCGTCCTGCGTCCGGTGGCCCTCCAGGTCCAGCAGTTGCAGCAGACGGCGGCGGCGCTGCAGAGCCGGCAGGCTGCGCTCAGGCAACTGGTCACGCTGCAGATGCCGGCGGCCGAGTCGCTGCAGACGATCCAGGCGGTCATCCCCTCGGATGTGTGGCTGACGACGATGGCCGCGACGAACACCAACCAGGTGACGTTCGACGGCTACGCATTTTCGTACCCGGAGGTCGCGCGGTTCATGGTGCAGCTCGGCGGTTCGAACAGCTTCCAAAATGTCGACCTCACCTCCAGCGAAAAGGACAGCATCGGCGGGCGCGACGTGGTGAAGTTTGAGGTGACGGGCACGCTCGGAGCCCGCCCGATCACGAGCCAGCGGGGAGTGGCGCGATGAGGTCGCTCAAGCCGCGCGAGCGCGCGATGCTGTGGGGGTTGATCCTGGCCCTGATGGTGGGCGCCTTCTACGTCCTCGTGTACGGCCCGCGGGCGCAGACGAACGCCAATCTCGCCGCTCGGCTGACCGCGGCGCGGGCGGACCTGTCGAACCTCCAGGCGCAGGCGGCGCGAAAGGGCGCGCTGGAGCAGCAGGTCAAGGAGACGCAGACAGAGATCCAGACGTTTGAGGCGAAGCTGCCGACATCCAAGGAAGTGCCAAGCCTGCTCGTGCAGCTCGACGCGCTGGCGCACCAGTCGGGCGTCGATCTCACGCTGATCAAGCCGAGCGCGCTGAAGCCGGCGGCCGCCGCGCAGAGCGGCGCGGCAACGCCGCAGAACGGGGCGGCTGCCGCGCCGGCGGGGTCGGGGCCGCGGGCGCCGCAGGTCGGGCAGCCCGGGCCGTCGCCGCTCGCCGATTACCAGGAGTTTACCGTCGAGATCCAGGTGCAGGGGACGTTCCCGACGGTGCTCGCGTTCGCCCACGGGCTCGAAGCGTTTCCGCGGTTTCTGGCGATCTCCGATATCAAGTTGACGCCGGCGCCCGCGAAGGGGCAGCCGGCCGTGTCCGCGCAGCCCGTCCTCGCGCTGGACGTGACGAGCACCGCGTACGTGGTGCCGGGGTCGGGAGGGACGCGATGACGCAGCGTCGATCGAAGTCGAGTCTGCCCTGGCTCCTCGGCGTGCTGGGCCTGGCGGTGGTCGCGGTGCTGTACCTCAACATGCGGGGCGGTGGGACCACGACCACGTCCCCGGCGGTGCGCCAGGCGTCGCCGGTGCCGCCCGCGGTCCGGCGCGTCGGCACGGTCGAGCGGAGCGCCACACAACCGCAGGGGCCTGTCCCGGCCGTCAAGCCTGCCGCCGTCGCGGCGGCGGCAGCGCCGCCCGCGGTGGCGCCGCTCGCCGGGCGCGGTGCCACGGGGCGATCTGACCCGTTCTCACCGCTCGCGGTGCCGCGTCCGGCGGGGCCGGCGCCGTCAGGGGTTCCCAGCGCGCCCAGCACGGGCCTCGGGCTGCCGCTACCGCCCGGCGTCGGGCCGTCTGGGCCGGGACTGCCCGCGTTGTCGCCGAGCGCCAGCATGACGCTGACGGGCATCGTCGGCAACCAGCCCAGGATCGCGATTATCCACGCCGCCGGGCAGACGTACGTCGTCGGCGTCGGCGAAAACGTGAATGGAGCCGTCGTGGTGTCGATCGAGCCGGAAAAGGTCGTGCTCCGGCAAAACGGGGTCACGTTCGACTTGCCATTGGGGGGTGCTTCGTCGTGATGAGTCGGTGTCATCGGTACCACCGGATGAGACTACTGCTGTCGTTGGGGATGGCCGCCGCGCTCGCGCTGCCGGCGTGGCCCGCATCACCCGCGCTCGCGGCGCCGGCCACCGTGACCGGGGTGACACTCGGCGGCACGCCGACGCAGGTGCTCGTGACCGCATCGGTCTCCGGGCCGGTGCATTACCGGGTCGTCGACGGCGGCGCCAACGTGGCCGTGGTCGACGTGCGGGACGCCGTGCTGGGCATCCCCGCGGGCACGCTTCCCCTGGCCCGGGGCCCGGTGCGACAGGTGCGCGTCAGCCAGTTCCAGGCGAACGTCGTGCGCGTGGTGCTCGACCTCACGCGGCCGGTGAAGGTCGCGGTGAGCCTGTCGGCCGACGGGAACGCCCTGGTGCTCGGCGTGCCCATCGCCGCCGTGTCGGCGGGGCCCGCCGGCGCGCCCACCGCGATCCCGCTGCCGCCGGTCGCGCAGACCAACCCCGCGGTCCAGGCCGCGCCGGCGCCGTCGGGTCTCATCAACCTCGAGCTCCACGACGCGGAGATCGCGGACGTGCTGTCGGCGCTCGCGAAGCTCAGCGGCCGGAACATCGTGACCGATACCGACGTCAAGGGCAAGATCACGGTGCGGCTCGTCGGCGTCACGTTCGATCAGGCCATGCAGCTCATCCTGCAGCCCAACGGGCTCGGCTACACGATGGTGGGGAACAACATCGTCGTCGAGAACCAGGCGAAGCTGCAGAAGCCGTTCATGCGCGCCTACCATCTCACGAACATCTCGGCGGCGGACTTTGTCGCGACCTTCCTTCCGGTCACCGGCATCAAGAAGGAGCAGACCTCCGTCGATCCGTCGAACAACACCGTGTACGTCGTGGCGGCGGCCGACGACCAGGCCAAGGTGCGCGCGCTGCTCGACGGGGTGGACGTGCCCGAGGCCCGGACGGTCACGCAGGTCATCAAGCTGGACTACATGGACGCGGCGACGTTCGCGGATCTCATGGGCTCGGAACTACCGGACTCCGTCGTCAAGACCGCGAAGATCGACAAGAACAGCAACTCGATCGTCGTGACCGGCAGCGCCGCGCAGATCGCCACGGTGGAAGCGCTGCGCCAGCGGGTGGACCTGCCGCTCCCGGAGGTGCTGGTCGAGGCGTCGGTCGTGGAGATCCCCACGAATGAGACGAAAAACCTGGGCGTCCAGTGGGAGAACCCGATCCCGTTTAACCTGACGAGCACCGGCACGGACGCGATGGGCCATCTCGCCTACGCGGTGACGACGCCGTCGCCGATCACCGCCCAGCTCAACCTGCTGATCTCCCAGAGCAAGGCCAGGTTGCTGGCCAACCCGCGGCTGGCCGTGCTCGACGGCCACACGGCGTCGATGAACATCGGCAGCCAGATCCCGTTCCAGGTGCTGAGCGCGCAGGGGGTGCCGTCCGTCGTGATCATCAACGCCGGCGTGATCCTCAACATCACCCCGCGCGTGAA
>JAJPJL010000103.1 GCA_021324255.1 Bacillota bacterium
CAGGTTCGGCCACAATCCGATGATGCGCGCCAGAACGCTCGGCGAGACCACTTTGATGCCGGGCGTATTCCGCAAGCGTCGTGCGTCGTTCGGCAGTACCGTCGCCAGCACCATGGAGACCTCGCCCTGTTCGAGAGCAGCCTCTTGTGATGCCGCGTTCGGGATAATGCGGTAGATGACTTGATCCAAGTACGGCAGTCCCGCCTGATAATACTGGTCATTGCGGACCAACGTCAGATGATCGCCTCGGACCCACTCTTTGAACTTGAACGGACCCGTGCCGACAGGTCGATTGTTGGCCGGGTTCGTGCGCGGGTCGCCTGCTTCGAAAAGGTGCCGCGGCAGGATCGCGAACGCGGGTTCTCCGAGGAGGGACAGCAGGATGCCATTCGGCTTCGAAAAGCGGAACACGACGGTGTTGGCGTCGGGGGTCTCCACTGCTTCAAGCGCCGCCAGCACCGTCTTGTAGTAGGGTGAATACTTTGGTCCGAAGACGCCGAAGGTGTATTGGACGTCCCCTGAGGTAAAGGGCACACCGTCATGCCACTTGATGTTGCGCGCAAGCGCGAATCGATATGTTTTCCCGTCCGGCGAGACGCTCCACGAGGTGGCGAGGCGCGGGATCGGCTTGAACGCGGCGTCGTAACTTACGAGCGTCTCATAGACTTGGTCCGCGGTCCAGAACGTCTGGTTCACAACGCTGAGCTCCGGGTTGAGGGTGGGCGGATCCGCGTCCAACGTGACGACCAGCGTGCCGCCGCGCTGGGGCACGGGCGACTGCGCCGCGTGTGTCGGAGCCACCGTGCCGGTGACCCACACCGCGATCATGAGCGCAAGCAGTCCCCGCACTAACATCCTCGGTCCCTCCCCGTGCCTATGTCGCCGGGCTCGCCATCTCGGCTGTCGCCAACGGCGCTCGCGACCGACGCGTTAAACTGTCGCGCCACCGCGTCAAATCTTCTCGACACTGTCGACCAGCGTCAACCGCGCGCGCCCGGTTCCTCGTCGCCGTTCGGTACCCAGGCCCTTCGGGACCGCGTCCCAACTTACCTCGATCCCGGCTAACGGCTTGCGTAGGTGTGGACAATATCAACCTGCGACTTCTCTGAGTCGGCAAGACCGGCTACTTTGCCGTCGCCATCGAGGAGCAGATACTCGTCGCCGCGATCGCGTCGGCCGCCCCCGCCGAGCCCGGCCTGACGAACGATGGGGACGTCGAGCTCTGTCTGAAACAGCGACCATGGACCGCCGCCACCCTGGTAGGGCCACACGGCAGGGTCGAATCCCTTGGACCGATAGTAGGCGAGGACAGCCTGGACAATATCCGCATCCACGGGGGTCCGGCTCCAATCGGCCGCCGCTAGAATCCGGATGCCCACGTCGCCATACCCGGCGCGGTCCAGGTGCCTGCGCAGGCACTGGGTCGCGTGCTCACAGGTCAGTCCCGGAGGCAATCGCAGATCAAGACGGGCGACCGCTCGCTCGGGTACCGTAAACACGTCCGTGCCCGGGCCATGATAGCCCGCGTAGACTCCGTTGATGTTGAGGCTGGGAGCGTACAGGTAGCGCATTAATAGGTCGCGACCGGACGCGTCGCCGATGACATGCTCCAAAGACACGAGCCCCACCGCCGCCTTGATCCCGGCGTCGCCATACCGTTCGAGAAGTCCCTCCACGAGGCGGAGATCTTCCGCGGTCGGCGCGGCCACCGCCTCGGCGAGGCCGGGTACGCAAATGTCCCCGCCGGTCTTGTCGGTCAGCGAGCTCAGTACGTGGGCCAACCGACTCACCGGGCTGTGGATGCAGTTCTTCAGGCTGCTGTGAGCCGCAAGGTCGATCGGGCCGTGGCGCCACCGTGCTCCCGAGACCTCCAGCTCAAGATAGAGTAGCCCTCGGTAACCGAGGTTCACAGACACCTCGCCATCTGCCGCCTGCGTCATGCCGCCTGCAAAGCAGGCGTCCACCTTGCGCAGCCGCTCCTTGTAGCGATGGAACATTGGAGGGAATGTGGGGCTGCCTTCAATCTCGTCTCCCTCGATGAGGAGCATCACGTTCACGGGCAGGGTCTCGGTCTTGATCATGGCCTCCAGAGCGTTGATCCAGGCGACGAGTGGCCCTTTGGGCGAGCTTGCTCCGCGACCGATGAGCACGCGGCCCCGCGCAGGATCGTTGACAATGGTCGCCCCGAACGGCTGGTACGTCCAGGGACGATCCCCGGCGGGCCGCGAATCAAAAAACCCGTAGCTGGCGATGGTCTTCCCGGCTCCCACGTCGATCGAGGCCCACACACCAGGATTCGGTCCCCCTACATCGACCAGTTCGACCTCGCGAAACCCAGCCTTGCGCAGGATGGTCGTCAGTCTGTACGCGCCTTCGACGATGCCTATCCCCTGGGTGCTGACGGTGGGCAGGCGGACAAACTCTTGGATCCGCGCGATGTGCTGGTCCAGATGCTCGTCGATGTAGGCGTGCGCCTTTCCCGCGCCGTTCGTGGTCACCCCGCACCTCCTCGCACTCGGCTTTCCACGGATCACGCACGCCGTCAAACGGTTGCTTCGGTGACCACTACGCAGGGCCGCCGCTGTCCTCGTCGCCAAGAATGTACGCGTACTCGCCGGGATGGACCTTGGAGATCCTGCTGCGCACCATCATAATCGCGGTGCGCGGGTACGGCGCCCGCATGAGGTCGATCTCTTCCAATGTATCGGGGGCCAGCACCCGGCCCAGGACCGTCCCGCCCGGCACCGTGTTCCCGAGCGCCTCGTGGCCAACTTCGGGAACGAACAGGCCACCGTGCCGGGGTCTGAGCGCACCACCTCGCCGCACGACGATCCGGCGTCCAACCGGACCAATCGGACCATCCAGAACACCCACCTTCCGAAGAATCCGCCGAGCCGCTTCCAGGCCCTGATCCATGAGATCGGTTCCAAAACTCGGCCCGCCACCAACCTCCAAGATCACTGTTGGAATCTCACGGCGGGCTACCTCGCGGGCAAGCGACCCCGCCGGGCCCGGTGTCTCCCACAAGACGCGCGCGCTGCCGAGCATGGCCAGGTCGTGGATGCGGCGGCCGATCGGTGTCGCGGGATCCGTCGTGTAGGTATAATGGATCTCGGTATCAACTCCGCCGCAATGGTAATCCATGAGGAGGTCAATGGCAGGGACGAAGTGCTGCCAGATCGCTGCCGCGATCTTGTCGGTCAACCACCCAGCGTCATCGCCCGGGAACACCCGGTTCAGATTATGCATGTCAATCGGGGTGTTCCGCGTCCCGGCCTCAAAGGACGGCGGATTGGCACACGGCACCATCAGGACCGTACCTCGGAACCGACTCTCCAGCAGCATCCCGCGCAGCCTCCGCATCAGCTCCGTGGTAAACAGTTCCTCGCCGTGGTGAGCGGACACGATGCCAACGGCGGGCCCGTCGCCGTCACCCCGCAAGACATGCACCGCGATCGTAAGCTCGGCGCCACTCGCCAGCCGACACACGGGGACACGGACGACTTTCGCCTCTCCCTCCGCGATCGCTTCACCCAAGAACGTCACAGCCATCGCGCGCCTCCCGCCGCCGCAAATTACAGGTGCAAGTGCGGATCCACGATGTCTCGCAACCAATCGCCCAGCAAGCCCACCCCCGCGGTGGCCACGATAATGGCACACCCCGGAAACACCTCAAGCCACCAGGCGGAGTCCAAATACTGACGCCCTTCGTTCATCAAATTGCCCCAACTCGGCACACTGGGGGGCAGCCCCAGGCCCAAGAAGCTCAGCGCTGCTTCCGCCACAATGAACTGCGCGATCTGTGTCGTCGCGAGCACGGTGATCGTCGGCACCAGATTCGGCACGATGTGCCCGGCCAAGATGCGCCCGTTGGGCGCGCCAATGGCATAGGCCGCCGCGACAAACTCCCGCTCGCGCAGGGCGACCGTGTTGATGCGCACGATGCGCGCGTATAGCACCCAACCGGAAATGGCAAGCACGACAGCGATGTTTGGGATCGAAGGGGGCACGACCAGCATGAAGGCAATCGCGAGCAACAAGTATGGAAAGGCCATTTGCACGTCGACGACGCGCATCAGCACTTGATCGGCGACGCCACCGTAGAATCCGGACAGCGCGCCGAGCGTGGTACCGGCGATCGCCGCGCCGAACGTGGCGAGCGCGCTCACACTCAGCGAGATGCGCGCCCCGTAGATGATGCGGCTGAGCACGTCGCGCCCGAGCTGGTCGGAGCCCAGCACAAATCCCGATGCCTCGGCCCCGCCATATCGCGGCGGCGTCAACCGTTGGGTGATATCCTGTGCATCGGGCGCCCTCGGAGCGAGCCACGGCGCGGAGGCGGCCGCGGTCACGAACGCGGTCACCAGGGCGAGCCCCAGGACGGCGCGCAGCGTCACGCGGCGACCGAACCGATGCGCTGCACGGCGCATCCCGAACGATCGTTGGGGTTCCGCGGCCGAAATCGCCGATGTGTTCACGTCGTCCTGACCCGCGGATCCAAGAACCCGTACGAGAGATCTACGAGGAAGTTCGCGACCACGGTCATCAGCGCAATGTAGACGACGGCACCCTGCGCCAGCGGAAAGTCTCGGAACGAGATCGCTTGCACGACGAGGCGTCCGATTCCCGGCCACGCGAAGATCGTCTCTGTGATGATCGCTCCGCCCATCAACACGCCGACATTCAGCCCGACCAGTGTGACGATGCTGAGCGCCGACTTCCGCAGCACGTGGCGCGTCAGCACGGCGCGTTCATCGAGTCCCTTGCTCCGCGCCGTGCGGACAAAATCCTCACTTAACACGTCGAGCACGTCAGACCGTACAAGACGCGCCAGCTGTGCCAACGGATACGTGCCGAGCGAGACGGCGGGTAGGACAAGTTGTTGCCACGTGCCGGTCCCCGACGTCGGGAGCCAATGCACGCGCACGGCAAATAGCAAGATGAGCACGGGCCCCAACCAGAACACGGGAACGGCAATGCCGAGGAACGACACCGACGACACAAACACATCCAGGGCGCTGTCCTTTCGCACCGCCGACACCACCCCAAGCGGAATGCCGACGGCGACGGCGACCGCGATAGCCGCACCGGCGAGTTCGAGCGTCGCGGGCACGCGAGCGAGCACAAGCGGGGTCACCGGCGTTCCGTAGCGATAGGACTCGCCCAGATTACCCGTTGCAAGGTTCTTTAGGAAATCAGCGTACTGGATCCAGACCGGCTTATCGAGCCCGAGCAGATGCCGCAGTCGGGTGACCTGTTCGGGCGTTGTTTCCTCCGGCGGCAACATCATCTGGACCGGGTCGCCGGTGAACCGCAGCACCACGAAGGCGACGGAGGACACGCTGAGAAGCACGAGCACGAGCCCCCAACATCGCCGGACGATCAAAGGGACCATCAGGCTATCATGTACGGCGGATGTGTGCAACGATCACGCGCTCATCGGTGCGTGGCGTCACTTGAATGTTGCGCCGGATGCCGTACACGTTGTCAATTGCGTAGAGAAAGATGTACGGTGGGTCGTCGTAGATCTCCGCTTGGAGCTTCTTGTAAGTCGCAGCTCTCTGCGCCGTGTTCAGCTGGGTGGCGGCCGCGTCGATCATCTGATCCCACTCGGGTTTGCCGTAGAACGTGTATGGCGACTTCGTATAGAGGATGCCCCGCACGAACGGCTCAGGGTCCAAGAAATCGGTCCCCCAACTCCAAAAGTAAATCGGCGCGATCTGCTTCGAGTCGCGCAGCTTCACCATTGTGCCGAGCTCGACGGCTTTGAGACTGACTTTGATACCGACCTTGGCCAAATCACCCACCATCGCTTGGCAGACCTCGTTGGTCGCCGGCAAGATGAAATTGGCGGGGACTTCCATGTTGACGGAAAATCCATTTGGCAATCCAGCTTCGCGAAGCAGCGCACGGGCTTTATCGGGATTATACGGGTAGGGTTTGAGGCTGGTATCGTACGCGAACGTCGTCTTTGGGAAGATCGTCGGGATTCGGGTCGACAAGCCGTTCAGCACGTACTTCACCACATTATCGACGTTGACCGCATAATTGATCGCCTGGCGGACCCGCTTGTCGCGCAGCTCGCGGCCGCCCTGTGGGCTCTCCGGCCAGAACTGGCAGTACGCAATGCGGTCGCTGCTGACCCACACGGCCTTGGTCAGCGCATTCGCATTGACGTTTTTCACTTGATCGGGGGGAAGCGGCGTAATCAGGTCGACCTCGCCGGCAGCAAGCGCCGAAAGGCGTGTCGCAGGATCAGGCACGATTCTGAACACGACGTCCCTCAACGAAGCGTTTTGACCCCAGTAGTCGTCGAACGCCTGCAGCTTGACATAGCTGTCGGGCGCGCGCTCGATGAACCGATACGGACCGGTGCCGACCGGCTGGGCGATGAATCCTTGCTCGCCGACGCGCGAATAGTATTTCTGCGGCAGAATGAAGAAGCGGACGAGCCGCTGGGGTAGCACGGGATCAGGGTTCTTGGTGACGAATTTGAACGTATAGTCATCGACGACTTCGATGTGATCGAAGGCCTGCCACGTCACGTCCCGTTTGATATCGGTGCGCACGGCGTCCTGGATGTTCCAACGGATTGTTTCGGCGGTCAACGGTTCGCCGTCGTGAAATTTGACGCCCCGCCTGAGCTTGAACGACCACTCGCGAGGTCCCGTATTCTGATAACTCTCGGCGAGCACCGGAATGAGCTGCATGTTGTCGGCGCGCTCGATAAGCGAATCAAACAGACAAAAGTGCAGGCTGCTGTCGTCCGACCACAGCTCGCGGTGTGGATTGATTTCATGGAACTCGCTCGACTGCGCGTAGACGAAACCGCCGGTGGCCCTCGGCCCCATGGCGTATGCTGCTTGCGGCCGGCCGCTGGGGACGCCGGCGGCGCACGCCATCCTGGCCCCGAACGTCGCGCCGAGCGCTCCCGCCGACCACCGAAGAAGCTCACGTCGTCGAATCTTCATACCGTCCCCTCCTTCTCAGCGCGGCTCACGCGCCGATTCACGTGCGACCCTCTCGATCGTCCGCTCATGCGCTTACGCCGGCGCAGACCGGTCGTTGTTCGCGCTGTTACGGGGCCCGTCCACCCGTACAGGGCGGCAGCTGCGTTGGGAGTCACGTATCCTTCCTCCACGTCGGCGGCGATCCGGCTGCGCTCACGGCGCCCGGGGTCTCCCAGGCCGCCTCCTCCGGGAAGCTTCATCACCAGCTCGTGACCCGGCTCCAACTGGAACGGACCCGGCTCAAGCGAGCGCCCGTCGAGCAGAAGTTTCCCGGGCGCACCCGGCAGCCCGCCAAGCAGCCCGGGTGCTGGGAACCGCACCTTGTCAGGCCGCACCGACATCTGAACGGTCGCGGGACCGCGGACGCGCACGGCAATCTCCTGCCCCAGGCCACCGCGCGACGCACCGGCGCCGCCGGAGTCCGGGCGAAGAACGCGGCGCATGACCACGAGCGGCGCGCTGTTTTCGATGATTTCTGCGGGGGTAATCGTTCCGTTCCCCGGAAATGCCATGGTCGGCAGGCCGTCCGCCCCGTGTACGGCTCCCTTGCCCCCGTTCGGCAGCACGTGAGTGATTACCGGCGCATCATCGGCGTCACGGCTCATGCACCGGAAACTCCAGAACGACCCGCTGCCGGCCTGCACCCGATGAGGCAGCGCAGGCGCCAGTGCGGCATAGATGGCATTGTGAATGTGATAGCTGCTCTTGGAGCGCGCCTTCACCGGCGCGGGGAAACGAGCGTTGAAAATCGACCCCTCTGGAGCAACGACCTCGATCGGTCGGAACAACCCCTCGTTGTTGGGAACGTCCGGGGTCAGGCTGCACTTCAGCGGAAAAATCGTGTGCGCCACCGTGACGTTCAACACGCAGTTCACGCTGCTGGTGGTCGACTCGGATGACGATCCCGTGAAATCCGCGCGAATTGATCCGTCACCAACATCCAAGGTCACGTGAATCTTCACGGGTTCCCGATAGCCATCGGCCAGCGTGGTCCCTACATAGCGCCCAGCGGGGACTGCGCGAATGGCATCTCGCATCGCGCACTCGGATCGCCAGAGAATCTGGTGGCACAGTGTTTGCAACGTGGCGGCGCCGTAGTCGGCGACGAATTCGGCAAACCGCTCCGCGCCGGTTTGGAAGGCGCCGAGGAGCGCGTGGACGTCGCCGAGCACCAGCCGCGGCACACGAACGTTGGCCTCGATCAGCCGGAACAACTGATCGTTTGGCCGCCCTTCGATCATCAGCTTGCTAGGCGGGATACGCAGTCCTTCCTCATAGACGTCCCGTGAGTCGAACTCGTCCAACCGGCCGCCGATATCGCTGATGTGCGCCGCCGCAGCCACGAAGGCGGCAACCCCGCCCGAGGTGAACAGGGGCTGCGCAAGGATGAAATCCGGGAGATGCCCGTGCGTGAGCCACGGATCGTTTGTCAGCAGCACGTCGCCCGGCGCCAGTCCCTCGATCGGAAATGCATCTAGCATGGAACGGGTAGCGAACGGGAGCGAGCATGTGAACGCGGGAGACGAAAGTTGGGATTGCGCGACCGAGCGACCACGACCGTCCAGCATGATGACGGCGAAGTCCCGCGTCTCGCCGAGAATCGTCGAGAACGAGGTGCGTACAAGCGTCGCATCAACCTCGTCCATAATTGTGATGAGCCGACTCCACTGGACCTGCAGGGCGATCGGGTCGATGCTCGGGAGAGCCGGTTCCACCCTGTGGGTGCTCGGTCGCGATGCCGCCTCGCTCACCGGTCGACTCTGCGCCTGACCACACCGCGCTTGCCCGGCCGCGTCCGCCTGCGCCGCGGTGTTGCGCCAGCGGGTCGGGAGGCCCGCCGACCGGTTGCGTGGGCAGGGCCGATCCGATGCCCGATGCCCGACTCCATGTCGACGGCCACTCCGTAGTCACGTCGGGCGGCCGCGGGGGAGACATAACCGTCGAGGACGTCCGTGACCACGTCCGCTTCCGGGCGTGTGCGTGGATCGCCGTATCCACCGCCGCCCGGCAGACGCAGCCACAGCTCATCCCCCGGACGCAGCGTATGCGGCTCGATCGTCACCCGGGCGCCGTTCAGGGAAAACGCGCCGGCCAATCCGGGGCCGCCGCCCAGAGAGCCCGGCGGCGCAAATCGGATCTTGTCCGGACGCACCGATGCGACGAGGCTCCTCGTGCCCACCGCTCGAAGTCGGATCTCCTGTCCGAGCCCGCCGCGGTGTCGCCCGGGGCCGCCTGAATCCCGGACGAGCCGCTTGGACTCGATCAGCACCGGGGCCTGATTCTCGATGATCTCGGTCGGCGTAACTGTGCCGTTGTACGGGAAGGCGATCGTCGGCAGCCCATCCGTCCGCGCCGTTGCGCCCTTGCCGCCGTTCGGCAGCACATGTACATTGAAAGGCGTCTCGTCTTCATGGAAGCCGTGGAGTGTCACCGCCCAGAAGGACCCGCTGCCGGCCTGGATACGGTCGGGCATCGCCCGGGCCAGGGCGCCATAGATGGCGGTGTGAATGTGAAAGCTGGTCTTGGAACGGGACTTCACGGCGCTCGGGAACGTCGTGTTGAGTACGCTGCCTTGGGGCGCGTAGATGGACAACGGCCGGAACAACCCTTCGTTATTCGGAATATCGGGGGTCAAGCTGCACTTCACCGGGTAGAAGGTGTCCGCGAACGTACAGTTCATCACACAATTGATCGAGGCATCGGCGAACTGCGGTGAGGAGCCCGTGTAATCGAAGTGGATGTTATCCGCGTCCTTCGTCACCTTTACCTGAATATGCAGGGGTGTCCGGAATCCGTCTGCGTCAACCCCGAACTCCCATTCACCGTCGGGAAGGGCCCGCAAGGCGTCGCGCATCGCCCCCTCTGACCGCCGTAGGATCTCCTCACTGAGCTCGTCGAACGCGGCCGGCCCCCCGTAGTCGTCCATGAACTCCGCCAGCCTCTCCGCCCCGAGGCGCTCGGCGCTCACGATCGCGTGGATGTCGCCCACCACCATGTCCGGGACGCGCACGTTGGCCGCGATCATGCGGAACAGCTGCTCATTCGGGGTCCCCGCGCAAAAGAGCCGGCTCGGCGGGATGCGCATCCCCTCTTCGTACAGGTCGCGTGCTTCGAAATAATCCAGCCGCCCGCCGATGTCGGCGACGTGCGCGGCGCAGGCAAGGAACGCGACCACGCCGGCACCCCGAAAGACCGGTGTGATGATCGAGAGGTCGGGCAGATGTCCGGTGCCGAGCCAGGGATCGTTTGTGATCAGCACATCGCCGGGTACCAGGATCTCGCGCGGGAACACCCGCAAGAGATGTTTCGTCGTGATTGGCAGGTGACAGGTGAAGGCCGGCGAGCTGAGCTGCGACTGCGCGAGACTGCGCCCGTGACGGTCGAGCATGATCACAGCGAAATCTCGGCTCTCGCCCACGATCGTGGAAAACGAGGTTCGCACGACTGCGATGTCGACCTCGTCCATGATGGAGATCAGACGGCTCCATTGGACTTCCACGGTGATCGGATCCAATTCTACGGCTCGGATCATGCCGTCAGCGCCTCCCATCCCGTCGACCAGCATGACGTCACCCGGCGAGGTCGAGAAACAAGTTGCCGTACGCATCGACGCGCACGGTACATCTGGGTCCCGCAATCACCGTGCACTCGCGCTCTTCGATCACCGCGGGACCATTGAACGACGCACCTTGGCTCAACTGGTATCGGTCGAATACGGGCGTGTCGACAAACGCGCCCGACTCTCCGAAATAGACCGGGCGCATCGCCTTGCGCGCACGATCCGCACGACCGGACGCTGCAGGCGCCGGCAGCGGCGGCACCTGCGGCGCCGGGCCGCTTACGGTTGCGCGACACGTGATCAGCTCGACCGGAAGGTTGCGGTGGGCGTGCCCGTACTTCTCCTCGTAGCGATCGTAGAATAGCGCGCACAGCGCTTCGACGGAGGACCCGCCGTAGAGGTCATGCGGGATGTCCACCGTGATCTCGTAGCCCTGCCCCTTGTGCCGGAGGTCCATTCGGCGCACGATCTCGACCCCGGGACCCGCGGGATCCACTCCGGCGTCGCGGAGACGAGCTCGTCCTTCCGCGACCATCGGCTCGAAGATCGCCTGCAGATCATCCCACCGAATGCGGTCGAGCCGCATCACGTACGAACGAGCGAAGTCGAAAGACGCGGCGGTGGTGACCAAGCCCATCGCCGACGTGTTCCCGGCGTTCGGCGGGACCACGATGCCTTTCATCCGCAGCGCCCGCGCGAGCTCGTACGCATGCGCCGGGCCAGCCCCTCCGAAGGCGACGAGATAGAATTTGCGCGGGTCTTCGCCGCGCTCGGCGATGTGCACTTTCGTCGCGGAGATCATGTTCTGGTTGACGACCTCATAGATACCGCGCGCGGCGTCGACCGTGGACAATTTCAGCCGGTTTGCCAGGCGCCGCTCGATGGCACGATGGGCGGCTTGCGCGTCGAGCGCCATCGCGCCTCCAAGAAAGTAGTGGGGATCGAGATACCCGAGCACGACGTTGGCATCCGTAACGGTCGGTTCCTGGCCGCCGCGACCATAGCACGCGGGCCCCGGGTCCGCGCCGGCGCTCTCCGGCCCGACCTTCAGCAGCCCCAGCCCGTCGATGTGAGCGATGCTCCCCCCGCCGGCGCCAATTTCGATCATTTCGATGACGGGCACCTTGACCGGTAGTCCGCTGCCCTTCTTGAAGCGTTTGACGCGCCCGACCTCCATCATGTTGGCTTTGGCGGCCTCGCCGCGTTTGACGAGCCCGATTTTCGCCGTGGTCCCGCCCATGTCGAACGAGATGACGCTGTCGAGCCCCATGTACCGGCACGAATACGCAACGGCAAGCACGCCCGCGGCGGGGCCAGACTCGACCAGCCGGATGGGAAACGATCGCACCGTCTCACCGGTCGTGATACCTCCGGAGGACAACATGTAGAATGTGCGTCTCCGATAGCCAGCCTCGGCGAGACGGTCTTCCAGCGCGCCGATGTAGGAATGCGTGATCGGCTGAACGTACGCATTGGCGGTCGTCGTGGACATGCGATCGAACTCGCGGATTTCGGGGGCGACTTCACTAGAAAGCGATATCGTCGCTTCCGGCAATTCCTCGGCCAGGACGTCACGGGCTTGCTGCTCGTGCGCGGGGTTTCGAAAGGCGTGCAGAAATACGATCGCCACCGCGCGAATGCCCTCCGCCCTCATCCGGCGGGCTACAGTTCGCAGGGCGCGCACATCGAGTGGCACCATGACGTTGCCGTCGTGATCGAGCCGCTCTTTTACCTCAAAACGCCACCGCCGCGGCACGAGAGGAGCTGGCTTCTCCAGGAAGAGATCGTAAATGTCGTAACGAACTTCGGTCCCCATCTCGAGGACATCGCGAAATCCGTGGGTCGTCAAAAGTGCCGTCCGCGTGCCCTTGCGCTCGATGAGTGCGTTGGTGATCAGCGTCGTCGCGTGAATTGCGATCTTCACGTCGTCGATCGGCACATCACCCGCGGCGAGCAGTGTCCGGAGACCGTCTGACACGGCCTTGGCCGGCTCGCGAGGCGTCGTAAGGACTTTGTTCAGCCATATCCGCCCGGTGTGTTCGTCGACCAACACAAAGTCCGTGAATGTGCCTCCGATATCGAACCCCAAGCGCAGTTGCGGCTCGGTCGCCATCCCGGACATCACTCCCCGCCTTGTGGTTGTCGGCCTGCGCCCGCGCTACCTGGGCCGCTGGTACGCGCGGGCGCCCTCGGTCGTGACGTAGCCTTCCGAACGATTCGATGCGAGCGAGGCACGACGATCGTTGAGAACGCGCCGCGAACGATCGACGCGTCAATCGCATCCACCGTCACCGAACGAACACCTCGAGGTCTCGGAAGGCGTGGCGGACCCGGTCGTAGACCCCGCGCCGCGCCGCCGGCAGCTGGCTCCACATGCGAGCGACCAGGCCGTAGACGAGTGACAGGCTGACGGTGACCGACTGGAAGAACAGCATGCCCTCGGTCGGGACAATGACCCGCAAGTCCGTCCGCTCGGCAAGCGGGGACAACGAGCTGTCCGTGATGGCTGCGGTGGGCACGCCGCGGCGCGCCGCCCACCCGATCGCGTCCACCGTGTCGCGGTCGCACTGCCAGAAGCTAATGCCGATGACCAGATCGCGGCGCGTCATCCGCGCGAGGTGGGACACCCAATAGACGCGCCCCCGGATTTCGACATCAACCTGCAGATCGAAGGCCCCGCACAAATGCGCGAGCACGAGCGCTGGCGCCGCGTAACTCCCCGTTGCGATGACCATGGTGCGCCGAGCCGCTAGCAGCCGGTCGACAAGCTGATCCAACACGCCGACATCGAGCGTCTCCAGCCAGGTGTGAAGGTTTCGAAGATCGCGCAGCGCGGCGGCGCGGTAGACGTTCTTTGGATCTGCCGGCTGACGCTTGATGAGCTCCGGCGGATCGAGCAATCCAAGATAACTGTGCCGCAGCTCTTGCTGGAAGTGCGTGAACCCGGAGAAGCCGAGCGCGCGTGCGAAGCGCATGATGGTAGTCGCATCCACGTCTACCTTCTGAGCCAACTGCCGTGTGCTGGCCAGCGAGGAAAATTGCGGGTTGTTGAGGACGAACTGCGCCACTTCGCGGTGCTTGCCGGTAAGCTTAGCTCCACGGCGCGCCCAAAGCTCGGCGAATGACGTGGCGCATCCGTCTGCATCCACCTTCGGGCGCCGTATCGAGCGTTGCTCCCGCGCCGGCCGCTCGGATCTCATTTGGAGCGCTCCACCCCACCGCTCACGCAATGAAGGCAGTATAACATCCAGTGGAAGCGATATGCAACGATTGATGCAAGATTGGATCAATGTACTCGGTTGTTGCACACTAAGCGATTGCGATGCACGCAGCAGAACGGACAATGTCGGCGCGATATGGCACCAGACTGGCCTGCGTCTGACTCCATGGGTCGTCGGTACCCGGGGCGCTTGCCTTGAGGCGGGGTCAGGGCGGACTGTTCCACCGAAGGGGGACAAGGGCGGCCGCAACTCCGAGGCAAGTTTCTGGGAAGAAGGCGTCGGAGAAATGTTCCTAATGGGGGGCTTCGCCTCTTTCATCCGGCCCCGCGCGCATACTAGCATAGGCCGCGGACGATGCTTGCGCCTGCCGCCGGGGCCGCGCTGCACCGAGGACTCCACTGCTGTCTCATCGTCGGGGCAGCCGTGGTATGGGTCCGGGGCGCCCGCCTCCACCGGGTGCGCCTGGCGCGTGGCCTCCGTCTCGTCGACATTACCGTGCCCGGTCTCAGCGCCGCGTCGCTCAGCCGGATCGAGCGACGCGACCGGCACCGCATGCCGCTGCCGAGGCTCGTGCTGATCGCCCGCCGGCTCGGCGTCCACGTCCCGGACGACGTTACGGAGTCGACCTGGGGACGCGCCACGCTCAACCTCGGCTGGACCCTCATGATCCAGAGCCGCGTCGCCGACGCCCTGATGGCGGCCCGGCTGTGGGACGCGGTGATCGTCCACGGGCCGTCCGCCGGCCTCGTGTTGGAGGCCGAGCTCTTGCAGGCGTGGGCCGAAGCAAACAGCGGGCTGGACACGTCGGCCGAAGCGTTTCGCGAACTCGCCCGGAGCGCGCAGCGCACGGGCGTCCCCGTGCTGTCGATGACCGCCGCCCTGTACGAGGGGATGGTGCTGGAGCGGTCAGGCGACGTACAGCGGGCCATCGAGGTGCTCTCCAGGGTGTCGGCCCGCGCAGCGGCGCAGGGCTACTACGACATCGCGGCGACCGCCAGCGGGGCTACGGGCCAGATCTGGCTCCGTCTCGGCGACATCGAGCGCGGGCTCGAGGCCACCGCGATCGACCTTCCGAACCTTCAGCCGTTTCCGCGAGCCTATCTCGCCACGGCGCGCGGCGCGTTGCTCGAACGCCGCGGCCGCTTAGACGAAGCCGAGGCAACGCTCCTGGCGGCGACACAGGCCGCGGCGGAAGTGCCGAACCCCGTCCTGGAAGCCGAAGCCCGCGAGGCGCTCGGGCGTCTCTACGCGACCCGGGGCGACCTCGTCCGGGCCGATTCCGCCCTGCTCATGGCCATCGCGCTGTATACGCACGCCGGCCGAACGGCCGAGGCGATGAAGGTGCTGCGCACCGCGATCCGGCGGGTGACCCAGGCGGGGTTGGGTTCGCCGCTGCCGCGGCTGAGCCCGGAAGGCGTGTGACCTCGAGGCTCACGCGCCGGGCGCCTCGAACCACGGCAGCCGCGTCCACCGCAGGTATCGATCCGAGAGCAGCGCCAGCGACTTTCGCGCCGTGGAAAATTCCTCCGCCAGCGAGGCCAGCACGGGGCCCTCTTCCCCCGCCTCCGGTTGCGACGCGGCCAGGCGGTAAAAGCGCCGCCCGTGCTCCTCGTAGGTCTCGACGGTCGGCGGCAGCGCGCGGGCGCGCGCGGCCGGCCCGCGCTGGGCGCGCGCCCAGCGGAGCGAATCGGGAAACACCCCGCTTTGGAACAGCGCGATGTCCGCGATCCGCCGAAAGAGCCACGGCGCCTCGCCGTGATCGACCAGGTCGGCGAACCGCATCATGTCCTCCAGGCTGGACGTGCTGAACCGGCGCCGAACCACCCGGCCGTGCGCGCGCACGAAGACGGTCACGGCCTCGTTCCGCAGAAACGACGTCAGGAGCCGCACCAGGTAGTCCCACATCGCCGGTTCGGCGATGAACCGCCGCACGTGCGGCGCGTCAAACACCGCGATCGTCTCGGCCGGCGTGCGCTCGAGCGTGTACGGCTGGTTGCGCAGGTCGCGCACGACGCGGCGCAGGAGCACCGTAAACACAAAACGCGGGGACACGCGCAGGAGCACGTTCTCCTCACCGAGCAACCGTTCGACCAGCCGATCGTCCTCGAGCATCACATCCAGGAGGTCCTCCCGTGCCCGCAGCACCGCGGGCGCCTCCGCGGGATCGCCGGCGTCCCCCCCAACGACGTCCGCGATGAAACGAAGGTCGTGATCCGTCAGTCCAAACGCCTGCTGCATCTCGGCTCGCCTCCGGCATGTGCTGCCAGATTCCGCACCATCCTTCCCGTCGTAGCCGCCCCCGTCCTCTTCATACCCCGCGCCGCCCGGTTCACCGCACGCCATCCGGTTCGCGATACCGGCGGACGGGTCGTGCCGGCGGGCGTCGAGCAGGACCCCGGCCGGCGCCGCCCGTATTTGGGGACGCATGGAACCCGCGTTGGACGGCAAGGTGGCGCTGGTCACAGGCGGCGGGACCGGTATCGGCCGCGCCATCGCGCTGGCGCTCGCCGGGCACGGCGCGGTGCTCGCCGTCAACTACAGCCGCTCCGAGGCGGACGCCGCCGCGACGGTGCGGGAGATCCGCCGGGACGGCGGCACCGCCATGGCCGTGCGCGCCGACGTCTCATCGTGCGCGGATGTCGAGGCCATGGTCGCAAGCGTCGTCCGGGAGTTCGGCCGGCTCGACGTCCTCGTCAACAACGCCGGAACGACGAAGTTCGTGGATCACGCCGATCTCGACGCGTTGACCGAGGACGTATGGGACCGCATCCTGGGGGTCAACGTCAAGGGCACGTTTTTCGCCTGCCGTGCCGCGGCCAAGGTCATGGACCAGGGGCGGATCATCAACATCGGCTCGGTGGCCGGCGTGAGTGGAGCCGGCAGCTCGATCGCCTACGCGGCCAGCAAGGGGGCCGTCCACACCATGACACGGTCACTGGCGCGCGCGCTCGCGCCCAGGATCACGGTCAACACGATTGCGCCGGGCCTCATCGAGACGCGCTGGCACGCGGGCCGCGAAGCGCAAAATGCGTCCCGCGTTCCGTCATTCCCGGCGAAGCGCATCGGCCATCCCGGGGATATCGCGCATCTCGCGCTGGCGCTGGCGACCGCCGACAATTTCATCACGGGGCAGATCATCGTGATCGACGGCGGCGCCTGCCTCACGTTCAGCGCCTGACGCTTCGCACCGGACGGCGGGCGCACGCGCCCACCCCGGTGATGCACCGCGTCGCGGCCGCGCAGAACCGTGGGGCTGCGACCCGCGCCGGGGTCATGAGCCGGCCGCCGGCGTTGCGAAGTTGCGAACAGGTGTTTGCATTTCGCGTTCTCCCTGTGCTATAATGCGATGCGCTTGACGACACGGCCTGACCGGGGGGAGCACACGTGGGTAAGGGACTGACGAAACGCCAGCGGGAGATCCTGACCTACGTCCTCGACAGCATGCAGCAGCGGGGCTACCCGCCCTCTGTCCGCGAGATCGGCACCGCGCTCGGACTCACGAGCAGTTCGACCGTTCACAGCCACCTCGCCGCTCTCGAAAAGAAGGGATTCATCCACCGCGATCCCAGCAAGCCCCGGGCCATCGAGATCCTTAAGGACGGGGCCAGCCAGCCGCCGAAACGGGTCGTGAACGTGCCGGTGCTCGGCAGGATCGCCGCCGGGCAGCCGATCCTCGCCGAAGAGAACGTGGAAGACGTGTTTCCGCTCCCCAAGGACTTCGTGCGGGAGGACGCCTCGTTCATCCTCAGGGTTCGCGGCGACAGCATGATCGACGCCGGGATTCACGACGGGGACTACCTCGTCATCCGCCAGCAGGCGACCGCGAACAACGGCGAGATCGTGGCCGCGATGATTGGCGAGGAGGCGACCGTGAAGCGCTTCTATCGCGAGCGGGACCACATCCGGCTACAGCCTGAAAACAGCACGATGTCCCCGATTATCTCCCGAGACGTGACGGTGATCGGCAAGGCTGTCGCGCTGATTCGCCGGCTGCCGTAGCCCCGCGGGGCGCGGGACCGGGGGCGAACGCTCAGCCCCTCTCAGGGGCCTCGGATTCCACCAGGTAGCGGCGCACACGATCCACGGTTGCCGCCGGAACCTCGGCTTCGAGTGCGACGCCATCGGCGCGGTCTTCGCGCTTTACGACCCGGCCCCGTCCATAGACATCGGCCAGCGCCCCGCTCTCCGCGTGCGGGACGAACAACCGCACCCGCCTCACGGGATCGGGGAGATGCCGCGCAATCGCCTGCAGCAGATTCCGGATCCCCACCCCGCGCATCGCGGATACCGGGATGCCATCGGGGACCTCGGCCGCGACGTCCCGGAGCGCCTCGCTCGTGAGCCGGTCCGCCTTGTTGAGCGCGAGCACGATGGGCCGGTCCGCGGCGCCGAGGTCGCGCAGCACCTGCTCCACCGCGGCGCGCTGATCCATCCATCGCGGATGACTCGCATCGATGACGTGCACCAGGAGATCCGCCTCCGTGACCTCCTCGAGGGTGGCGCGAAACGCGGCGACGAGATCATGGGGCAGCTTGCGGATGAACCCGACGGTGTCGACGAGCAGCGCGGGCCGGCGGTCGGGCAGCGTCACCCGGCGCGTCGTCGGATCTAGCGTGGCAAACAGCTTGTCCGCCGTGTACACATCGGCGCGGGTCAGCGTGTTGAGCAGCGTCGACTTGCCCGGGTTCGTGTAGCCGACGAGGGCCGCAACGGGAAGCGCGGCATCACGCCTCGATTGCCGCTGTTGATGCCGGTGCCGGCCGAGCGCCCCGATCTCCTCGCGGAGGGTCGTGATCCGCGCCCGGATGCGGCGGCGGTCGACCTCGAGCTTCGTCTCGCCGGGACCGCGCGTCCCGATGCCGCCGCCCAGCCGCGAGAGGAGCACACCCCGGCCGGCAAGCCGCGGCAGCAGGTACGTCATCTGGGCCAATTCGACCTGCAGCCGCCCCTCGTGGGTGCGGGCGCGCTGGGCGAAGATGTCCAGCACCAGGGCCGTTCGGTCGAGCACCTTGGTTTCGAGCGCGCGCTCGAGGTTACGCTGCTGCGCCGGCGACAGCTCCTGGTCGAACACGGCGAGGCTGGCGCCCGCCGTCTGCACGCGCGCGCGGATTTCGTCGACTTTACCGGCGCCCACCCACGTCGCCGGATCGGGCCGCGTACGCCGCTGCACGACGACGTCGGCCACGACGGCCCCGGCCGTCTCCGCCAGGCGCGCGAGTTCCTGGAGCGTGCCGTCGTCGTCGCGGCCGGCCAGGCCGACCAAGACGGCGCGCTCGGGTCCGTCCTCCGGGCGCACATCCGCGGGGGCGACGCCGGAGGCCCCGCCGCCCTGCTCCAGGCCGCGGTGCAGCCGGTGCCCGAGTGGTCCGCTCGTTGTTCGCGTGACGGCGCTACCGGCGACCCGACGGCTCGGCCGGACGGCCCGCCGGCTCGCTCAACGCCGAGCGAATCCGGTCGACCGCCTCGTGAACGCGCTCGTCCGGGACGGTGAGCGACACGCGGACAAACCCTTCACCGCCCGCTCCGTACCCGGCGCCGGGCGTCACGACCACACCGGCATGGTCGAGCAGGTGCGCGGTGAAGCCGACCGAGTCGTATCCGGCCGGCACCGGCACCCAGAGGTAGAAGGTCGCCCGCGGCGCCGCGACGTCAAACCCGATCGCGCGCAATCCCGCGACCGCCGCGTCGCGCCGCCGCTGCCAGACGGCCACGCGCGACCGCGTCGGCTCCTCCGGACCGCGGAGCGCCGCGACGCCCGCGGCTTGCACGGCGGCGAACTGTCCGCTGTCGATGTTCATCTTGAGCGCGGCGAGCGCGCGCACGGCCTCCGGGTTGCCCACCGCGAACCCGATCCGCCACCCGGTCATGCAGTAGGTCTTGCTGAGCGAGTGCAGCTCGATGGCGACGTCCTTTGCGCCCGGGAGCTGCAGGACGCTGGGCGGACGGTAGCCGTCGTATGCGATCTCCGAATAGGTGTTGTCGTGCACGATGAGGATGTCCCACCGCTTGGCAAACTCGACGGCCTCGGCGAAAAAGCCGGGCTCCGCGGTGCCGGCCGTCGGGTTGTTCGGGTAATTCAGGAACATCAGGCGGGCGCGGCGCGCCACGTCCGGCGGAACGGCCCCCAGATCGGGCACCCAGCCCCGCTCCCGGCTCATCGGCACGGGATAGGGCTCACCCTCCGCCATGAGCGCCGCCGTGCCGTACACGGGATAGCCGGGGTCGCTCACGAGGACCATGTCGCCCGGATCGACAAAGACCCACGGCAGGTGCGCCAACCCCTCCTTCGACCCGATGAGCGCGAGCACTTCGGTGTTCGGGTCCAGGGCGACGCCGAACCGCCGCGCGTACCAATCCGCCACCGCCTGGCGATACTCGCGGGTCCCCTCGTACGGCGGGTACTGATGCGTCGCGGGATCGCGCGCCGCCCGGATGAGCGCCTCGACGATGTGGTCCGGAGTCGGCAGGTCCGGGTCCCCGATGCCGAGGCTGATCACGTCGACGCCGCGCGCCTTGAGCGCCGCCCGCCGGCGGTCGAGCTCCGCGAACATGTACGGTGGGATCTTGTGCATCCGTCGTGCGACGCGCATCGGGCCCTCCACGGGGTCACACGTCCGACCCGTAGTCTCGCTTCATGATAGCAAAAATGTCGTCCGCGACCACGTCGGCGGGGCAGCCGGCATCGATCCATCGGTACCGCGCGTCCGCCCGGAACCAGGTCCACTGGCGCTTCGCGTACCGGCGTGTGTTCTGCCGCAGGCGGGCAACCGCCTCGCCGAGCGTCACCCGACCCATGACGTGCGGCACCAGCTCCTTGTACCCGAGCGCCTGGAACGCCGGAAGGTCCGGCGAGTACCCGGCCGCGAGCAGCCGGCGGACCTCGTCCACCAGCCCGGAGGCGAGCTGGTCATCGATCCGCCGGTCGATGCGCTCGTGCAGCGCGGATCGATCCAGCGTCAACGCGATCATCACCGTGCCCCGGGGTGATGGCTGCGGCATCGGCGGACGGTCGCCGCGCCGGCGCGCCGCCGCGTAGTCCCGGCCCGGGGCGGCCGGCGTGCCGCGGGCCTGCAGCACGGAGATGGGAATGCCCGTGTGCTGGAACACTTCGAGCGCGCGGATCACGCGCCGCACATTATGCGGATGAATGCGGGCCGCCGCCGCCGGATCGACCTCCGCAAGACGCCGGTGCAGCGTGCCCGGGCCGCCGAGCCGCTCTTCCTCTTCCAGCCGGGTCCGGAGAAGCCAGTCCGGCTCGGCCGACGGGATCGCAAGCCCGTCCACCACGGCGCGTATGTACAGCCCCGTGCCGCCGACGAGGAGCGCCGCGCGCCCGCGCCCTCGAATCTCCGCGGCCGCAGCCGACGCGAGGCGCTGGTACTCCGCGAGGGTGAAGATGTCGCGCGGATCGGCGACGTCGATCAGGTGATGGCGTACCGCGGCGCGGTCGGCGGCCGACGGCTTCGCGGTGCCGATGTCCAGCCCGCGGTACACGGTGCGCGAGTCGGCCGCCAGGACTTCCGCGGACGCCCGCCGGGCAACGGCGAGCGCGACCACCGTTTTGCCGACCGCGGTGGGACCCGCGATGACGACGAGCGGAGGACTAACGGCCATCCGGTATCCCCCGCGCGGAGGATCGCCCGGCGGCTGCCCGCGCCCGCACGCCCCGCATCGCTACGGCGGGGCCGCGCCCTTGCTCCGGCGGCGCCGGCGGCGCCGGCGCACGGCGCTCGTCCGCGGGGCGGCGGCCGGCGCCTGCGATGGCGCGAGTCCGGCCGCCGGCGCCTGCGATGGGACGGCTCCGGCCGCCGGCGGCGGCGCAGGAGCGGGCTGCCGGCGGCCGCTCGACGATCCCGGGGACGCCCGGGAAGCGCCGTCGTCCGGTCGCTCTCGCGGCGGGGTCGCGCGCCGGTGCGGCCGGTCGTCGAGCCAGATCAGCTGCCGGGGCGCGGAGCGCCGGTCGAACTCGTAGAACTTGCGATACATGGCCCGCGCGGTCTCCACGGCCCGGCCGGCGTTGGCCGCCGAGAGCACCGCGTCCGTCCGCGTTTCGTGACCGCGGTCGGACCGCTCGACCTCTTCGTACTCGCCCTTGTAGTGCGTGAGCATGTTCCGCCACGAGCGCAGGGACGACAGCGCCAGCATCTCGGCGTCGCTGTCGCCAAACGTCTTGCCCGTCTTCGTGGCGAGCCGGGTGACCTCGATCCACTTGCCCTCGGGCGTCATGCGGTCGTAGTACCGGTAACGGCTGCCCAACCGGTCGGTGCCGACCATGCTGATAAACGCCTCGAGGGCGAAGTACGACATGAGGATCGCGACCAGCGCGTGCGTCCGCTCCTCGTGCCGATCGGGGCCCGGCCGGCGCGCGCAGTCCTCGGCCAGGGCCGCGTGGGTGCGCGCCAGCTCGAACATCGTCTGCTCCAGATGCGTGCGCTCCCACGCTTCCTCCCCGGCGAGCCCCTGCGGCGCCGCCTCGCGGGCGGCCTCGTCCGCGGGCGGCGGAGGTGCCGACGTGACCGGCGCGCCGAGCGGCTCCCGGGCCACGGCAGGACCCTGGCGCCTGCCTCGGCGCCGGCGGCGTCTCGGGGATTCGGCGGACGCAGTCATCTACGTGGTCTTCGCCGGTCTCGCGTGTGCCTCCCGCGCCGCTGGCGTCGCGACCCGCACGCGCCCGGGGCACGGATCGCGGGCCCGCGCAATCCCGACAGGACCCCGCACCGAGGCGACGAACACGGTTTCGAGATGAGCGAGCTGACCCCGATGATGCGCCAGTACCGGGCGCTCAAGGACAGCCACCCGCACGCGATCCTCCTCTTCCGGCTCGGTGA
>JAJPJL010000058.1 GCA_021324255.1 Bacillota bacterium
GGATCGGGTCCCGCGCAACGAGATCTTACCAACCCCGCCAGGTCCGGAAGGAAGCAACGGTACGTAAGGCGTCTCGTGTGCCGCGGGGACACCTGGTCGGAGCCGGCTACGTGGGGACCGCCTCGGAGGGGTTGTCGACGGCGGGTGCACGGCCATACTTCCCCCGGCGAGCCGCGTGACGGCGCCGCTCGGCGCGACCGGCCTACGTCGGGCTCGGTCCGAGGCTTTGATAGAAGAAATACAGCGCCGCGAGATTGTTGGCGCCGTGCGCGATCATGCCGGGGACGAGCGATCCCGTGTAGTCGTACGCGTACGCCAGCACCGCCCCGAGCAGGATGATCGGGAGCAACGTCACCGGCTCGAGGTGCGCCGCGGCGAAGAACAGCGCGCTCAGCAGCACCGCCAGATGGCGGTTCATGCGCCGGCGCAACGCGCCGAACGCGAGCCCGCGGAAGAACACTTCCTCGCCGATGGGAACCACGACCCCGACGAGCACGGCGATCACCGCGATCTCCGCGGTCTGATGGAGCTGCGGGAGCAGCCGGTACACCGGCGCGCGGGCTTCCTCGCGCGTGATGAGCCCGTCCGCGGCGCGGCGGCCGATCCACAGGCTGAGCGCGAGCACCGTGGCGCCCTGTCCCAGGCTGTTGCCGGCGATGCCGGCCGCCGCGGCGACGGCGCCCTGGCGCACACGCTGCGTCCAGGCGTCGAACCGGAGGCCCACCGCCGCGAGCGGCAGGCGGTACTTGACGGTCGCCACGTACACGCCGCCGGCGACGAACGCCGCGTTCTGCGCCACGGCCAGCGCGAAGATCACGCCGAGCGGGGGCACGGCGCCGGCAGGGATGCGCAGGAGCGCCCCGGTGAGGGGAATCGTCGTCGTGAAGAACACCGTGAGGGCCAGGACCTCCGGCACGCCCCACATCGCCGCGCGCGACGGACGTACGAGCAGGTACAGGGGGACGGCGACCGCCGCGGCGAGGAACGCGGCCGCCGCCCACAGAGCGGCGGCCGCGATCCCGGCGCGCCGGCGGGCGTCGACGAACACCCAGACCGCCACGCCGGCGGAGACGAGCGCGAGCAGCCCCACGCGAGGCACCTCCAGGAGTGGGGGTAGGGTTCGGCGAATACGTGGCAAGACCTGCGCGAGGTGAACGTCCGCGTGTCTCACGTCTCCTTCTACCGCAAGTGGCGGCCGCAGACGTTCGAGGACGTGTTTGGTCAGGAGCGCGTTACCCGGACGCTCCAACACGCCATCGCCGGCGAGCGCATCGTGCACGCGTACCTGTTTTGCGGGTATCGCGGCACGGGCAAGACGACGACGGCCCGCCTGCTGGCCAAAGCGCTGAACTGCGAGCAGGGTCCCACCCCGACGCCGTGCAACGTCTGCGTCAACTGCCGCGCCATCAGCGACGGTAGCTCGCTGGACGTCATCGAGATCGATGCCGCGAGCAACCGCGGCATCGACGAGATCCGCGACCTCCGTGAAAAGATCACGCGCGTGCCCGTCGGCAGCCGGTACAACGTGTACATCATCGACGAGGCGCACATGCTGACCACGGAGGCGGCCAACGCGCTGCTGAAGACGCTGGAAGAGCCGCCGGCGCACGCGGTGCTCGTGCTGGTCACGACGGAGCCGCACCGCCTCCCGCCGACCATCACCTCGCGGACGCAGCGCTTCGACTTCAAGCGCATTCCTCTGGGCGCGATCATGGAGCGCCTGGGGCAGATCGCGGCGTCCGAAGGATTCGCGGTCGAGGAGGAGGCGCTGCGGTTGATCGCCCGCAGCGCGGATGGCGCGCTCCGGGACGCCGAGAGCCTGCTCGATCAGCTGAGCGCGTTTTGCGAGGGCACGATCACGACCGCGGACGTGCTGACCGTGCTCGGGGTCGTCGAAGAGGAGATCGCCCAGGAGCTCGCCGAGGCCGTGATCGGCGGCGACGCCGCGCGGTGCCTGGCGGTGGCCGGTCGCGCCATCGACGAGGGGCGCGACGCGCGTCAGGTATTTCGCGGGCTCATCGATCACTTTCGCGATCTGCTCGTCGTGGCGGTGGTCGGGGACCCCGGCGCGGTCGTCGAGACCAGCGAGGGCCGCCTCGCCGTCCTGCGCGCCCAGAGCGCACGCCTGCCGGCGGCCGCGATCGTGCAGAAGCTCCGGGTGCTGACGGCTGCGGACGCCGAAGCCCGGCAGACGACCCAACCGCGGATCGCGCTCGAGCTCGCGCTGCTCCGGCTGGCTCGACCCGACGTGGACCCCACGCTGGATGGATTGGCCGCCCGGGTCGAGGCGCTGGAGCGGCGGGACGATCGTAGCGGGATCCAGGCGCCGGCGGCGCCGTCGAGTGCCGAAGCTCCGGCGGCGCCGCCCGCGTCCCCCGGCGCCGCGCAGGGCCGCACGACGCCGCGCCCGGCCGCGCCGCGACGGTCGCCGCCCCGCGGGGCGGCGCAGGACAGCGCCGCAGACGGCGCCGCCGCGACGGAGGAATCGCGCGCGCGGACCCCGGAGTCGAGGTCCCCTCGGACGGCGGCGTTCGAGGGGGCGGCCGAGCCGTCTCGCGGCGCCGGCGCTGCGCCGGGCGCGGTGCTCGAGCCCGGCGTGAGCGTGGAGATCCTCCAAGCTCGCTGGCGCGAGGTGATGGAGGAGGTCAAGCAGCGTACGCGCACGGTGCACGCGTTTCTCCTGGAAGGCCGGCCGCGGGAGGTGCTGGGATCGGAGGTGCTCCTCGGGGTGCGGCACCGGTTCCACATGGAAAGCCTTCAGGACACCAAGTGCCGCCGGGTCGTTGAGGATGCGCTGGCACGCGTGTTCGGCGCGCCGCTCCGCGTGCGCTTCGCTCTGGACGATGCGCCGGAGGCGCCGGCGGAGGCGGAGCAAGCTGACGAGCCTGCGGCCGCGGGCGACATGCTGGTCGCGGAGGCGGTCCGGCGATTCGGCAATCCCGTGCAGGAAATCAGGCGGCTCGAGTGACGGGAATCCGCGGCGTGCGGCGGGCGGTCCCGGCGCGCGGCGGCCGGCGCGCCCAGGGGTGACCGATGTTCAACATGCAGAAGATGCTCCGGCAGGTGCAAAAAGTCCAGGAGGAGATGGCCCGCGTCCAGGAGGGGCTGTCGAATGAGCGCGTCGAGGGCACGGCGGGCGGCGGCGCCGTGCGCGCCGTGGCGAACGGGCACGGCGACCTCGTGTCCATCAAGATCGATCCGGGCGTCGTCGATCCGGCCGACGTGCCGATGCTCGAGGACCTGGTCGTCGCGGCGGCCGGGGAAGCCACCCGGAAGGCCAGGGAGCTGGCGGCCGAGCGCATGAAGGCCGTGACCGGCGGCCTCCACATCCCCGGTCTGCCCGGCGCGGGTCCCTGACCGCCGGTGTTCACCTACGCCCCGCCGCTCGCCCGGCTGATCGAGGAGCTCGGGAAGCTGCCGACGATCGGGCCGAGGACGGCGCAGCGCCTCGCGTTCCACATGCTCGGCATGTCGCCCGAAGACGCCCAGGCGCTCGCCGAGGCGATCCTCGAGTGCAAACGCCGGATCCGCCACTGCTCCGTGTGCGGGAACATCACGGAACTCGACCCCTGCGCGCTCTGTACGAACGATCAGCGCGACCGGTCCGTGATCTGCGTCGTCGAGGATCCGCGAGACATCGCGGCGATGGAACGGACCCGCGAGTTCAAGGGCGTCTACCATGTGCTCAACGGCGCGATTTCCCCGCTCGATGGCGTGGGACCGGACGATCTCCGCATCGGCGAACTGCTCCACCGCGTTTCCACGGGCGACGTCCGGGAGGTCATCATCGCGACCAACCCGCGCGTGGAAGGCGAGGCCACGGCGCTGTATCTCGCCAAGGTGCTCAAGCCCCTGGGTGTCCGGGTCACGCGGATCGCGCACGGGTTGCCCGTGGGCGGCGACCTCGAGTACGCCGACGAGGTGACGCTTGCCCGGGCGTTGGAGGGCCGCCGCGAGCTCTGACGCGCCTTGCCGGGCCGATCTTCCTCCGGTATACTTGGCACGGTGAGGGTATGGAGTTCGTCAGCCCGACATACGGCCGGCTGAGCTTCGACCGTATGTTCCAGCAGATCGTCGGCTATATGCGGGAACAGCCGGAGCAACCGTACCATCTCATTATCGGGACGGACTCCCTGCTGGGCGATGATACGTGCTTCGTGACCGCCGTCGTGATCCACCGTGTTGGACACGGCGGCCGGTATTTTTACCACAAGTTCCGCAATCGCAAGATCGCGAGCCTGCGGCAGCGCATCCTGTTCGAGACCGCCCTCAGCCTCGAAACGGCGAGCCAGCTCAGCGGCGAACTCGCCAAGAACGGGTACAGCGAGCTCCCGGTCGAGATACACCTGGACGTGGGCGATCGCGGCGAGACCAAGCGGATCATCCGCGAGGTCGTGGGGATGGTGCAGGGCAGCGGGTACGCCGCGGTGACGAAGCCCGACAGTTACGGGGCAAGCAAGGTCGCGGATCGGGAAACCGGAAAGTCGTCGCCGCGCGCGCGCCAGGTCCTGCGCCGCCCGGCCCCGGCCGTCACGCCGCCGGGGGATGCGCCGGTCGCTGCCCGCCGGGAGCCGGGTCCCCGGCGCGGTTAGCCGTTCCGGCGCCGCCGCGCGGCGCCGGGCTCGCGGCCGCCGCCGAGACGTTGAGGGCCGGCGGGGCCCGACGCTACGGCGACAATTCTTCTCGGTCGGCGATCATCTTCACGGGGTGCTCGCCCGCGCACCGCGCGAGCACGTCCCCCGCGCCGCGAAGCCGGTTGATCAACTGGAGGGCGTCCGCGTCGGGCCGCGCGTCCTGTTCCATCCATTCGACGACGGCGTCGATCGCGGAGCACACGTGTTCCAGGGCCGCGTGAATGTCCTCGGCGAGCTTCAGCCGGCGCGCCACACCGGGCAGCGCGTCCGGCGGTATCGTCCCGCCGCGAATGGCGCGCACGGCCCGGAGCGTTTGCGCCAGCATGAGATCGTCTTCCTCCTGCGGACTGGTAAAGTGGCTGTCGGACAACGGCACCGTCTTCTCCCCCGGAGCAAAGTCTCCGTAGCAATTTTTCTGTGCGCCGTGCGCAATGCCTGCTTCGCCGTCGAGAACAAATCGGAAAGTCGCGCGCGCGGCGGCGGTTTGCGCGTCCGCCGGCGCGCGCGGCCGGCGTTCGTGCTGCAGGAACTCGCGCACCGGCGTGCAATGGCGGTCGCGTGAGACGGTTGAGCATCATGCGCGCGGATGCGGTCCGCGGAGCGGCTGCGGGGGTTGCCGGCGACCGCGCGGACCGCACGCCGCCGGCGGCCGGACCGGACGTGATCGTCGATCGCGCCGGCGAGCCGTGGGAGCTGAGCCGGGCGGCGGTCGAGTTCGGCGCGGCGTGGGGCGGCGACGAGTTTTGGCGGGCGGTCGCGAGAGAAGTGGCGCCGCCCGCACGCGAGACGGAGCCCGCGGGCGCGGTGCGTTATCTTTCGGTCGATGAGTACCGATCAGATGGCAGTGTCGAATTACTCGCTTTGATCGAAGGACGCGGCGAACCCGGCGGGGGAGTTTCCCTCACGCTTCACCTACCGGAGCGCGAGGCGTCCGCAGCGGCCCCGCTGCTCGCAGCCGGCCGGCGCGGAACCCGAAGGGGAGGGATCAGGGTGCAGTTGAAAGAGCTGGTGCACGGTCTTACCGACCTCATTTGGACGCTCGAGCGCGACCGGCCGCAGTCGGCGGAGGGACCGATTCTGAGCTATGTGCAAGAAGCCGTCGCCGTGGAGATCGAGTATCGGCGCCGCATGCGCGATCTCGATCGCCGGCTCGCGGAGATCGAGGGCGTGCAGGGAGTCTCCGTAACGTCCTGAATCCAGGCCGCGTCCCGGGCGCACGCGCGGCCACCCGCACCGGGCGGGTGGCCAAACGGTGCGGGCGCGGCGCTACGGCGTGCGGGCGGGCTCGCGCGGCCGGATCTCGGTGAGGCCGCCCATGTACGGCACCAGCGGCTCCGGGATCGCCACGCTGCCGTCGTTGCGCTGATAGTTTTCCAGGATCGCCACGATCGTCCGCGTGACCGCGACGGCCGTGCCGTTGAGGGTGTGGACGATGTCCGTGCCGGAGCGGTCCCGCCGCCGGAAGCGGACGTTTACGGCGCGCGCCTGGAAGTCGGTGCAGTTGCTGCAGGATTGCGTCTCTCCGTATGCGCCCCGGCCCGGCATCCACGTTTCGATGTCGAACTTGCGCGCCGCCGGATCACCGAGATCGCCGGCGGCGATGTCGACGACCCGGTAGGGCAGGCCGAGCGGGCGCCAGAGACGTTCCTGCACCTGGAGGAGCAGTTCGTGCTCCTCCCACGAACGGTCCGGATGGCAGTACGAAAACATCTCCACCTTGTCGAACTGGTGCACCCGGAAGATGCCGCGGGTGTCCTTGCCGTGGGCGCCGGCCTCGCGGCGGAAGCACGTTGAGATGCCGCACAGGCGGATCGGGAGCCGGTCCTCCTCGAGCACTTCGTCGGCGTGCATGGTCCCGAGCGCCATCTCCGACGTGCCGCTGAGCGCGAGATCCTCGCCCTCCACGCGGTACACCATCTGGTCGTCGAGCTGCGCGCCGCCCATCATGCCCAACAGGCGCTCGCGCCGCACCAGCACCGGCGTGATGGTCGGGACGAACCCCGCGGCGGCGAGGTGGTCCACCGCGTAGCGGACGAGCGCGAGCTGAAGCAGCGCTCCCTCGCGGCGCAGGAAGTAGAACCGGGACCCGGCGACCTTGGCGCCGCGCTCCACGTCGAGCACGTCGAGCAGCGTGCCGAGCTCCACGTGGTCGCGCGGCGTAAACGCGAAGGCCGGGGGCTCGCCGATGACGCGCACCGTCGCGTTGCGGTCGGGGCCGCCCTCCGGGACGGACGGGTGGGGCGGATTGGGGATCGCCCGCAACGCGCCGCCGAGCGCGTTCTCCGCCTCGGCCAGCCGCGGCTCCTCGCGCTTGATGTCCGCCGCGAGCCGCCGCGTGTCCTCGATGCGCGCCTCCCGTTCGGCGCCGCCGAGCCGGCGGATCTCCTCCGAGAGCCGTTTGTGCTGAGCCCGGAGCGTTTCCACGCGGTGCAGGAGCTCGCGGCGCGCCGCGTCGAGCGCAAGCGCCCGCTCGACCGGGGCGGGATCCAGCCCGCGCTTGCGCATCGCCTCCCGGAACAGGTCCGGCTGGTCGCGTAGCAGGCGCAGGTCGATCATGGGCGGGGCCTCCGCATCACAGGCGGATGTGCCGCGCGTCGACGATCCCGTCGGCGGCGGCGATCTCGCGGACCGCGGCCTCCGGCGGCGGCCCATCGAGCGTCAGCACCATCACCGCGGCGCCCCCGGCGTCGTTCCGGCCGACGTGCATGTTTGCGATGTTGACGCCGTGGCGTCCCAGGATCGTGCCGACGCGGCCGATCATGCCGGGGCGGTCCGCGTTCCAGACGAACAGCATGTCGGGCGCGGGCGCGAGGTCCAGGTGCCAGCCGTTGAGCTGCGTGATCTTGGGGTCCCGGCGGCCGAACAGCGTGCCGCCGATCCGAAACGGCCCCGTCGACGTCTCGAGCTCGGCGAGGACCCGGCTCGCGAAGTCCTGGCAGAAGTCGCTGTGAGACTCGCTGACCCGCAGGCCCCGCTCCTTCGCCACGACGACCGCGTTGACCGTATTGATCGGTTCCTCGGACATGCGCTCCAGCAAGCCCACCAGAAAGGAGGCCGACAGCGGGTGGGACGCGAGTTGCGCCACCTCGCCCTCGTAGCTCAAGGAGACCGCGTTGACGTGGCCGTCCGCGAGCTGCCGCGTCAGCGCGCCCAGCGTGCCGGTGAGGCGCATAAAGGGGTCCAGCCGTTGCCAGGCATCCGGGCCGAGCGCCGGCGCGTTGACCGCCCCGCGCACGGGCGCGCCGTTGAGCGCCGCGACCACCTGGTCGGCGATCTCGAGGGCGATCAGCCGCTGCGCTTCCAGCGTGGATCCGCCGAGGTGCGGTGTCGCCACCACCCGGGGATGCCGCAACAGCGGATGGTCGGGCGGCGGCGGTTCATCCTGAAAGACGTCCAGCGCCGCGCCGGCGACTGCCTCCCGCTCGAGGGCGTCGAGCAGCGCGCCCTCGTCCACCAGGCCGCCGCGGGCGCAATTGACGAGGCGGACGCCCGGCTTCATCATCGCCAGCTCCCGCGTCCCGATGAGCGCCGCCGTTTCGGGGCCGAGCGGGACGTGGAGCGTGAGGACGTCGGCCTCCCGGAGCACGGTCTCCCAGGACCCGAGCTCCACGTCGAGCCGCCTGGCGCGCTCCTCGGAGACGTACGGATCGTACGCCACGACGCGCATGCCAAAGGCGCGCCCGCGCCGGGCCACCTCGCTGCCGATCTTTCCGAGTCCGACCACGCCCATCGTCTTGCCGGCCAACTCCGTGCCGACGAATTTCTCGCGCGCCCACTCGCCCGCCGCCAGCGAGGCGTGGGCCTGCGGGATGCGCCGGACCAGGGCGAGCAGCATGGCCACCGTGTGCTCGGCCGCGGCGACGGTGCTGCTGTCCGGCGTGTTCAACACGAGGATCCCGCGCCGCGTCGCGGCGCCGACGTCGATGTTGTCCACGCCCACGCCGGCCCGCGCGATGACCCGCAGGCGTTCGGCGTCGCGCAGCGCGCGCGCCGTCACCCGCGTCCGGCTCCGGACGACGACCGCTTCCGCCCCCGGCAGGAGCCCGCACAGTTCTTCCTCCGACAGCCCGCGTCGGACCACGACCTCACCGGCTCCGCGGAGCCGTGCGAGCCCTTCTTCCGCCAGCCCGTCGGCGACCAGCACGCGCACGGCAAACCTCCGCTAGCGTTGCGCCGCGGCTTCGAGCGCCTCTCGCGCGGCCGCGGTGCCGGCCTCGGTCTGGACCGGGTGCCCGAGGTCGGCGAGCGACCGGCCCAACGTCTCGAGCCCGGCGAGCAGCCACTCCGGTTTCGTATAGCCGAGGTGCCCGATACGCACGACGGTATGCTCCAGCCGTCCGATCCCGGCCCCGATCAAGACGTCGTAGGCGTCGCGGGCGCGCGCCACCACCGCCTTGCCGTCCACGCCCTCCGGCATGACGACGGGCGTCACCGAATGCACGGCGTGCGCATCGTCGACGAGGGGCGCGAGCCCCATGCCCCGGACGCCGGCGCGGACCATCCGCGCCATCCGCCGGTGCCGCGCGAACACCTGGGGCAGGCCTTCGCGAAGGATCAGGCCCACCGCCGCATGGACGGCGTACGCGACGGTCATCGCGGTCGTGAACGGCGTGGAGGGAAACCGGTCGTGGATCGCCGCGCGGCCGCGGGCCAGGTCGAAGTAGAACCGCGGCGTCGTCGACCGCTCCGCCGCGGCCCAGGCGCGGTCGCTCACGCTCAGGAACGCCATGCCGGGGGGGCTCATCAGCGCTTTTTGCGATCCGGTGATGACGACGTCGACGCCCCACGCGTCGGTCTCCAGCGGGATCGCGCCGAGGCTGCTCACCGCGTCCACCATGAGCAGGGCGGGATGGTCCCCGAGCGCCTCGCGGACGGCCCGGACGTCGTTGTGGACGCCGGTGCTGGTCTCGCTCTGCGTCACCAGCACCGCCCGGTATTCCCGCCGCGCATCGCTCCGCAGGTGCTCCGCGATCGCCTCGATCGGGACCGGGTGTCCCCAGTCCGCCGTGACGCGGTCCACCCGCGCGCCGTATCGCTCCGCGATCGCGGCGAACCGCTCGCAGAACGATCCGTTGTTGACGGACAGCACGCGGTCGCCCGCCGACAGGAAGTTGGTGACGGCCGCCTCGAGGCCGCCCGTGCCGGAGCACACCAGCGGGATGACGTCGTGCTTGGTCTGGAAGACCTGCCGGAGGCCGTCCAGCATCTCGCCGACAAGCCGGCCGAACGTGGGTCCGCGGTGGTTGGTCATCTGCCGGTCCATCGCGCGGAGCACCTCCTGCGGCAGCGGGGTGGGGCCGGGGATCAAGAGCAGGTTGATCTGTGCCATCACGTTCCTCCTCGTGACACGTCTTGCGCGTGCGTACCGGCACGCGGTCCGGCGCAAACAAAAAACGCACCCGCCTCACGGAGGCGAGCGCGCTCGCGGTGCCACTCCATTTCCGGATCCGCCACGGCGGCGGCCCGGCACTCGATCGCGGTAACGGGGCGTTCCCGGCACCCTGCGCACGCCACGGAACGGCCTGCGAGGGGTACGGCTCAGGAGGGGATGCCGGCCCGCCGGCTCCGCCGGGTTCCACCGTCTCCGGCTCTCTCGAGGAGCGGCACGGGCCGACGCGCTCCGTCATCGCCCTGCGCGACCGATGATAACATTCCCGCGGCGACGGCGTCAACGCTCGCGGCGGCCGCGCACATCCGCGGCGGCCGGTGGGTGGTCACCATGATGAGGCATCACCCCTCTGCTCGGTGACGCGGTATGTTGAGCGCCGCGCTCGGCCGGGCGGCAGGACGCGACTTTCGCGCCGCAGAAAGGTGGCGACCACTGTCCTGTCGCCGCCGCGGAGGCCGATCGCTGACCGCCTACCTGGTTCGACGCATGGCGCTCGCGTTACCGACGACGCTCGGCGTTCTCGTGGCCGTGTTCCTGCTGATCCGGCTCGTGCCCGGTGACGTGGTGACCCAGATGGTGAGCCTGGAGGCGTCGATCTCGCCGCAGCGCGTCGCGGAGCTCCGGCGCCTCTTTGGGCTGGATCAGCCGCTCGCGGTGCAGCTCGGCGGGTATCTCGCGGCGGTGGGGCGGGGCGACCTCGGCAAGTCGCTGCGGACCGGCCTGCCCGTGGGCGGCGAACTCCTCCACCGGTTCCCGGTCACGATCGAGCTGGCCTGCCTCGGGCTCGCGACGGCGCTGGTGATCGGCGTTCCCGCAGGCATCGGCGCGGCGCTCCACCGGGGCCGCGCGGCGGACTACCTCGCCAACGCGTTCGTGCTCCTCGGGCTGTCGGTGCCGTCGTTTTGGCTCGCCGTGCTGCTGATCCTGCTGTTCTCGCTGCGCCTCGGCTGGCTGCCGCCGACCGGGTACTTCGCGCCGTCGGAAGGCCTCGGTGCGAACCTGGCCCACATGGCGCTGCCCGCGGTCTCGCTCGGGCTTGCGCTGGCGGCGGCGATCGCGCGGATCGTGCGCAGCAGCCTGCTCGAAGTGCTCGGACGCTCGTACGTGCGTACCGCGCGCGCCAAAGGCCTGGACGAGCCGCGCGTCATCCTGTGGCACGCGCTCAGGAACGCGCTCATCCCCGTGGTGACGGTGGTGGGGCTCCAGTTCGGCACGCTGCTCGGCGGCACCGTCATCATCGAGCAGATCTTCAGCCTGCCCGGGATCGGCCGCTACGCGCTGGAGGGGATCAACCTGCGGGACTACCCGGTCGTCCAAGGCGCGGTGCTGGCGATCGCGCTCGCCTTTGTGCTCGTCAATCTCTGCGTGGATATGCTCTATGGATTCCTCGACCCTCGCGTCCGATACAGCTGAGCCGGCCGCCCTCGTCCCGCGCGGCGCGCCGCGCCCGACGGACGGCAGGGCGGGCCTGCGGGGGCTCGGCCGGCGCCTCGTACGGCACGCGGGGGCGCGGGTCGGGCTGGTGCTCCTCGCCGTGGTGACGGCCGGCGCTCTCGGGGCGCCGCTTTGGACGCGTGATGATCCCGTGCAGATCGCGCCGGCCTCGCGTCTTGCGCCGCCGAGCGCGGCGCACCCGTTCGGGACGGACCTCTACGGCCGCGACGTCCTGGCCCGGGTGTTGTACGGAGGGCGGATCTCCCTCGGCGTCGGGGTGATGTCGGTCGGGCTCGCGCTCCTGGGCGGCGGCGTGCTCGGCGCCCTGAGCGGCTACTGGGGCCGCGGCGTCGACGCGGTGATGATGCGGGTGTCGGACGTGATCCTGGCGTTTCCCGCCATCCTGCTCGCGATCGCCTTGCTGGCGTTTCTCGGAGGCGGCTTTTGGAACGTCGTCATCGCCATCGCCGTGGTGTACGCGGCCCCCATGGCGCGCGTCGCCCGGGCGGGTGTGCTCACGGTGCGCCACGAAGAATACGTGGAAGCCGCGCGCGCCGTGGGCGCCGGCGACGGCCGGATCCTGCGGCGGCACGTCATGCCGAACGCCGCGGCGCCGCTCATCGTGGAGAGCACGCTCCGGCTCGCGTTTGCGATCCTCGCGGAGGCGGCGCTCTCGTTTCTCGGGCTCGGCACGCAGCCCCCGGCGCC
>JAJPJL010000082.1 GCA_021324255.1 Bacillota bacterium
CTCGCCCGGCGCCGAGAACAGGACGACGTCGCCGCGGCGGACGTCGGCGGGCGGCGGCTCGGGCGCGAACAGGTACGTCCGCACGCGCCCGAGTTCGTCGTGCCCGCCTGCCGGTGGACCGCCGGACGGCGGGCGCCCCCCATCCCCGCCGTTGTGCGTCTCCTCTTGCGACGGCCGTACCCCGAGGTCGGACAGCGCCCGGCGAGTCGGCTCGTCGCCAGCGGCCAGCGTGACGAGGACCGCAGGCGCGCGCCTGAGCAGCGATGCGACGAGCGCCGCGTGTGCGCTGGAATCGATCGCCACATCGAGCAGGACGAGGGGATGACCGAGGAGCGCATCTGCCCCGGCGCCGGCGGCGGCCGCGGCCGCGCGGAGGAGCGCCGGCCAATCATGCAGACGGCTGTCCTCCAGTTGATCGTTGAACCGTCGGAGGAGGTGCGAGACGTCGCCAAGCGCCGCCGGTCCGAGGGCGCTGGGATCGACGCCGGCCAGCCGAAGCTCGCTGATAGCGCCGGCGAGCGCGCGCGGAAATCCCGGGAACGGCACGACCGGAGCGTAGTAGCGCAGCGCCCCGTCTTGGAGTGCCTGGTGGCTCACGCGGGCCGCGACGGCGGCCCCGCCGAGTGCGCTCATCGGGGCGGTCGCGTCCGTGAAGGCCAGCAGGGCTGCAAACTGCCCAAGGCTGTAGCGTCTGAGGCCGAAGGTGGCCCCGCGGCGCACGGCGACGGAGCGCGCGAGGTCGTCCGCCGCCTCGCGTGAGGCACCCACGATCAAAATCTCTGCGTCCGGACGCTGCCCCTCGATGAAGGCACGAGCCGCCTCGATACGCTCTGAGGCTGAACCTGACTCCACAACGCGAATTGCCGGCGGCATCCCCCGTTCTATCCACCCGTCTCGAGGAAATCGGTCCTACCCGTGAGGGCGTTCACGGTGTCAAACCTATGATCCTGTTGTGCGAAGCTCCAACCAACCGATGGAGCCGAAGACAACGCACGCATGGGGGATTGAACCGATGCCAGCTGCGCACGACGAGCGCGGCCATGTACAGGTCATTGCGCCATCTCACTCAAATGGCTACAGCAACATCGTGCCGCTGTGCCTGCACCAAGAGGCCGGCAGTGCCATCCGAAGACTAAGCCGCGCGTTTTCATCCATGGTTGTCTGGTGGGCTACGCCGGTAGAAGCGGTGAAAGACCTTATCGTGATTTACCACACGCTAATAATCGGGGCCCGGGGACCGCGTGGCACGCTTACGCTTGCGACGCGCAGCGAGACTACGCGCCGCAACGGCACGAAGGTGTCTCCGCGGTCGTCCGCCCTTGCGGCCATTGGCTCGCGCAGCCGCTGCCTTCGCCGCGCTTCGGACAGCGCCGCCTTTCCGCCCAAGTTCGCTCATCCAGCGTCGCGTTCCAAACACTCCGGCGAGAACTCCAGGGATATAGTGGTCGACATCCAAGGACGGCCAATGGAGTCCGGAGCCTGCGCCGTCGAGTTGGATCTCAGCAGCTTGCGTGCGTGTTGCATTCTCAAGACCCTGCAGATGCGTACGGGGAATGGCGACGTCAACGCCCGAGGCGAGATGGATGACGACCTTATCGTCGGAGGCGTCATAGTACGCCTTGACCGCACGGGGCCGATCATTTTCTTGTGCGCGCGCCTTCGCAATGGCGGCATCGATCTCCGCGTCCGTCGTGATGACCCGATGACGTGTCATGCGTGCATAGCCTCCCAGGCGGCCACAAGAACCTCGAACTGTTCTGCTGCTGTTTCCAAAACCCAACGCACGTCGCTACGTTTTGCGTTACCCGGTCGTATGCAATCCTTGCGGTCCGCGAGAGCGACCGTGCCATCCCCTCGCAAGCTCACGATGACTGCGACGTCGCCGTACAGGCCGTGCACGTGGCGACCACCGTGGTCTTGAGGGTACACTCGAAAGTGAACCCCGCGGGCATGAATCGTGACCAATATAAATTATACCCAAGCGGCTTTGGTTTGTCGAGAGACCGTAGAACTCCTGACCTGCGCATTCCGAGTGCGCGGCCCCGTGCGGATTCCGGTGCAGCCTCGGTTGTGAGGCTGCTTACGGTTTGGCGGCTGCGGTCTCGGGCCTCATCACGCCGATCTCGAAGATGCGGCCGTAGAGCGCGTAGCGCGGATCCATCTGAATCGCGACCCACAGCCCGAGCGCGGGATACGTCAGCGTCTTGATGGTGCCGGAGGCGTTGACCACGGCCTGCGACGGGGCGCCGAGCGTCGCGCGTGCATCGGCTTCGGTGCTCCCGACGTGCAGGCGGCTCGTGACCCCGTACTGGCCGTCGTTGAGAGCCCACACCCGGTACACCAGCCCCGACGGGGTGACGCGCGCGCCGATGCCGCGGTTCAACGGCGGGCCGAACCACTCGTAGACGACATTGCCGTCGGCGAGCGTCCGCGTCGTCGTTGCCCGACCCAACGCGGCGACGGCGTCGTGTACCGGCATGCCCAAGCGGACGCGCCCGATGCCCCCGCCGGGCAGGATCTCGTGCAGGCGGTCGATGGAGCCGCGCGGGCGGGGTGCGGCGGTTTGGACCATCACCGCGACAACGCCGCCCGACGGGACCACCCGAAACGGCGCCGGCCGTGTCATCTCGACCACGAGCTGCACCGCGTGGGCGAGCTGCGCGATGCGGATCCGTTTGACCACGTCGCCCGTGAAGGGCACCGTGCCGGGCGCAAAGCGAAGCCGCGCGGGCGAGATCTGCAGCACGATCCAGTCGGGCCGCGTCTTGACGAGCTGATACTGCACCGGCGCGGATGCGACGACCGCCACCTGCACGTCGTTGGCGGTCTCCGCCGCGGTGACCCGCGTCACAAGCGCCGGCGTCGCGCCGCGGCTATCGGGCGCGTTCAGGCTCACGATGACGGCGGCCGCGCCCGTGACCAGGACGGCCGCCCACACTCGACGCAGGCGATGCGCCACCCCTCCCATGATCCTCACCCCCCGTGTGATGGCGGTGCGACCCGCGGCGTCCGCGCCGCGGCCAAGCGGGCCGGCGTCTGGGCGCATCGTACTTAGATACGTGCCCAGAATCTCCGGGAATAGACTCCGTCGCACCCGAGGGTCCCGGCGAGACATGGTACTATAGGACACACTGGACCGATCGGGGAGGAGCCGCTGATGTCGCTCAAGGATCTTGCGCACCAACTCGCGGACTTGGCGTGGTCGCTGGAGCAGCAGAGCCAGCATCCCATGGATGCCGCGATTCTCGGGTACGTCCAGGACACCGTGACCGTGGAAGTCGAGTATCGGCGCCGCATGCGTGATCTCGAGCGCCGGCTCAACGATATCCTGGAAAGCCAGGTCGCCTAGCTCCGTCCCCCAGCACGCCCGGCGTCAACCATCCCTGGACGGCGTTTGCGCCCCTCGCGGGCGGACATAACCCGCGTGACAGCGAGGGAGTCCGTGCAGGGGGGGCAGGGGCCCTGGGCTGACGGTTCGGGTGCTGGACGGCCCCGGTCAGGGGACCGGACGGCTACATCCTCGTGAGCGGTCTCCAGTAGCGCCTGCTCGGAGACGCTCGACGCGCCGAATCCGCGCCCCGGGCTGTGATCATCCCCACAATGCGGGCTTCGTCACCATCACAAGGACGATGAGCAGCGCAATGACCAGCAGGACGATGCCGAGACTCGTCGCCCGTGCCGACAAGCGGCGGTACTCGGGTGAATCGGGACTCCCGCCGTCGAGCGCTCGAATCTGTCGCCGGAGGGTGGGCGTGTACCCCGCCGCTGCGATCACGACGAGCACGATCCAGAGAATCAGCCCGGTGAGGACCCAGGGCGTCGTAATGGGGATCCTCCCCACCCCTGCGGTCGCCATGCCGGTAAGGAACAGCAGCCCGTACGCCGGATTGGCGACCCGATCGTCCAGCACCTTGACGCCCCGCAGGACGAACGGGAGGTGCTGCGGCTCCCGGGCCGCCCGCGCGAGCCAGACCCCGTAGGTGATGTTCGCGCCCACGGCGACAATCGCCATGAGCACGTGCAGCCACTTCAAGATCAGATAGGCGCTCATTCGCATCTCCCCGAGTTGCCGTCGTGCGCGGTATACGGTGCGTCGCCGTTGATGCCACGCCTCTATTCGCGCAGGTCGTTGACGCCCCTCCAAGCCAACCGGCGGATCCGCCGGCGTTGCGTTTGACATGAGCCTCGGGACCTGCGCTGTTGGCCGCCGCCGGCGCATCGACGCGCTCGATACAGCAGACAGGCCAAAGCCGCTCGGGGATCGCGCTGACACCGGGAGGATCCCGGCAGCACACCGTATCTTTACGTCGGTCGCGGCGCGCGCCGCCAGCCTGAACCACGCGCGGTCTCGCCGCGCGGCGGAATCTCGGCGCGGAGGTGGCCTGTGGAAACACCGGTGAAGCTACGGATTGCGGTCATCGGCGCCGGCGGCACCGGCGGTTATTTCGGCGGGCTGCTCGCGCGTGCCGGCCACGACGTGACCGTTGTCGCACGAGGGCCGCACCTGGACGCGATTCGCGCACGCGGCCTGACGGTGCGCTCGCGGCTCGCCGGCGAGTTTACGGTCCGCGTCGCCGCCACCGACGACGTCCGTTCCATCGGGCCGGTCGACCTCGTGCTCGTGTGCGTGAAGACCTACGGGATGGAGGAGGTCCTGCCGGCGCTACCCTCGCTCGTCGGACCCGCGACGATGATCGGATCGACGCAGAACGGGATCGACAACGCGGACCGGATCGCCGCCGTCACCGGCGCCGGGCCGGTGCTGGAATGGTGGCGCAGGTGTCGTCATTCATCCAGGGCCCGGGCGTCGTGGCGCAGGCCGGCGGCCCGGGGAAGCTCGTGTTCGGGGAGCTGGCGGGAGGCGAGAGCGCACGCACCGCGGAGCTGCTTGGGACGTTGCAGCGGGCCGGCATCGCGGCCGAGACACGGTCCGACATCCGCGTCGCCCTGTGGGAAAAGTTCATCTTCATCTGCGGGATGAGCGGCGTGACCGCGCTGACACGCCTGCCGCTTGGAGCGATCCTGGCCGATCCCGAGACGGCCGCCCTGATGCGCGCCACGCTCGATGAGGTCGCCGCGGTTGCCAGAGCGGAAGGCGTCGCCGTCACGGATCAGTTCCCGGAGCAGACGTTTGGGTTTATGCGTAAGCTGGAGCCGTGGCTCCGCGGTTCGATGGCGCAGGATCTGCTCAGCGGCCGCCGGCTGGAATTGGAGACGCTCAACGGCACGGTGGCACGACTCGGCCGCGCCAGGGGGGTCCCCGTGCCGGTCAACTGGACGATCTACGCGGCGCTCAGGCCGTTCGCCGGCGGCGCCCCGGAGCTGCCGGAGCAAGCGTAGAAGCTGGAAATACTCGGCGTCGAGTTCGATATGTGGATCGGGCGGTCGAGGCCGGTATCGTTCTTCGTAGTCCTCGATAGAATCAGATTCGCATTTCCGCACGCTTCAATCTACCAACGTCATCGCAATTCACCGATTGGTGGGCGAGGAGGGCCTCGAACCCCCACGGCCGTTCCGGCCAGCGGATTTTAAGTCCGCCTCGTCTGCCGATTCCGACACTCGCCCGCATCAAATACCGTTCGGGACGCGGAACGCTGCCCCTGCCCCGGTTCCGGTGCGCAGCGACCGGACTACGGCGCCGGATCTCTTGCGCCCTCTCGAATGGCTCCCCGGGCCGGCATGGTGTATCCGGGATGCCGCGCGGTCGAGGTCAACGCCTCGGCGGATGATTACGGCACAACAATGGAGGCGACGGGCGGATTCGAACCGCCGAATGGGGGTTTTGCAGACCCCTGCCTTGCCACTTGGCTACGTCGCCGCGCTATGCAAGCGACTGGAGCGGGAGATGGGACTTGAACCCACGGCCTTCTCCTTGGCAAGGAGACGCTCTACCTCTGAGCTACTCCCGCGCTCCGCATGCGTTTCCATTATAGCAGACAACACGCAGCGCCGCGCACCCCAGCAGATGCGTCCAGATGGGCCCCGGAGCCGCCCCCCTATCATAACAGAGGCCGCTTTCGTGTCAACGCACCTACGAACCGCGGACCAGGGCCACGAATTCGGCCCGGGTGCTCGGATTCTCCCGGAAGAGGCCGCGGTTCGCGGACGTCACCACGCGGCTCCCGGGCTTTTTCACGCCCCGGATGGTCATACACAGATGGGTCGCCTCGATGACGACGGCGGCCCCCTTCGCGCGAAGGCCCTCCATCAGCATATCGGCGACCGTCGCGGTCAGCCGTTCCTGGACCTGAGGCCGCTTCGCCACGAGCTCGACGAGCCGGGCGATCTTGCTGATCCCCGCGATCCGGCCGTCCGGGATGTACCCCACATGGGCGACGCCGTGAAACGGCATCAAATGGTGCTCGCACAGACTCGCGAACGGGATGTCTTTGACGATCACCATCTCCTTGTGTTCGTCTTCCTCGAACCCCACCGTGAGCAACTGCATGGGATCGGCATGCAATCCGGCAAACAGCTCCTCGTACGCATCCGCGATGCGGCGCGGCGTTTCCGCCAGCCCCTCGCGATGCGGATCTTCCCCGATCGCACGCAGGATCGAGGTCACGGCCGTCGCGATCGCCCGCTTGTCGACGCCGCCGCCCGGCGCCGCCGCGTTGTTGCGCCTCCCGTCGCGCCGGCTCCGCGACGCTGCGCGAGCCCGGGTCATACGACTCACCTCCGCGATGCTCCGTTGTTGCGTGCCGGCCCGGCCGCGCCGCCGCCGGTAGACCGCACGATCATCCGCGTCATGGATACGATGCGCCGCATGACGCCCACGTCGTGGGTTCGCACGAGTTGGGCCCCCTGCGCCACACCGTAGGCGACGGCGGCCGCGGTGCCCTCGAGCAGCTCCTCAAACGGCAGCCGGAGGACGTCGCGAATGTAGTTCTTGCGGGACGTCGCCAGGTAGATGGGGTACCCGAGGCTCCGGAACTCGCCGAGGCGCCGCAGGATCTCGAGGTCGTGGTGCGCCGCCTTGCCGAAGCTGAACCCCGGGTCGATCACGAGGTGCGATGCCGGCACGCCGGCACGCCGGGCACCGTCGGTGCGCGCCCTGAGAAACTCGTACACCTCGTCGACCACCGCGCCGTACCGCAGATCCAGCTGGCGAACCTTCGGCCGCCCCCGGATGTGCATGACGACGAGGGCGGCCCGGGTCTCGGCCGCGACCTCCGCCATCGCGGGGTCGTGGAGGCCGCTGATATCGTTGATGAGCACGGCCCCCGCCTCAACCGCGCGCCGGGCAACCCCGGGCTTGTACGTGTCCACCGCCGTCGGCACGGGCAGACGGCCGGCGAGCATCTCCAGCACCGGCACCACCCTGCGGATCTCCTCATCCTCGCTGATGGGCACGCCCGGCCGCGCCGACTCACCCCCGACCTCGATCAGGTCGACGCCTTCCGAGACCATCTCATCGGCGCGCCGCCGAGCGGCGTCCAGCGCAAAGTAGCGACCGTGATCGTAGAAGGAATCCGGCGTGGCATTCAGGATGCCGACGACCAATGGCCCCGTCCGCAAGTCCAGAACGCGCCCGGCCGCGACGAGCGTTTCGGGAAGCGCCGCAAACGACAGGAGCGCCCGCGCCGCGGCGACGGCCGGCTCGCTACCGTCGCGCTCGGCGAACGCGCGCACCCGATCGGCCGGACCCGACACGATCACCGCGTCCTCATGCTCCCCGGAGGCAACCCAGAGCCCCGCCTCGTGCGCCGCCGCGGCGAAGCGCGCCGCGCCCCCGGCCGCCCCGGTCACCTGGATGCTGTAGATGCCGTCGCCGGACACCCCGGGGTGCGGCCAGGCAACGACACGCGCCACCGGTCCCGGCGCCCCGGCGACGCACCCTGCCGCCCCACCGCCGCCGGCGGCGCATGCCTTCCCGTCGCTCATCTCGACCAACCCCGTTGGAAACTCGACCCGCCGAGGAAACCACGGTCCCCGCGCCCCATCTTAGCACGACGGCGGGGGCGCGGCCGGATCCGCGGGGAAACGGCCGCCGGACGGCGAAAGACCCTCGGCACGCAGCCACCCGGGCATGCGGAGGTATCCATGGTACGGTTGGGGATCTCCGTCCGCGGCGGCGATCGGCGTGCCGAGGAACTGGCTCTCGCCCGCCGCCTCGGCTACGACGCCGCGGAGATCAGCATGGACGGCACCGGTCTGATCTTCGGCGGACGGCTGCACGCGGATATGCTCCGGGACGCGCTGTCCGCGTTTGGCCGTCACGACTTCTGGTATTCGGTGCACAGCCCGAGCAGCCTGGACCTCCGCGATCGCGCGAACCGCGAGGTCCAGCTCGCGCTCGCCCGTTCGACGCTCACCTTCACGCGGGACCTCGGCGGCCGGGTGCTCGTGATTCACTTCGAGCGGCAAAGCTCCGACCCGCGGGACGAGGCCGCGTTCACCGAGGCGATGCTGCGCTTATCGGACGAGGCCGGCGACCTGCTCCTGGGCGTCGAGAACATCGAGGTGGAACGCATCGAACCCGTGATCGAGTGCGTTGCCCGGATCAATCGACCGAATGTCGCGATGACACTCGACGTGGGCCACGCGTACTTGGCGGCTGCGCACTTTGGATTCGACTTCCTGGAGGCGATCGGGCGTGCGCGGCCGCTCGTCCGGCACATTCACGTCAATGATAACTTCGGCCGGTACGACCCATTGCGCCTGGAGAATTTCACGCTCTACCGGACGCAAACCCCGGCCGACACCTTTCCGCTCGGCAAAGGCGACCTGCACCTTCCGGTCGGATGGGCGGCCATCCCGTTCGACCGCGTGTGCGCGGCGCTCGGTGGATACGAGGGAACCCTCGTCCATGAGTACCGGGCCCACCTGTTTCTACCCTACGCGGAGGCGGCCTACGCCGCAGCGCGCCGGCTCGCGGAAACGATTGAACAGCCCGCCGCCCCACACACGCGGCCGTGACCCCGCCGGCCCCGCCGGTGGACCCGGCCGGCGCCCGGGGATCCGTCACGAAGCGGTAACGCGCCGGTATGGCATATGCCAGGCGCGCATTCGATGATGGCACGGCGAAAAATTTGCGAAACGCATCCGGGGCCGAAGGGAGGGCGCACAGCGTCCCGAATCCTCACACGCGACGGCCGAGGGACGAGTAATGGCGGGCGCGCCCACCGCCTGCGACCTGTGTTGTGGAAACTCCCGAGGGGGGTGACGACATGATGACGAGCCGCAAGCCGGGGATCCGCGCGGTATGCGCCGCACTGGGCCTCGCGCTGATCGCGTTCGTGATCGGCGCGGCGGGACCGGGCGCCGCCCAGAGCCCAATCACGTTGAACGTGTACATCAACGGCGACACCAACATCTTCGACCTCTGGAACAAGACGCTGCTCCCGGCGTTCACCAAGCGGTACCCGCAGTATCGGGCAAACTTCGTTCCGTTGCTCCACGGCGACGGGTCGCAAGGGGTGCTCGACAAGATCCTGGCCGCAAAGCAGGCTCACAAGCCGACCGATGTGGACCTGTGGGAAACCGACCCGACATACGTCACGCAGGGCGCGCCCAACGGCCTCTGGGTCAAGCTGACGACCCAATTGATCCCGAACCTGAGCCGCGTCCCGACCGACAAACTCCGGGCCACGGATTACTACAGCATGCCCTATCGCGGCTCCTCGGTGGTGATCGCCTACAACACGGCGTTCGTGAAGACGCCGCCGAAGACGTTGGACGATCTCCTGGCCTGGATCAAGGCGAACCCCGGCAAGTTCACGTACTGCGATCCGAACACCGGCGGCTCCGGCCAGGCGTTCATGGTCGCCGTCGTGTACAAGTTCGCGCCGATGGCCCAGTACACCGGCGGCGCGCCGTACGACCCGGCGAAGGAGGCGGCATGGGATCCCGCCTGGCAGATGCTCAAGAGCCTCGAGCCGGCCATGTACAACAACGGATTTCATCCCAACGGCAACGTCGCGGTGCTGCAGTTGCTCGCGCAGCAGAACGTATACATTGCGCCGGTATGGTCGGACATGGGCACGGACTATCTGAAGCGCGGCCTGCTGCCGAAGACGGTCAAGCTGGAGCAGATCACCCCGCCCCTGTTTGGCGGCGACTCCACCGTGACGGCGCCGGCCGGTTCCACACACCTGGAGGGCACGTTTACCCTCCTCAACTGGCTGCTCACGTCCGAAGCGCAGCAGATGGTCATCACCGCCGTCTCCGGCTATCCGGGCGTCGACTGGAAGTACATGCCGGCCGGCGTGCGCCAGCAGTTCGCGGACGTGGCGAAGCCGTACGCGCCGCTGCCCGACTCGAAGTACTTCGCCGACATGAAGCGTCTGTGGCATGAGCGCGTCGCGGGAGGCGGATAGCGCGGGACACCGACTCGCCTCCGGGGGTCCGGCGCCCCGCGTGCACGGCGACCGCCGAGGATGGACGCGGGGAGTACTGGGGCTCGCCCTGGTGCTCCCTCCACTCCTCGTGCTCGCGTTTCTGGTCATCCTGCCCGCCATTTCGGCGGTCGTCACGACGTTGACGCCGGCGGCCGACGCCGTCCCGGCGGCGCCGCTTGCGAACTACGCGGAGGTCCTCGGCACCCGGATTCTCCGCACCGGCATCGTCTTCACCGTCATCGTGACGCTCGTCGCCGTGGCGGCGGTGTTCTGCCTGAGCTACCCGCTCGCGCTCTACCTCCGGTTCGTCCGGACGCGGATGGCGGCCCTGCTCGGCGTCCTGTTCATGGTGCCCCTGTTCGTCCCGGTGGTGATCGCGTCGTTTGCCATGATCACGTTTCTCGTGGGCCACGGGCTCGTCTCCACGGTGCTCTACCACCTGGGGATCGAGCGGTTCCCGCGGCTCGTGTACAATGCCACGGGGATCGTGCTGACGGAGGTGTGGGTGAGCATTCCGTTTGCGGTGCTGATCCTCGGCGCGGGGTTGCAGGCCATCGACGACGCCCTCATCGACAGCGCCCGGGACGTCGGCGCCGGCCCGCTGCGCACGTTCCTGGCCATCATCCTGCCGCTCAATGCCGCGCCGACGATGATTACCCTGACCCTGCTGTTCATCGCCATCTTCGGCTCGTTCACCATCCCGTATCTCGTCGGGGGCAACGCGCCGCAGATGCTCGGGGTGACGATGACGAGCTACCTGACCCAATACCTGCGGCGCACGGAGTCGGCCACGCTGGCGGTCATCGCGTTCATGATCGCCTCGGTCGTCGGGGTCGTCTACGTGGCGAGCGTGAGCCGGCGGGAGCGGGCGGCGCCGTAGTGCACGCCGCGTGGTTCGTGGCGGTGGCAGGCCTCCGGCGGGCGCTGGGGATCGGCGCGCTGCTGGCGCTCGCGGCCTTCATCCTCGGGCCGCTCGCGACGCTGCTGGTGTGGGCGTTTGCGGGCACCTGGCTCTTCCCCAACCTGGTGCCGGAATTTTCGCTCAAGTGGTGGGTGTACGTGCTCAGCAACGCGGACGTCGGCAAGGCGATCCGGATGAGCGTGCTCAGCGCGCCGACGGCGACGTTGCTCTCGGCGCTGATCTGCATCCCGGCGGCCTATGCGTTCGCGCGGCTGGAGTTCCCGGGCCGGCGGCTCCTGCTCCTCTCGTTCCTCAGCGCCAACGCGTTTCCGAAGATCGGGCTGTACGTCAGCATCGCCACCCTGTTCTACCGGTTGAACCTCATGGACACGTTCGCCGGCGTGGTGCTGATCCAGCTCGTGAATACCCTGTTGTTCATGATTTGGATCCCGACCGGGACGTTCCGCGGCATCAACATCAACCTCGAGGAGGCGGCGCGCGACGTCGGCGCCGGGCCGCTCAGGACGTTTTTCCAGATCACGCTCCCCATTGCCCTGCCCGGCCTCATCGTGGCCGCCCTGTTCGCGTTCATCGCCGCGTTCGACGAGGCGCAAGGATCCTTGATCGTCGGCACACCCAACCACATTACGATGCCGGTGCTCATGTACGCCCTGGTCCTCAGCTACCCGCAGCCCGTCGGGGCCGTGTTTTCGGTGCTCCTGTCCCTGCCGTCGGTGATCCTGCTGCTCGCGACGCAACGCTACCTCCGGGCGGGGTACCTCGCGGCCGGGTACAGCCTGTAGACTTCGGGGAGGTCACATGGCGCGGCTGGTGCTCGACCGGCTGACGAAACGCTTCGGCGCGCACGCGGCGGTCCACGACGTCGCCCTGGACGTCCGGGACGGGGAACTGATGTGCCTGCTCGGTCCGTCGGGGTGCGGCAAGACGACCACGCTCCGGATGATCGGCGGGTTCGTCACGCCCGACGCCGGCGACATTCAGATCGACGGCGTGAGCGTCGTGGCCATGCCGCCGGAGCGGCGGCCGACCGCGATGGTATTCCAGCGCTACAACTTGTGGCCGCACATGACGGTCGCGCAGAACGTCGGCTTCGGCCTGCGCCTCCGCCGGCTCGCCCACGCGGAGGTCGACCGGCGGATCACGCAGGCCTTGGAGCTGGTCGGGCTCCCGCAGTCGGGCCGCAAGTTCCCGCACCAACTCTCCGGCGGCGAGCAACAGCGGGTGGCGGTCGCGCGCGCGCTGGTGCTGCAGCCGAAGATCCTGCTCCTCGACGAGCCGTTCAGCAACCTTGACGCACGGCTGCGCGTGCGCATGCGCGAGGAAGTGAAACAGCTCCAGCGGACGGTCGGGATCACCACGGTGTTCGTCACGCACGATCAGGAGGAGGCGCTGACGATCGCGGACCGGATCGCGGTCATGCACCAGGGCGTGCTCCAGCAGGTGGACACGCCGGCCACGCTGTACGCCTACCCGCGCACCCTGTTTGTGGCCGACTTTATCGGCACGATGAACCTGATCGGGGCGCGCGCGCACGCCGCGCCCGCCGGGACCGTGCTCTCGGCCGGCCCCTGGCAGCTCGTGGCGGCCGGCGCCCGGTGGCCGGAGGGCAGCGATGTGACCGTGGCGGTGCGCCCTGAAGACGTCGTCATGGCCCCGGGCGGTGTCGAGGTCGAGGTGCGGCGCGTCGTCAATCTCGGCCACTATCTGCAGGCGGTGCTCTGGTGCCCGGAGATCGGGGAAGTTCGGATGTTTGCCGACAAGGGAGCGGCGCTCGGCGAAGGCCAACGGATCGCCGTGCAGCCTGCGCGGGCGCTCGCGTTCCACGGGTCCGAGCTTGTCGAGATCGGCGGGCCGATGCGGCCCGCGGCGGCGTCCCCGGCGGAACGGCGGTGACCGCTCCGGGCGCCGCGCCCGGGTGCGCGCGGTCTCGCGGCCTGACATCACGGTACCACGCCGGCGGCGCGGCCGCCCCACGCCAGATTGCCGTGTGACGCCTGACGGCACCCCGGTCCGGCTGGAGCCGGGGATGGTCTGGGAACACCGGCACGTCCAGGCCGGTCCCGGAGAGACGTGGCTTGCCGCTCGGCTGGCGGCGCCGGGCACCTCGTGGGCCTACGCGGAAGCGGCCGTGGTGGCGCTGGATCTGGACGGCGAGGCGCGCCAGCATCTGATCCTCGCGGGCGGCGGCGAGCCGGTCGAGTATTGCCGCGTCCTGGGGCGGCTGCCGGGCGGCGCCCACACCGTCCGGCTCTGGATCGATCGGAGCCTGTCGGCGCCGTCTGCCACGTTCGTCGAGCTCCACGCGATCCGGACCGGCACCGTGCCCGGCAACCACGAGGCCGCAGCCGCCTGGCGCCACGCCCCCATCCTTCATTACCGGCCCGGCAAGGAGCGGCCGGAGAGCGTCACCACGGACACGCCGCTCTTGCTGTTCTACCGGCCCGTGTCCGTCGGTGACGGTCCGGGGCGCGGGCGGAGGGCGAGCGCACCGGCGGCCGCGGCCCATGCGCGGCGCGGCATCGAGTACCATGCCGTGTTCAGCCACGAGGATGCCGGGACCGATCTCACGGGCCTGCTCGCGAAGTGGGGCCACACCACGGACATCGAGTGGGTGTACCGTGTCCTCTGGGACGAGTCCGGCGTCACGGTCCGGGAGGAATTCCAGGGGCCCGGCCACCACACGATGCCGTTTCGCGGCGCCCGGGCGTTGGGCGGGCATCCGGTCCTCCAAGTCTCAGGCCGGCACGGCATGGTCACAGACCGCGTCCGCTGCCCGTTCCGCGCGGCGCTGGCCCCGGCGTGGCGACAGCCGGAGGACGAACCCCGGGAAGCGGTCATGCACGCGTTCCCGTGGACCTGGCGGGTCAGCGCACAGGAAGTCGTGCGGCAGGCGGCGCTGGAGCCGATGCCCAACCCGGCAACACCGGCGCCCGCCGACCCCCGCGCGTACGTGTTCCTCCACTGGAAACGCGAGCCGTCAGGGCGGGTCCCGCTCGAGGCCGCGGTCAAGATCGGTGGCGCCTGGTACACCTCGGCGTGGGGGCGTGCGGACCTCGCGTTTGCCGGTGACGACGCCGAGGCGACCGCCATCAAGATCCCGGCAGCCTCGCGGGCCTCCCCGACCGCGGTCGCCGTCCGGGCCCTCGCCGCGCCCGCCGGGCCGTCCGGGGTCCGGCTCGTGCGCGCGTTTGTCTTGGACGAGACCTACCGGCCGGGTCCCGCGCTGGCGGCCGGCGGCGCCGCGCAACTCCGGCTCGCCGGCGCATGGGTGCCGGTCTGGCCGCCCGGCGCCTCCGCCGTCCCCTGACGGCGTCGCACTACGCTCGGGGCCGGCCACCGCGGACGCCGTCGACATGCGGTCGGGGCCCGCCGCCGCGGCGGGCCGGCACCACGCGGACGCCACGCGCCCCTATGCGCCGGGGGAAGGTCCGGGGTCTCGAGCGTTGCCGGTCGGTACCGGATGGCCGGCGAGGAACGCGTGGATGCGCGCCGCGACCTTCGGCCCGATCCCTTCCACCGCCGCGATCTCGTCGACCGTCGCGGCGCGGACATTGCGCACCGATCCAAACCGGCGAATGAGCGCCCGCTTGCGTCGCTCGCCGATCCCGGGAATCTCGTCGAGCACCGAGAAGACGATGCGGCGCTGCCGCAGCATCTGATGGTACGCGTTGGCGAACCGGTGCGCCTCGTCGCGAAGCCGCTGCAGCAGCCGCAGCGCGTGCGAGTCGCGGGGCAGCGCCCGGGGCTCCGACAGGTCGGGCACGTACACGAGCTCCTGCTGTTTTGCGAGCGCGATCACGGGGATGGCGTGATTGTACTCGAACAGCACCTCGCGCGCGGCCCCGAGCTGTCCCCGCCCGCCGTCGACCACGATCAAATCGGGCAGCGCCGCCCACTTGACCGGCACGGGCTCGTCGCGATCGAGCCGCTCCTGCTCCTCGCGCGCCCGTGCGAACCGGCGCTGGAGCACCTCCCGCATCATCGCCACGTCGTCCGGGCCGCCGGTGTACTTCATCCGAAACCGGCGGTAGTCGCGCTTCTTCGGCCGCCCGCCCTCGGCGACGACCAACGACGCCACCGATTCGCCGCCCTGGAAGTTGCTGATATCGTAGCACTCGATCCGCACCGGCGGCGTGTCGAGCGCCAGGAGGTCCGCGAGCTCGCGCGCGGCGGGTCCGACCGGGTCGCCACGGCGCACGCGCTCCTGCGAGAGATGCAGCGCCGCGTTCTCCCGCGCCATCGCCACGAGACGCGCGCGATCGCCGCGCTGCGGCTGCGCCACGGTGACGCGCCCGCCGCGCCGCTCGCCGAGCCAGCGCTCGATCACCTCGCGATCCGGGATGGGTTCCGGCACGAGGATCTCGGGCGGCGGCGCGGACGACGCCTCGTAGAACTGGCCGATGAACGCGGACAACGTCTCCGCGGGCGGGACGCCGCGGGTCCCCTGCAGCATGACGTGCTCCTGACCGACGAGCCGGCCGCCCCGGACGAAGAAGATCTGCACGCAACCCTCGTCGCCGTCCTGCGCGAGCGCGAGGATGTCCCGGTCCTGCTCGCCCGTGGAGACGATGCGCTGCTTCTCCCCGAGCGCCTCGACGCCCCGAAGCTGGTCCCGCAGTTGGGCCGCGCGTTCGAAGTCGAGCGCCTGCGCGGCGGCCTCCATCTGCGCGCGCAGCCGCTCGATCAGCTCGTCCTGCTTCCCCTCGAGAAACGCCCCCGCCTGACGGACTTGCTCGGCGTACTGCTCCGCCGACGCCCCCCACGCGACGCACGGGGCGGTGCACTGGCCGATGTAGTAGTCGAGGCACGGGCGCGGCAGCGTCTTGTCGATCTCGAGATTGCAGGTGCGCAGCTTGAACAACCGGCGGATCAGCCGGATCGTCCGCCCCACCAGCTTCGGCTCGTGGTACGGATAGGGGCCAAAGTACTTCGCGCCGTCGCGGCCCACCTTGCGGGTCATCACGATCTTCGGGAACGGCTCGTTCGTGAGCTTGAGATACGGGTACGCCTTGTCGTCGGCCATCCGCACGTTGTACCACGGATGATGCCGCTTGATCAGCGTGGCCTCGAGGATCAGCGCCTCGACCTCGGTGGCGCAGACGACCGTCTCGACGTCGCGGATCTTGGAGATGAGGTGCAAGATGCGCGGGCTGTCGGTGTGCCCCGGTTGAAAGTACTGGCGCACGCGGGCGCGGAGGGACGTCGCCTTGCCGACGTAGATGACCCGCCCCATCCCGTCCTTCATGAGGTACACGCCGGGCTGCTCCGGGAGGGCGGCGAGCTTCTCGCCGAGGCCGGCGCTCGGGGCCAACACGGCCTCGCCGCCGGCCGCGGGGTCCTTGGGTGTCGTCGTGGACTGCCGGGCCGTCACCGTTTCATTATAGCCGAGGCCGCACACCGGCCCCAAGCGATCGACGTCGGACGTCGGCCCCCGTCGCATTCCCGGGATCTCGCCCGAGGGAAGCCGCGCGCAGTAGCCCTAGCGCGGCGCCGCGGGCATGGGCGTCGCGGGCCGGCGTTGCGGCCGATGACGGCCTACACCCCCGGGCGCCGGCGGGGATCGAGGTAATCCAAGAGAGCGTCGCCCATGGTGTTGATGCTGAGGATCGTCGCGCTCAGCACGAGCGACGGCCACAGGACATAGTACGGCGTCTGGAACATGTAGTTGCGGGCCGTCGCGATCTCCAAGCCCCACGACGGCGCCGGCGGCAGCACCCCGAGCCCGAGGAAGCTCAGCCCCGACTCGAGGAGCATGGCCGATGCCGCGGACAGGGACGCTTGGACGATGAGCGGGCCGGCGATGTTCGGAAAAATCGCCCGCGCCAGGACGCGGACCGTCGGCGCGCCCACCGCCCGCGCGGCCTCCACGTACTCGCTCCGGCGCACGGCGAGCGTCTGGGCAAACGCGAGCCGGCTGAACTGGGGGATGTAGAGAAACCCGATGATCAGGATCAGGTGGCCCACGCCCGCGCCGAGGAACCCCGCGATCATCATCGCCAGCAGGATCGGGGGGAAGCACAGGATCACATCGGCGGACCGCATCGCGAGCGCCTCCCACACCGGCACGCCGTAACCGCCGAGCACCCCGATGACCGACCCCACGGCGCCCGCGACCGCCACCGACCCCGCGGCCACCTCGAGCGAGGGGCGCGCCCCGTACGCGATCCGCGCGAGCAGATCCCGCCCGAACTCATCGGTCCCGAGCAGATACCCGCGCCCCGGGGGGGCGAACGGCACGTCCGGATGCATGAGCAGGGGATCGCGCGCGGTGAACAGCCGGGGCATCACCGCTGCGAGGAGCACGAGGAACACAAACGCGGCGCTCACCAGCACCCGGACCTGCCGGGCCGGACGCCGGCGCCTCACGTCTCTCCCTCGTAGCGGATGCGCGGATCCAGGACCGCATACAGCAGGTCGACGGCCAGATTGATGAGGATGAACATCGCCGACGTCACGAGGACCACGCCCTGGACCGTGGGGTAATCCCGGCGCTGGATCGCCGTGAACAGGAGCGTGCTGATGCCCGGCCAGTTGAAAATGTACTCGACGAGCACGGTGCCCCCGATGAGGATGCCGAACTGCACGCCGACCACCGTCACGATCGGGATGAGCGCCGTGCGCAGGACGTGCCGCGCCAGCACCTGGGGCTCGCCGAGCCCCTTGGAGCGGGCCGTCCGGACGTAGTCCTGGTGCAGCACCTCCAGCACGCTGCCCCGCGTGATCCGCCCGACGATCCCGAGGAGACCGAACGCGAGCGCCACCGCGGGGAGGACAAGCTGCCGCGCAAACGCCCCGGGGTCGCTCGTGATCGGGACGAACCCGCCGATCGGGACCCACCGCAGGATCACCCCGAACACGAGCACCATGAGCGTGCCGGTGACAAACACCGGGATCGACAGGCCCCCCGCCAGCAGGCCCGAGAGGGCGGCGTCGGTCCAGGTTCCCCGGCAGCGGGCGGCCGCCAGGCCCAGCACGACACCGCCCGCCACGGCGAGGGCCACCGCGACGACAATGAGCTCCAGGCTGGTCGGCAGGCGCTGCGCGATGTCGGCCGTGACGGAGGTGGAGTCGTACAACGAGGTCCCGAGATCGAGCCGGACGAGTCGCGCCAGCCACCGGCCGTACTGCTGCGCGGGCGGCTGATCCAACCCCAACGCCCGGCGGACCGCGGTGATCTGGTCCGGGCTCGGCGCCTGCGCGCCGGACTCCGATCCCAGGATGACCAGCACGGGGTCGCCCGGAAGCAGCCGCAGAAATGCGAACACCAGCGTCGCGACCACCCACACGAGGACCAGCGCGGCGGCGGCCCGCCGAACCGCGTATCTCAGCACGGTCGGTCGCCCACGGCGCCCGGCCCGTGCGCGGCGCGGGCTATCGGGCCACGGTCATCGTTTCGAACTCGTACGGCGAGTAGAACGCCTGGAACCCCGGCAGCAGGTGGAAGCCCTCGACGCCCTTGCGGTACGCGTACCCCTGCTCCCGCCACGTCAGGAAGATGTACGGCGCCTCGGCCAGTTCACGCTGCTCGATCTGCACGTACAACGCCTTGCGCTTGGCCGGGTCGAGCGTCGCCCGGGCTTGATCCAGCATCGAATCCATCGCCTGGTCCACGTACCCGGCCGAGTCGGCGTAGTACGTGGGGCCCGAGTGCAGGAAGAAGGAGAGAAAGTCGGGGTCATTGTAGTCGCCCACCGTCCCCATGACGGAGAACTGGTACCGCCCGTCATTGCCCGCCGCGACGCGCGTCGGCCAGTCGGGGAGCGCGAGCGTGATGTGCTCGCCGATGGCGTTGAGGTTTTGCTGCACGACCTGCGCGGTGTCCTTGTGCATCCCGTACTGCGCCGTGCTGAGCAGCGTCGCGGTGAAGCCGTTCCCGAAGCCCGCCTCTGCCAGCAACTGCTTGGCCTTGCCCGGGTCGTACGTGTAGTAGCGGGTGGCGGCCGCATCATAGGCCAGGCTGCCCGGGGGGATCGGCAGCCCGTAGATGGGGCCGCCCCGCCCGAAGAACGCGGTCTTGATGATGGCGTCCCGGTCGATCGCGTAGCCGAGCGCGCGCCGGACGCGCGCGTCGGTGAACGGCGGCTGGGTCACGTTGAACGTGAGGTACATGAACGGACCGTTCGTGCCCTGGTAGCCGAACTGCGGGTTGGTCTTGATCGCCGTGATGTCCTGCCATGGCACGTACTCGATCATGTCCACGGCCCCGGACTGCAGGGCCGCCACGCGGGAGTTGTCGTCGGGGTAGAACACGAAGCGGATCTCCGCCATCTTGGCCGGGGCGCCGTAGTAGTTCGGGTTGCGCGTCACGCTCACCTGCACGCCGCGCTGGTACGCGGAGAGCACGTAGGGGCCTTCCCCCATCGTGGCCGTCTTGAGGTCCCCGTTGTGCGCCGTCGTGAACGCCTTGGAGACCACGGCGGCCTGCGGAAGGGCCAGCAGCGTGATGAACACCGCGTCGGGCGAGTGGAGCACCACCTTGACGGTCTGCGGATCCACGGCATCCACGCTCTCGATGTCGCCGAACCGCTTCTTCAAATAGGCGCCGGTCTTGGGGTCGGCGATGCGCTGCAGGCTGAAGACGACGTCGGCGGACGTGAGCGGCGACCCGTCGCTGAACCTCAGATTCGGGCGGAGATGAAACACGTACGTCGTCGGGTTCGGCTGATCGTACGACGCGACGAGGTCCTTCACGACCCGGCCGCGCTCGTCGAGCTTAAACAACCCGCGGTAGATCTGCATCTTGACGGTCTGGGCCGCGGCGCCGTTGGACACGTGCGGGTCGAGGTTCGGCGGCTCCGAGGACAGGCCGAAGATGAACGGCGGCGCCGGCGCACCCGGCGCGGGCGGCGCGCCTCCGACCGTCCACACCGCGGCGACGACCGCCGCCGCGGCGCCCGCAAGCCGCACCCGCCAAGCGATATGTCTCATGCCTCGCCCCCTCGCTCGGATCCCGTGGTGTCAGGCTGATTCGCGCCGCAAACGATGCGCTTCCTCCATGGGCGCACGACGCCGGGTAGGGCCGGCGCAGGCGGCGCGAGCGCGTCGCCCGCCGAGCGGCGGGCGCGGTCAGTCGAACGCGCGGATGGTCTGGACGGCGTCCCGCGCCGCGGTCCACAACAGGCGGATCTCGGCGGAGTACATCAGGCACCGCATGCCGAGTTCCCGTCCACGCCGCACCACCGTGAGATCGGCGGGGTGGAGGCCGGCGGCGAGGTCGTGGCGGCGCGCCACGTCCACGACGCGGCGGTACGCCTCCTCCATCGCCGGGTGCAGCAGTTGCCCGGGTACGCCGAGCGCGATGCTCAGGTCGGTGGGCCCCACGAGCAGGACGTCGATCCCGGGCACGGCGGCGATCTCCTCGAGGTTGTCGAGGCACCGCCGGCTCTCGACCTGCGCCATCACCATCGTCTCGGCGTTGGACCAGGCGATGGCCGCCGGCACCGATGCACCGGAGTAGTCGGTCACCGCGCTGCGAAGCCCGAATCCGCGCTCGCCGGCCGGCGGATACTTCGCGAACCGCACGATGGCGCGGGCGTCCTCCGGAGTCTCGACGTGGGGCACCATGAGCCCGAGGGCGCCCGCGTCGAGGGTCCGCGCGATCGGCGCGTAGCCGATTTCCGCGACCCGCACGAGCGGCGCGATGCCGGCGCTCCGTGCCGCACGGCACAGGCGCTGCACCGTTTCCATGCCGGCCGACCCGTGCTCCGTGTCCACCACGAAGAAATCAAATCCGGCCGCGGCCAGGACGTAGGCCACTTCCTCGGACCGCATCTCCGAGACCATGGTGCCGATCGACACGCCGCCCTCGCGCAGCTTGGCTTTGGCGCCGTTCCTGGTCATCGCGCTCCTTTCCGCGCGGCCGCGAGCCGCGCGCCGGGCTGCGCGCGCACCTCCGGGTTCGCCAGATACGTCGGCCACTCACCGCGAAGGAACTGGACCACCTGGCGGTTGACCTTGGCGGCCAGATCCTGCAAGGCTTCCACGGTGGTCGACGCGTAGTGCGGCGTCAGCACAACGTTGTCCATCCGGTGCAAGGGGTTGTCCGCGGCGGGCGGCTCCGGCGTCTGCACGTCGAGCCCCGCGCCGCTCAGGCGTCCGGACCGCAGCGCCTCGATCAACGCCCCCTGATCCACGACCGCCCCGCGGGATACGTTGATCAGGATCGCACCCGGCCGGATCCGCGCGAACGCCGCCGCCCCGATCATGCCGCGCGTCTCCGCCGTGAGCGGCGGGTGGAGCGATACGATGTCGGCGCGCGAGAGGAGTTCGTCGAGCTCGACCTTGTCCACGCCCCGGGCGCGCATCGCCGCGGCGTCGACGTAGGGATCGGCGGCGATGACCCGGAGGCCGAAGGCCCCGGCGCGCTCCGCCACCCGTCGCGCGATGTTGCCAAACGCGACCAACCCCAGGGTCCGCCCGCGAAGCGAGTGCATCGGGAGCAACGCGCTCGGCGACCACTCCCCGCGCCGCACGTGACGATCCGCGAGCACGACCTTGCGGCTCACGGCGAGAATGAGCGCCCAGGTCGTGTCGGCCACCTCGTCGTAGCAGAAATCCGGCACGTTGGCGACACAGACCCCGCGCCGCGTCGCCGCGGGGATGTCGACGGTGTCCAGGCCGATCCCGGTGCGCACGATGCCCACGAGGTCCGGGGCGCCGGCGAGGAGCGCATCGGTGATCGCGGCCACGCTCACCACGAGCACGCAGGCGTCGCGCGCCGCCGCCGCCCGTTCCGCGTCGGTGCGGCATCCCACCGAGCGAAACACGCCGCCCGCGGCCGCGATGCCCTCCGTGTCGATGTGGAATCGCGGTCCGCTATCCCCTTCCGTCCACAGCACGAGGCGCGCGTCCGCCACTGCCTCCTCCTCGCCCGCAACGGGTGTGTCGCCTTCCGAGGGATTGCGATGCGCGCGCGGCCGTCTCCTGCGTTCACCCGAGCGGCGGGCGCGCGTGAGCCGTGCCCGCCGGCCGGTCCCGAGGCGCGCCCCGCGGCCGGATGCGCGGGATGCCCGCGGAGATCGCCGCACCCGGCACGGAGGTCGGGCGGCGCGGACGCCGTGAACGGTGGGATGGCGGCGGTGCTACACGCCGCGGCGCCTGCCGACGGGCAGCCGCGGTCGCGGCGGAGAGGCATCCTGCCGGCCCCGCGTAGCCGCCCCGTCCCCCTCGCCGTTCGTGCGCCGGACCGCGTCCCCGTTGCGGCGGGCACCCGCCGCCGGCGAGACGTCCGGCGCCAGCATCTTGCGGAGATATTGCCCGGTATAGGATCCCGCGACCTGCGCCACGGCCTCCGGCGTCCCCTCGGCGATCACCTCGCCGCCGAAGTCGCCGCCTTCCGGTCCCAGATCGATGATCCAGTCCGCGGTCTTGATGACGTCCAGATTGTGCTCGATCACCAGCACCGTGTTGCCGGCGTCGACGAGCCGGTGCAGCACGTCGAGGAGTCGCTGCACGTCGGCGAAATGCAGCCCAACCGTGGGCTCGTCGAGAATATACAGCGTCCGGCCGGTGTCTCGCCGGCTGAGCTCCGTGCTGAGCTTGACGCGCTGCGCCTCGCCGCCGGACAGCGTCGTCGCCGCCTGCCCCAACGTGATATAGCCGAGCCCGACGTCGGCGAGCGTGCGCAGCTTGCGCTTGATCCGCGGGATGGCGTCGAAGAACGTGAGCGCCTCGTCCACGGTCATGTCGAGCAC
>JAJPJL010000081.1 GCA_021324255.1 Bacillota bacterium
ACGATCCTCTCCGCGCAGTCGACCGATGCGCAGGTCAACCGCGTCACCCCCGCGCTCTTCCGGCGGTACCGGACGCCCGCCGACTTCGCCGGGGCGCCGGTCCGGGAGCTCGAAGCGCTGATCCACAGCACGGGGTTTTTCCACGCCAAGGCGCGGTCGATCCAAGCCTGCGCCCGCGCGCTCCTGGAGCGCTACGGCGGCGAGGTGCCCCGGACCATGGACGACCTGACGACCCTGCCCGGCGTTGGGCGCAAGACGGCGAACGTGGTCCTGAGCGGCTTCGGCATCCCCGGCATCGTGGTGGACACCCACGTGCGGCGCCTCGCTCAGCGCCTCGCGCTGACGCCCCACGACGACCCCGATAAGATCGAACAGGATCTCATGCCGCTCATCCCGCGCGACGAATGGAGCGCGTTCTCGCTGCGGCTGATCTACCTCGGCCGCGAGGTGTGCACCGCGCGACGGCCGGGGTGTTCCGTGTGCCCGCTCGCGGAGGTCTGCCCGTCGAGCCGGTACGGCGGGGTCCCGCCGTGGATGGCGGGGCGCTCCGCGCGCGGGACCCCGAGCACACGCGCGCCCGGGGGGCCCTCCGGACGGAAGCGATGAGCGGCCTGCTCACCGCGGACGGCGATCGAGCCGCGGGCGCCGCCTAAGCCGCTGGCACGCGCTCCGGCCACGGCCTGTAAGGCTCACCGCCGGGCGGCCGGTGACGATTCGAACGCAAACAGCGCTCGGACGGTAGGCAGCGATCGGATCGCAGGCGGCGATCCCGTTCGGGCGGACGCCGCTCCTCGATCAGGGCGCCGCTTCCGCGAGCGGGAACGACGCGCACGCCGTGGCCACGGGACAGCGTCCGCAGCGCGGGCGCCGCGACGTGCACACGGTCGCTCCCAGGTCCATGAGCCCCTGGTTGAAGTCGTACGCCTGCCCGCGCGGGAGCACGTCCGCCGCCAGCGCCCACAGCGCCCGCTCGGAGGGCCGCGCGCGGTCGCCGGCAAAAACCCGGCGCAGCACGCGGCGCACGTTGGTGTCGAGGATCGGCGCGTCCTGGCGGAACGCGAAGCTCAACATGGCGCCGGCCGTGTACGGACCGATGCCCGGCAGCGCGAGCAGCTCGCCCCGCGTGCGGGGCAGGCGGCCGCGGTAGCGGCGGAGCGCTTCGCGCGCGATGGCGCGCAAGCGGATCGGCCGGGCATTGTAGCCGAGCGGGTACCACGCCTCGCGCACCTCCCGCGCGCCCGCCCGGGCAAGCGCCTCGATGGACGGATACCGGCGAAGCCATTCACGATACTTGGGGATGACGCGGGGCACCTGCGTCTGCTGCAGCATGACTTCCGAAACGAGGATGTGGTAGGGATTGCGCGTGCGCCGCCACGGCAGGTCGCGGTGATGGCGGCGATACCAGGCCAGCAGCCGGCGTTGAAACGAGCGCCGCCGGGCCCGCGTCACGGCAATCCGCTCGGCCGGGCGCCGGCTCACCTCGGCGGCACCCGCGCGTATTCGACCCGGGATAGCCGCCCGGCGACATGGGTCCACACGAGCGCCGCGGCCGCCCCGTCGGCGGCGACCGCGGGGAAGGTGTTGCCGCCGTCCCCGGTGACCCGCTGCACCGGTCCCCACGTCCCCGCGTACCGGCGCAGGTAGATCTGACCGTCATCCTGATCCCAGGCGACGTAGACGGCGCCCGACGACGTTACGGCCACGGACGGATGGCGCGCCGGCGCCGCGCCCACGGACAACGTGACCGGCCCCTGCCACGCTCCGCCCGCACGGCTCGCGTAGACGATCGCGGAGTTGAGGTCGGTGTGCGCCTCCCACGCGAGCGAGACCCGGCCCTGACTGTCCGCGGCCAGGTCCGGGTTGAACTGGTCCGAGCCCGTGTGAAAGACTCCCTCGGGCGCGCTCCACGTCCCGTGGTCGCGCTCGGCGTAACGGACCTGATAGGCGCGGCCGTCGTACTGGTACCAGGCGGCGAACAGCCGGCCGTCCGGGCCCGTCGCGATCGCCGCGTTGACGGAGTCGGGCACCCCCGTGGAGACGAGCAGCGGCGAGGACCAAACGCGCCCGTCCCACGCCACGTAGTAAATCTCGTAGATGGACCCGTGGCGGGTATAGGCGGGCACGCCGCCGCCGCGGATGCCGTACCACACGACCTGCGGCCGGCCCGCCCTGTCGACCGCGAGGCCGGGGTAGCCCGCGTAGCCGCTGCCGGGCGAGATCCGCGACTGGGAACCGAGCCAGCGTCCGGCCCACACGCGATAGTAGATCTTGCCGACGCCGTCGTCGTACCGGGTCCAGGTGACGTGGAGGCGGCCCGCCGGATCGAGCGCGATCGCCGGGAGCCGCGACGGCCACGGACCGTCGCTCACCCGCGCCAGCGGGATCCAGTGGGCCCCGCCATCCCGCGAGCGCGCCAGATACACCTGCGCGCCGCCGGGCACCGCGCCGACGTAGGCCACGACGAGGCCCGCGGCGTCCCGCGCGAGCTTCACCTGATTGTTGGATGCCGTCGCGTCCTCCGTCGTGCCGCCGGCGACGACGACCGGGGGGCGCGGCGCAACGGCGGCCGCCCGGGCCACACGCGGAACGAAGGAAAGACACAGCCAGGCGGCGATCCCAAGACCGAAGGCAGCGCGCACAATGGTAACCCATTGGCCGGAGCGCGGGGGCATCCCTCCGCGCCATGCGCCGATCCAGGCGCCGGCGCGCTCCCGCCGGGAAGAGTTCCCGCGGCGCTGGTATAATACCCCACTGGTACACGCCGGCGCAGGGTCGGCTCACGCGCGCGCCCGCGATCGCGACACGGGAGGGCCGAATGCACGATATTCGCAACGAACGCACGTTGATCCTGATCAAGCCGGACGGCGTCCAGCGCGCGCTCATCGGCGAGATCCTGGCGCGGCTCGAACGCGTGGGGCTCAAGGTGGTCGCGCTCAAGCTGGTGCGTGCGGAGCGCCGGATCCTCGAGCGCCACTACACCACCGATGAGACGTGGGTGCGGACGATCGGCGGCAAGACCCGCGAGGCGTTCGAAAGCTACGGCCTGGACGTCAAACAGATGATGGGGACGGACGATCCGCTCGCGATCGGCCGCCAGGTGCGCGAGTGGCTGATCGACTTCATGCTGACCTCGCCCGTGGTGGCGGCGGTGTTCGAGGGCGTGCACGCCGTGAGCGTGGCGCGCAAGGTGGTCGGGAATACGCTGCCGGTCTTCGCCGCACCCGGCACGATTCGGGGCGACTTGTCGGCCGACGCCCCGACGGTCGCCAACGCGGCGCGCCGGCCGGTGCGCAACCTCATCCACGCCTCCGGGACAGTCGACGAAGCCGCGCACGAGGTCGGACTGTGGTTTGCGCCCGAGGAGATCCACGCGTACCGCCGGGCCGACGAGGACATCATCTTCGGCGAGGCGGATAGCCGGCGGGGCGCACCGTCGCGGACCTAAGCGCGGCGGCTGAGCAGCCGGCGCATCCGCGCGCGACGCCGGCGGGTACGGCGTGCGCCTCGCCGCGCGCCGCCGGCGCGCGGCGAGGGGCGCTCTCCGGCATCGTCGAAGATGATCCTGTGAACCGGCGCATTCTCGCGACGCTCAGCTGCGGCCATCTCGCCACCGACCTCCCGCAAGGCGCGATCCCGGCGCTCTTGCCGCTGTTTCGCTCGGAGTACCACCTCTCGTACACCCAGCTCGGCCTCATCGTGCTGCTGGCGAACGTGAGCTCGTCGGTGATCCAACCGCTGTTCGGCATCCTGAGCGATCGGATGAAGATGTACTGGTTGATGCCGGCCGGCACGCTCGTCGCCAGCGCCGGCATGGTCCTTGCCGTCGCCGCGGCCCGGCAGTACTCGACCGTGGTCGCGATGATCTTCCTGTCCGGCCTCGGCGTCGCGGCGTTTCACCCTGAAGGGTACAAGTACGCGGGGCTCGCCAGCGGCGCCGGCCGCGCGACCGGCATGTCCTACTTTTCCGTCGGCGGCAACTTCGGCTACGGCCTCGGACCGCTGGCCACGACCGTCGCGATCGCGCTCTGGGGCAAGTACGGGATTGCCTACAGCCTCCCGCTCGCCATCGCCGCGTCGATCATGATGTGGCGGGTCGTCTCCCCGTGGGCCGCCGGCGCGCACGCGGAGCTGCCCGCCGGCGGCGCGTCGCCGGCGCGACGGCCGGCCCGGGCGAACGCTCCGCGCACCGCCGCCTGGATCGTCGGGTTGCTCGTCACCTTCGTCGTCCTCCGCTCGTGGGTCCAGGTAGGCACGGCGAGCTACATCCCGCTGTACTTCACCGGCGTGCGGCACATGAACGCCACGTACGCGGGCATGCTGGTGAGCGTCTTCCTCGCGGCCGGCGGCGTGGGAACGCTGCTCGGCGGCATGGCGGCGGACCGGTGGGGGCACCGCGCGATGCTCATCGTTTCCATGGCGATCCTGCCGCCGTTCCTGTGGTTGCTCCCCAGAACCGCGGGCATCTGGCCGGTGCTCGCCGCGCTCATCGGCGGCATGGCGGTGGTCAGCACGTTCGCGGTCGCGATGGTGATGGCGCAAAACGTGATCCCACAGCGCATCGGCCTCATCTCGGGCTTGATCATCGGGTTCGCCGTGGGCATGGGCGGGGTCGGCACGACGCTGCTCGGCGGGATCGCCGATCGCTGGGGTGTGCTCCGCGCCATGGACGTGACGGCGCTGTTGCCCGCGGCGGCGCTCGCGATCGCGCTCGTGTTGCCCAAGGACGCCGGGGCGGAGCGGAACTCCGCCCCGCGCTCCCGGCGTACCAGTATGAGCGGCGCGGACGCGCCCGCAGGAGGATCGTGATGGATCGTCCCGCTCACCCGGAAGTTCGGTGCGGACGCCGGCGGATGCTGCGCGGCCTGCTGGCGTTCGGAGCGGCGGGCGCCGCATTACTGCCGGCGCTGGCCGGGCGCGGACCCGCCGCGCGGGCGGCAAAGGCGCCGGCGCCGCCCGTGCCGCCACCGCCGCCGGGTGCGCCGCCGACGAAGTCGGACGCGAAGGCGGTGACGGTCTCCCCGCAGGATCCCGCGATTACGGCCGCGGCCGTGGAATACCCGGGCTTCGTCGTCGGCACCATGCAGGGCTACCTGGCCGCGCCGTCGGGTGGGGAGATCTACCCCGGCGTCATCGTGCTGCACGACGCGATCGGGCTCACCGAGCACATCCGCGATGTGGCGCGGCGCTTCGCCCGGGTGGGATACGTCGCCCTCGCCCCGGATCTGCTGTCCCGCCTGGGCGGCACGGCGAAGGTCGGCGATCAGACCCACATCATCACGGCGCTCGAGGACACGTCATCGCAGGACTACGCGAACGCCCTCAACGCCACGGTCCGGTACCTGGAAACGCGGCCCCAGGTCGCGAAATCGAAGATCGGCGTCATCGGGTTCGGGCTGGGGGCCAACCTGTCATGGCTGCTGCTCAACATCAACGCGGACGTCAAGGCCGCGGTCCTGTTCGACTCGCAGGTGCCGGATCCGTCGGTCGCGCCGCAGATCCACGTGCCCGTGCTGTCGATCTGCGGCGAGGACGACAAGCAGGCGAACGACGGGCTCAAGGCGTTTGACGACGCGATGAAGAAGGCGGGCGCGGCCTGGAGTTCCAAGGTCGAGCCGAAGGCGAGCCACGGGTTCTTCGATGACGCGCGGACCACGTTCGTCCCCGACGCGGCGAAGGACGCCTGGCAGCTCACGCTGGCCTGGTTCCAAAAGTACCTCGGCAGCTAGACCGCGGCGCCCGTCGCGGACGGCGCTCGCCGGAAGGACGACGATGCGGATCAGCGATGTGCAAGTCTACGTCATGGGCTCCGCCTGGCGAAACTTCGTCCTCGCGCGCCTGCGCACCGACGACGGCGTGGACGGCGTCGGCGAAGCGCGCCCCGTGAACCGCGAGGAGGCGGTCGCGGCGTATCTCGAGACGATCGCCCACCGCTACGTGGTCGGCAGCGATCCGTTCGACGTCGAGGATCTGGTCCTTCGCGTGACGCGGCACGACTACGAGGTCCCCGCGGCGGTGGAGATGACGGCGCTCGCCATCGTGGAGATGGCGTGCTGGGACATCATCGGCAAAGCCGCCGGCCAACCCGTGTACCGGATGCTCGGCGGCGCGTGCCGCCGCGCCGTCAAGGCCTACGCCAACGGCTGGTACCAGGTGGCCCGCACGCCCGACGAGTTTGCCGCGGCGGCCCGCCGCGCGGTCGCGCGCGGGTATCGGGCGTTAAAGTTCGATCCGTTCGGCGCGGGCGCCGGTGAGCTGGACCGCGACGAATATCGGCGTTCCGTGACGCTCGTCGAGGCCGTCCGGGACGCGGTCGGCCCCGACATCGAGCTGTTTGTCGAGATGCACGGGCGGTTCACGGCGGCGCAGGCGATAGCGCTCGCCAAGGATCTGGAGCGGTTCGTCCCGGGCTGGATCGAAGAGCCGGTCCCGCCCGACCAGCCCGCCGCGCTGGCGCGCGTCGCGGCCCATACGACGCTCCCCATCGCGACCGGGGAGCGGCTCCACAGCCGCGCGGCCTTCCGCGACCTGCTCGCCGCGAACGTGGCCGACATCGTGCAGCCCGACCTCACGCACTGCGGAGGGTTGTGGGAGACAAAGAAAATCGCGGCGATGGCCGAGGCGTCCGGCGCGCTCGTGGCGCCGCACAACGTCAGCGGCCCGATCGGCACGGCGGCGGCGCTGCACCTCGCCGCGTGCACGCCGAACCTCAAGATCCTCGAGTACTTCAACGACTTCGCGGAGCCGTTTCTCAACGAGAGCGCCTCGGGGCTCCCGCCGGTCGTTGACGGGCATTTCGCGCTCCCGGCCGGCCCCGGGCTGGGCGTCACGCTGAACGAGGATGTGGTGGCCGCCCATCCCTATCGGCGCCAGCACTTCAACCTCTTCAGCGAGGACTGGCAGCGCCGGCAGGCGAGGACGGTGCCGTGACGCCGGAGCGCGCCCTCGACCTCATCCTCCGGGCGCGCGTCGTGCCGATCGTCCGTACCCGCTCGACGGCATGGGCCGCCGAGGTCGCCGGCGCGCTGGCCCGCGCCGGGATGGACGTCATCGAGATCACGTTCACGGTGCCGGACGCGGCGTCCGTGATTCGCAGCCTCCGCGCGGCGTTTCCGGACATCCTCGTCGGCGCCGGCACCGTCACGGACGCGGCGGCGGCCGCCACGGCCGTGGATGCCGGGGCCCAGTTTCTGCTGAGCCCCGCGCTCTCGCCGGGCATGGTCGAGGTGGCGCGCCGGCGCGGCGTGCTCGCCGTACCCGGGGCCTACACGCCGACGGAGGTGCTGGCCGCGCTCGAGGGCGGCGCGCAGATCGTCAAGATCTTCCCGGCGGAATCGGGCGGGCCGGCGCACATCCGCGCGCTCCTGGGGCCGCTGCCGCACGCGCGCCTGCTCCCGACGGGGGGCGTGCGGCCGGACACCATCCGAGAGTGGCTCGACGCCGGTGCGGCCGCGGTGGGCATCGGCTCGGCGCTGGTGGGACCCGCCGATCGCCCGATCGACGCCGCCGCTCTCCGGGCGCGGGCGGCCGCCATCACCGCGCAGGTGGCCGGCCTGCCGCGGGCGGACGCGTGAGCACCGCCATCGATGTCGTCGGCGTCGGCGAGGCCCTGCTCCGCCTGACGCCCGCGGGCGGCGAGATCTTGGAGACGGCCGGCGCGTACGCCGTACATGTCGGCGGCGCGGAAGCGAACGTCTGCGCCAACCTGGCCGCGCTCGGCCTCCGCACGGCGTGGATCTCGCGGCTGCCGGCAAACCCGCTCGGGCGGCGCATCGCGGCGACGTTCGGGGGCCTCGGCGTCGACGTGCGCGCCGTGGGCTGGGCGCCGGAAGGGCGCGTGGGGTTGATGTTTGTGCAGCCCGCCGCGGCACCGCGAAGCGGCGAGGTCCTCTACTACCGCCTCGATTCCGCGTTCGCCGGGATCGATCCCGACGACGTCGCGTGGGACATCCTCGACGGCGCGTCGGTCGTGCACCTCACGGGCATCACGCCCGCGCTCGGCCCGGGGCCGCGCCGGCTCGTCGCGCGTGCGATCGCCGAAGCGCGGCGGCGGGACGTCCGCGTCTCCTTCGACGTGAACTACCGCGTCACGCTGTGGTCGCCGTCCGTAGCGTGTGAGACCCTGGAGCCCCTGATGCGGGGGCTCGACCTGGTCTTTCTGAACGACCGCGACGCGCTGAGCATCTTCGGCGCGGCGGGCGACGCGGACACGGTCGCGGCGTCGCTCCGCCGCCGGTTCGACTGCGCCGTGCTCGTGCTGACCCTCGGGGCGGACGGCGCCGTGGCCCACGACGGCACCGCGCGCCGGCAGGCCGCGTACGAGGGGCACATCGTGGACCGCATCGGCCGAGGCGACGCGTTTGCCGCCGGATTCCTGTACGGCTACCTCCGCGGCGACATGGACGCGGCGCTGCGCTACGGCGCGGCGATGGCGACGCTCAAGCAGACCTACCCCGGCGACATCTGCCGGGCGACGCCCGCCGACATCGACGCCGTGATCGAAGGACGCGCGGCCGGCTTTCGCCGCTAGCGCGCCCGCCGGCGGGACCGGCGGCCGGGCTTCGCGGCCGAGCCGCTCCGGCCGCCCCGCGGCGATTGGCGCGCCCGGACCTGGCGCGCGGCCCGAACCGGCCGTCGCGCCCGGGACGCGGAAGCCGCCGCCGGCGCACCGGCCGCGGCGAGCCACGCGTCGACCGTCCGGCACCCTTGCTGGATCGCGTCGGCAACGGCGTTACGCGCGCGCACGAGATCCACGCGCAAAAACTTCGCCTCATCGCTGTCCGCATCGAGCGCGGCGAGCGTCCGCGCCGCCTGGAGCCCGGGGAGAAACGTCGTCTCCAGCGCGGGGTCGTGCGCGTATGCCCCGGAGGCGGTGTACGTCGCCGGGACGAGTTGCCGCCCCAGGGCGTGGATGCAGTCGTTGATCGCCGCCGCCCCCGCGCCGCCGCCGGCGCGGGCCGCCGCGCGGCCGAGGCGCGCGCACAGCGTCTCCAAGCGGGAGGCCGCGGTCACGGCCGGCGAGAGATCCAGCGCGCCGCCGACCGCGGCGGCCAGCGTCTCCAGCTGCTCCCGCAGGTCCCGCGCCGCCGCGGCGTAGTCGAGCGGCACGACCGGGTCCGTGAGAATGCGGTCCAGGACCAGCACAAAGACCCGCGTGTCGCGCTCGAGGCGCGCCGCGTCGATCTTGTCCAACGTGTCGTGGGGTGTGTGCCACCACCACCCGAGCGTTCCGTCTCGTTGCCGCGAGAGCGACCCCAGGATCGACGGCACGCCGGCGCCGAGAAACGACTGGTCCGAGTTGCGGCCGACCCGGTGTGCGTCCAGTTCCGCCCCCGCGACCTGCCGCACCGCCCACTGTGCGACGCCGGCTGTCTGCGGCATCGAGTTGGTCCCGAAGTCGTCGGCGTCGATCGCGCCCACGGAGTCGATGTTGACGTGGACGAGGCAGCGGCGGTGCAGGTCCAGCCAGTTCGTGTCCGCGTACCAGGCCGACGACGAGTACCGCCCGTGCGAGTGGCCGGACCAAAACGCCAGGCGGAGTCCCCGGCGGAGGCGCTTGCGCTGCGGCGCCAGCACGCGCGCCGCCTCCAGCATGGCCGCGTTGGCGCTGCCGTTGTCCATCGCGCCGACATACCAGCTGTCCAGGTGCCCTGAAAACAGGACAAACCGATCCTCCGCCTCGGGGTGACCGGCCGCGAGATCCGCGATGACGATCGGCGTCGTCGTCCAGCCCGTCGTGACGGCGGCGGTGGCGTGCACCTCGACCCGCCCGGACCGGCACAGCTCGCGCAGGGCCAGCCCGTCCTCCCGGGAGACCGACAGCAAGACCGTGTCCGGCAAGTCCGCCGCCGTGCGCCGGGACGGGTTGCCCCACACCGGGGAGCAGCACATTTCGTGCGGATACCGCCCGCTGATGCACACCAGCCCGGCGGCGCCCGCCCGCGTGGCGTTGACCGCAAGTTGCGGGGTCGCCCGGCCCTCAACCAGCGCGACGCGGCCACGCGCGCCCGCCCGCTCGAGCTCCTCGATGCTGCCCCGGCCCGCGTCGACGAGATCCGCGGTCAGCCCCTGAGGCGGCGTCGGCTTCCCCATCGAATGCGTGATCACGGACACCGTCCGCTGTTCCGGCGCCTGGACCCGCAGCGTCGCCTCCCCCGGCAGGCTGATATACGCGTCGTGCTTCACGATCTCGGTCGCGTACCCGAACCCCTTGAGCGCCCGGGCGACGTATTCTGCCGCCGCCGCCTCGTCCGGCGTGCCCGAGAGGCGCGTCCACTGCGCGAGCGTGCGGTTGAACGTCATCAACTCCGACCGCGATACGGCTTCGAGATCGATGCTCACCCTCTCACCTCGCCAGGCGCGCGATCGCCCCGGGGAGGTCGGTCCGGGGCGGCGCAAGATGGGGAACGAATTCGTCGCCTGCCGGCGCGCCGCCTCCGCGCCCCCCGATCTCCGGCGTGCATCGGATGCGAGTAGCGGCAGGAGTCGCGGGCGTCTTGATCACGCTCGTCGACCGCACGCCGGCTTCCGGCCGCGCGTTAGGCCGGGCGAACCCCGACGCCGGCAGCGAGACGCACAAATAGCGCGGACGGGCGGCCGCGGTAGCGCGCGCCGCGTCAGTCCCGGCGCCCGCGCGCGGCGGCGTGGATCGGGGGCGGCGCGGCCTTGCGGGGTCGGCCTGCCGGCCGCCGCTACCGCGGCCGGAACCGAAAGTTGCTGTACTCCGCCTCCAACGACGCCCCGAACCTCGAGGTGTGCACGTACTGATACACGAGCACCCAGGCGCCGGAAAGCCGCTCGTACTGTTGGATGGTATCGATGTCGCCCCAGGAGTACCGGACCGTGCCGTCCAGGATGAGGCCGCGATCGTAGTCCACCCATCCGATGAGACCGTGGGGATTGTTGCGGGGATCCCGGGCCGTTCCCTCGACGAGATAGAATGGGCGGCCGTCGACGAGCCGCCACCCCAGCACCCAGAAATCGAACCGCGACAGAAACTGGGCCGGCGGTTCGCTCCCTTCGAACAGCCGTCCAATCACAAACCGGTTCAGCGCCCAACACTGCAGCCCGCCGCTGCGGTTCGCGATCTCGACACGCTGGCGGCCGTCGCGCAACTCGATGCCGCCAGAGAACTCGCAATCCGGCGGGGCGGACACCGGCTTGTTGAGGCGAAACCTGAAGCGCACGTCCGCGCCAGCGACGACCGGACCGCGCGCGTTGGCGGTAAGGATGCGTTCCACGACTTGGTCCGACGCCGGGATCACGACGCCGGAGGCGCCGGCGGCGGTGACGGCCGCGGCGATGGGCACGACCGCCGCCAGGAGTCCAAACCGCCGGGTCAATCCGCGCATGCCGACCACCAGCCTCAACGATTCGCAGGCGTCTATTGTTCCCGGCCCGGGCGACGGTTCCTACCGTCACGCGCCCCCCGGCCGCCGCACATCATGCGTGACGGTCTCGAACCGCCGGCACGGACGCGAGCCCGGGAGAGGCACCGCCAAGACTCCCATGCCCACGTCCGGCGCCGCGTAGCCGGGCGCGCGGCCGGCGGCATCGATCCCCAATCATGTTTCGCGCCGCGATCTCAGCTCGCGCGGGCACGCCACGCGTTTCGGCATTTCGCCGAGCGCTTGTGGCACCAACCGCGGGACGCTAGTATGGTAGGGTGCCTCGCCAAGATCAGCGCGCCCGTGCGTCCCCGAACGCCGTACCCGCAGTTCGCTGGTATCAGCGGCTTTCGGTCGTCACCGCGATCGCCGCGTACCTCTTGATCCTCCTCGGGGGGCTTGTCCGGATCTCGGGATCCGGCATGGCCTGCCCCGACTGGCCGCTCTGCCACGGGCGGCTCATCCCGCCGCTCGAAGGGCCGGTTCTGATCGAGTACGCGCACCGCCTCGTGGCCGCGTCCGTGAGCGCGCTCGTCCTGATCACGACCGCCGCGGCGGTCATGGCCCGGCGCGCCGTTCGCGGGGCCGCCGCGACCGCCGGCATCGTCGTCGCGCTGGTGGCGGTGCAGGTCGTGCTCGGCGGCATCACGGTCAAGATGGATTTGACGCCGGCGCTCGTCACCATGCACCTCGGCGTCGCGATGTTGTTCCTGGCCGGCCTGCTGGCCCAAGCGGTGGTGGCCCTCGAGGTGCCGGCGCAGCCGGCGCCTCTCCGTGTGCGCCGCCTCGCGTTCCTCGCCGCGGCCGCGACGTATCTCATGGTGCTCATCGGCGGGTTCGTCGGGTCGAGTGCCGCGGCCCTCGCGTGTCCCTCGCTGCCCGCCTGCCGCGGCCCCGTGGTGCTCCCACCGGATTGGCCGGGACGGCTGCACATGCTGCACCGTGCCTGGGCCGTGATCGTGACGCTGCTCGTGGTTGCAACGGCCGTCGCCGCGTGCCGCTCGGGCCCACGCCGCGTGGCCGCCGCGGCAACCCTGGCCGCGGCGCTCGTGGTCATGCAGTTCGCGGCGGGCCTGCTGAACGTGGCGACCCGGCTGTCGCCGGCCGTGCAGGGCCTCCATCTCGGTCTCGCGGCGGCGCTGTTTGGCACCCTGGTGGTCCTCTCGATGCTCGCCGTGCCGCTGCCCGAAGCCCGGGCTGCCGCCGCCGCCCCTGCGGCACCGCTGCGCACCATCGCCGGCGGCTCCATCGACGATCCCACAGGTGCGCTCCGCTGGTCGCCCGCGGGGCCTTCCGGCGTGCCTCCCGCGGTGGCGCTGGCGCGCGATTACCTGCAGCTGATGAAGCCGCGCATCATCCTGCTGCTCTTGGTGACGACCGTGACCACCATGGTCGTCGCGACGCCGCACCATCTGTCGCTGGCCGTGCTTGCGCTGACGGTGCTCGGCGGCACGCTCGCGGCCGGGTCCGCGAACGCCTTTAACATGTATATCGATCGCGATATCGACGCGGTCATGCGGCGCACGTGTCTGAGGCCGGTGCCGGCGGGCCGCCTGCGGCCGCGCCAGGCGATCGGCTTTGGAATCGTCACGGGGTCGCTGTCCGTGCTGGTCATGGCCTGGGGCGTCAACACGCTGAGCGCCGCGCTCTCGACCGCGGGCATCGTCTTCTACGTCGCCGTCTACACGCTCTGGCTCAAGCGCACGACCCCTCAGAACATCGTCATCGGGGGGGCCGCCGGAGCGGTGCCGCCGCTCGTCGGGTGGGCGGCCGCGAGCGGCCATCTCGCTCTACCGGCCGTGGCGCTCTTCGCCATCGTGTTTCTCTGGACGCCGCCCCACTTTTGGGCGCTGGCGCTGGCCAAGGCTGACGACTACCGTGCGGCGCGGGTGCCGATGCTGCCCGTCGTCAAGGGCGAGCAAGAGACCCGGCGGCAGATCCTGTGGTATTCGCTCGCGCTGTCCGCGGCCACGCTCGTGCTGTACGCGCCGCTGCACGCCCTGGGGGCCATCTACCTGGCCGCGGCGGTCATCCTGGATGGCGTCTTTGTGCTGATGGCGTGGGCCGTGTTTGCCGGGCGGGGTCAGCGGGCGGAAATGACCCTCTTTGGGTACTCGCTTCTCTATCTGGCCCTGCTGTTCGGATCGATGGTGGCGGACCGCCTCATCGGGTAGCGCTGGTGCTACAGGGCGAGCAGCGACGGGATCGCTCCCTCGTGCTCCAATAGCCGCCGTTTGAGATCGAGGCCGCCCCCGTAGCCGACCAATGACCCGTTGGCGCCCACGACGCGATGACACGGCACGATGAGACACACCGGGTTGCGGCCGGACGCCAGCCCCACGGCGCGCGCTCCGTGCGGGCTGCCGAGCTTCATGGCCAGCGCCGAGTACGTGCTGACCGAGCCGATGGGGATCCGCCGCATCGCCTGCCACACGGCGAGCTCGAATGGCGTCCCCCGGAGATCGAGCGCCGGCGATTGAAGCTCGTCGAACCGGCCGGCAAAATACTCGGCGAGCCACGTCCGCGCGCGGTCGAGATGGGCGCGCGCCTCGGGGGCGTCCGCACCGCGCCGGTTCTCGTCGCTCGCGGCGGGCGATGGTGACGGCCGCGCCCCGCGCCGGAACTCGAGCGCGCACAGCCCCCGCTCGCTCGCGGCCGCCGCGAGCGGTCCGACGGGCGTCATGATCGTCGTCCGACACACTGCCATCGACCGGCCCCTCCTCGGGTCCATTGCCCGCCGTCGAGGTCGCCTCACCCGCCGCGGAGACAGTGCTCGCACCCCAGCGGCAACCCCCTGTCCGTCGCGCCGCCGCGTTACCATGTTCAACGCCGGCGCGGCGTTGCCCGCTCCCGGTGCATCGATGCCGGCGGCGGGACGCCTCCACTGGATAATATCTTAAATGTATGGCGTCCCGTAGACCACGCGTCATCGTCGTCGGAGCGGGCTTCGGCGGGCTCACGGCGGCCCGGCGGCTGGCCCGGTATCCCGTGGACGTGACCGTCATCGATCGCAAGAACCACCACACGTTCCAGCCGCTCCTGTACCAGGTCGCCACCACCGTGCTGTCGCCCGGGCAGATCGCGTACCCGATCCGGCGCATCTTTCGCGGGCGGTCGAACGTCGAGGTGATCCTCGGGGATGTGACCGCGATCGATCTCGCCCGCCGCACCGTGGAGGTCGCCGGCGCGCCGCGCGCCTACGACTACCTCGTCGTGGCGACCGGTTCGGGGCACTCGTACTTCGGGCATCCCGAATGGGCGGAACTCGCGCCCGGCCTCAAGACGGTCGAAGACGCGATCGAGATCAGGCGGCGCGTGCTTTTGGCGTTCGAACTGGCCGAGCGTGACGCCGGCGCGGGCGGCGGACCGGACACCCCCGGCCGGGCGCCGGCGTTCGTGGTCGTCGGCGGCGGGCCGACGGGCGTGGAGCTCGCGGGAGCCCTCGCGGACATCGCGCGCCGCGCCGTGGCGCGGGACTTCACGCGGATCGATCCGATGAGCGCGCGCATCGTGCTGATCGAGGCCGGACCCCGTATTCTTCCCGCGTTCCCCGAGGATCTGTCGCGCCGGGCCGCGGACCAGCTCGAGCGCCTCGGCGTGGAGATCCACACCTCGTCCACCGTCGTGGGGGTGGAGCCCGGCACCGTGCGCACGGCGGAGCGCGCGTTCCCGGCCGCGGTGACCCTCTGGGCGGCCGGCGTTGCCGCGTCGCCCCTGTCCCGTCAACTCGGCGACGTGGATCGCGGGGGACGCGTTCGGGTCGGCGCGGATCTCAGCCTTCCGGGACATCCGGAGGTGTTCGTCATCGGCGACATCGCCGCGTGCCCGGCGCCCGGCGGCGGGCTGCTGCCCGCACTGGGGGCGGTCGCAACGCAGCAGGGCCACGCCGCGGCCGAAAATATCCGGCGTGACGTGCGGGGCGCGGCGCGCCTGCCGTTCCACTACACGGACAAGGGCAACCTCGCCACGATCGGCCGGCGGGCGGCCGTCGCGCAGTTCGGCCGGCTCCACGTCTCGGGATTCGTGGCCTGGCTCATGTGGCTGCTCGTGCACCTGCTGTTGCTCGTGGGCTTTCGGAATCGCCTGGCCGTCTTGTCCGACTGGGCGTGGGCGTATCTCACCAGCGAGCGGAGCGCGCGGCTCATTACGGGAAGCACAACGCTGCCCGGATGGAACGCCGGGACACGCGCACCGGAACGGCGCGTGGGGTCGAGGCCCTAGCCGGACCGGGGCCAGCTCGCCCGTAGCCGGGTCGGCCGGGGGCAAAGCGGATGGCGGTAGCGGAACAGTCACCGAGCCGCCGTGCGCACGCCACCTCGCGGGGGAGGGGAGGTGGACCCGACGGGGTTCGCCGGCGGGCGCACGAGCGGCCCGATGACCGCCCCACGCACCCGCGACCAGACCGGCGGAAACGGGTGCGGGCCCAGCGTAGCATGCAACGATGACGGGACGATGACGCGCATTTGCGCGCCCTGCGCGGGCACCGATATACTGAAATCCCATGCATCTGCTGCTGATCGAAGACGACCAAGCGCTCGGCGACGTCGTGCGCCGCGGGTTGGAAAGTTACGGGTACCGCGTGGCGTGGGTGCGCGATGGAACGGAGGCCTACGATGTCGCCAGCGCGGGGTCGTTTGACGCGCTGATCCTGGATCTCATGCTGCCGGGGCTCGATGGGCTCGCCCTCCTCCGCGGCCTGCGCGACGCCGGCGTGCGGACGCCGGTGCTGTGCCTCACGGCGCGCAGCGGCGTCCGGGACCGCGTCACGGGGCTCGACGCCGGCGCGGACGATTATCTCGTCAAGCCGTTCGCCTTTGAAGAGCTCCTGGCGCGGCTGCGCGCGCTTCTCAGGCGTCCGCAGGATCTGCTGGTCCCGGAGACCCTCACCGCCGGATCGCTCCGCCTCCAGCCGAGCGAGCGGCAGGTGACGGTACAGGGCCGCCCGGTGGACGTCCCGCCCCGTGAATTCGACGTGCTCGAGTACCTGCTGCGGCACGCCGGCCGGGCGCTCTCGCGGGATGCCATCCTGGAGCGCGTGTGGGGGCCCGGAGAGGAGCCCCGTGCCAACGTGGTCGACGCCACGGTGTCACGGCTGCGCCGGCGCCTTCGCGGCGGCGGGTGGGAAGGACAGATCGCGGCCGTGCCGGGTCACGGCTACCGGATCATGGCGCCAACCCAGCGCTCCGCCTCATGAACGCGCTCGCCTCCACCTTCCACCTCCGGCTCCTGCGCAGCAGCCGCTGGCGCGTCGCCGCGCTCGGGGCGCTCGTGGTCACGGGTGTGCTCGGCGTCATGGCGGCCGGCGCGTATCTCACGCTGCAGAGCGCGATCGATGCCCGCCTCTACGAACGGCTCGAGCTGGCGGCGATGCGCTTCGACGTCGCGGGGACGCACTCGTTCTATCTCGTCGTGGACGAGCGCGGCCGCCCGCTCCTGGGGCTCCCGCAACCGGAGGGGTGGCGGGCGTCGTGGGAAGGATTTCGCATCGTATCCGACCCCGACGTGGGCGCGTTCGCGATCCTCCACGCACCCGTCCCCGGCGGAGGCATGCAGGTGATCGCCACCCCGTGCCAGGAGGAGATGAGCGTCCTCCACGAGGTGCTGCGGATCCTGGCGGCTCTCACGGTGACAGGCGGGATCGTCGCCCTGCCGGTCGGATACGCGCTGGCCGGCCTGGCGCTCCGGCCGCTCGACGAGGCGGTGCGCGAGCGGAGCGGCTTCGTGGCGCTCGCGTCGCATCAGCTGCGCACGCCCCTCGCCGTGATCAAGACCGCGGCGGAGCTGGCGCGGGCCGGACGCGGGGTCTCGCCCGACGAGGCGCTCGCGACCATCGCCCAGCAGACCGCGCGGATCGAAGCGCTCGCGGCGCGGCTGACGGCGCTCGGCCGCGCCGAAGCCGACACCACGCCGCAAGACGCGCCCATCGACCTCGGCGCGGCGGTGCGCGACGTCGCGAGCGGCCTCGCCGCCGCCGCGCGTCACAAGGCGGTCGCGATCCACGTCGACCATCAGCCCGCGTGGGTCCGCGTGGACAGGGACGCCGCGAGCGACATGATCACCGCGATCGTCGAGAACGCCATCCAGTACTCCCCGACCGGCGGCACGGTCACGGCGCGCGTCCGGTCGCGCGGCGGCCAGGCCACGGTCGAGGTGGAGGACCACGGCCCGGGGATCGCGCCGGACGAGCTCGCCATGGTGACCGTCCCCTTCTACCAGGGAACGCGGGCGCGCGGGGGCTACGGCCTGGGTCTGGCGATCGCACGCTCGGTTGCCGAACGGCACGGCGGGCGGCTCAGCATCGCAAGCACGGTCGGCCGGGGCACGACCGTGCGCGTCACGCTGCCCGCGCGACCCGGGCCTCGGCCGCACCCCATGGTCACCACGGGGCCCTGAGCGCCCGCAACCCTGCCCAGATGCGGGCGACCTGGCCGGCGGCGGCACGAAGAACTCCTTGACGGACCCGCGAGGGAGACGGCGGGCGATGAACGGCCGATAGGGTCCAAAGTCAAATCATCCAAGACCCACACCGAGGGGATCGGAAGCGGCCACCCCTCGGGTGGACCTGGGTGGAGAAGTTCAAGGCCGAAAATGACCAGTGGCTTATGGCCTACGAAATCCGCGCGCGCGACCACGTCGTCATATTTCACGCTGTCGGCCAGCACGAGAATTTCTACCGGGATCTCACGAAACACGTTCAGCCGGGGGGCGCGAAGATCGCACGACCGCAACAGTAGCAAATGATAGCAATATGGTACAAGCTTCGGCTTGCCTATGGGGAGCGGCCGGAGGGTCTTGTGAGCGTGGCGCCGTAGCGACTTCAACTCAACTTCACGAACGATACACGTCTTTGCGGTGCCGCACGACGTGCAACACAATCAGCTGTCCATCGATATCGTAACGGATGCGGTAGTCGCCAACCCGGCGTCGCCACCGCCCAACAGGTACGTTCACCAGCCGACGGCCGTGATGCGGGTCGGCCTGGATGCGAGTCAGGGCTTCGAGAACTTGTCGCTGGATCTTCTTGGGGAGTTCACGGAAGTCGTCTTCAAAGCGCTTCGTCGGGATGAGCCGGAACCGCGCCATCTACTCGCTGCCGGCGTAGATCGTCTGGAGGGCTTCCAGACTAGAGACCTCCCCGCGCTTGTATTGTCGTGCCGATTCCTTGAGGGCTCTTTGGAGTTCCTTATCCTGGCGCTCGGCGGCGATCTCGAGCAAATCCTCGAAGTCGTCAATGCTCATGAGGACCATCTGGGGCTTACCCTTCTTGGTCACAATAAACCGCTCGCCCTCAGCGACGCGCTTGATGACTTGCCCCAAATGGGTCCGGGTTGTGAATGCGTCAATGGTTTTGGGCATAGAATCGCGCTTCATGGCCACAACTGACACCTCTATAATTCACTAGTTAAAATAGTAGGCGTTTCGAAGGCCGCAATCAAGCCCCTCGCGGTCAATGGTGATCGCACGATCGCGCCTCGAGACGTTCTCCCACGTCCCGGCCACGACCGCGAGGTGGTTGGCCCGCCGCCATGACTTCGTGATTCTCGTACTTCCCCCGACAAGTGGCATCCGCCAATGAGCAATCAGCAAACGCGCGAGGAAGCCCGGGTCCCGCGCCGAACGGAGTTCCGCGCGATGGTCGCCGGGCGGGCAGCGTGCTTCTGCAACGCATGCTACGCGGAGCGGCATATGCCGGTCGATAATGAACTGTACGACCGATTGTCTGACACTTGGTGGGACGAAGGCACTGTACTCGGCTCTATGTGCGGATTCCGGCGAAACTGATCAGTCATTCCGGTTTCAAACCGATCATCCAGTCCGGTAAGTCCTGATCACTCAGTCCGGTGGATTCCGATCACTCGGTCCGGTTACTCCTGATCACCGGGCTGGAGCGCCGGATATGGTGTCCCCCGGAGTCGCCACCTCCTGTCTTGCCTACTGGAATGCCGCTTCTGATTCGGTGCTTCAGCACGGTCTCCTGGCGGCCCCCGAAGTGCCGGATGGAGGCGGACGGCTTGACCGGCCGACAAACCAGGCCCCTGGGAGGCCCGTAGAGCCCCGGGACGACGGCGGGGAGGCATTGGGCTACCCCCCGTCAGACGCCTTCGCCGCCCGGAGCTTACGCATCGACTCGCCGCGCAAGGCGATCCGGTGGGCGGCGTGCACGATGCGATCCAAGAGTGCATCGCCCAGCGACGGGTCCGGAATCGTGCCATGCCAGGCGTCGACGGGCAGTTGGCTGGCGATGATGGTGGACCGCCGCATGTAGCGGTCGTCGATCACGTCCAAGAGCTCGCGGGCGTCGGCAACGGACATCGGCACGAGCCCCCACTCGTCCAAGATCAACACGTCGGTCTTGGCGAGCCGCGCGAGGAACCGGGGGTAGGACCCGTCCGCTTTGGCGATGCCGAGGTCCGCCAGGAGACGGGAGACGCGAAAGTAGCGGGCCGTGTACCCCTGCCGGCAGGCAGCATGGCCCAAGGCGCTGGCGATGTAGGTCTTCCCGACACCGGCGGGACCGGTCACCAGGGTGGGGAGATGGTCCAGGATCCAGCGGCCCTGGGCCAGCGTGCGGATCAGGGCCCGGTCCAGGCCCCGCGGCACCGTGTAGTCGATGTCTTCGACGGTGGCGTTGAGTGGCAGCTTCGCTTCCTTAAGCCGCCGGGCGAGTCGGCGACTCTGGCGCCGGCTCCACTCCTGATCGGCGAGTAGGCCCAAGCGCTCATCGAACGACAGCTGATGGGCGTCGGCGTCGCGCAGTTGCACCTCATAGGCGTCGGCCATCCCCGCCAGGCGCAGCTCCCGCAGGGTCGTGAGCGTCTGCTGGGGCAGCATCAGTGCACCTCCTCCTTGTGGTCGCTGAAGTAGTCGGCGCCGCGGACGTTGGCGTGCGGGCCCACGGGGCGTAGCTCCGGGACCAGGTCAAGCGTCGTCTGATCGAGCCCGTGCTCGAGGATCGACTTGAGGCTCCGGTACGAATGGGCGCGCACCGCCAGCGCGCGGGCCGCGGCGGCTTCCAAGCGCCCCGGAGGATAGTGCGTGCCGAGCCGGATGATCCCCATGCACGTGCGATAGCCGTGCTCGGGGTGGGGCCGCTCCCGGAGGATCGTCTCGACGAGCTGGGCGGTGTGCGGGCCGACACTGCGCGCGTACTGGATCAGCCGCTCCGAGGACCAGTCGAGGTAGCGCCGATGCGCGGCCGGCCGATGAGCTGGATCGGTCACGTAGTGGCCGCGGCCGATCACGCGGGCATGACTGGCGACCCGCCGGCCATGATGCAGCAGCTCCACCGTGCGCGCGGTCAGGCGCACGTCCACGCGCTCCCCGACGAGCCGGTACGGCGCGCTGTAGAAGTTGTGCTCGACCGTGACGTGGTAATCGAAGGGGACCTTAGCCTGGCGCCACTCCGCAAACTCGTAAGGCGTCGGGGGCAGCGGCCGGAGGGCGGGACGATCGAGCGCCTCAAACAGCTGCCGCCGCGTGCCCGCGCGCTTCCGGAATGGCCGGTCGTTCAGCGCCTCGCGTAGCGGGGCGATCGCCTCGTTCCACTGCGCCACGCTCGTCATCGTCCGGTGGCGCAAGACGGCGAGGATCCACCGCTCGGCCAGGAGCACCGCCGCTTCGGCCTTCGCGTTGTCCCGGGGATGGTCCGTGCGGGTCGGCAGGATCACCGTGCCGTAGTGCGCCGCCCAATCAGCGTACGTCGGGTTGAGCGCCGGCTCGTACCAGCAGGGCTCCTCCACCCCCGTCTTCAGGTTGTCGCACACGACCGCTGCGGGGACGCCGTGGAAGTACTCCAGCGCATGTGTGTTGCCGCCGATCCACCGCGGCAACGTCCGATCCTCATGGGCCTCCGCAAACGTCATGGAACTGGCGCCCAGCGCCGCCACGAACAAGGACGCGTCGCGGATCTCGCCGGTCCGCGGATTCACGACCGGCAGCCGCGGGCCCGCATAGTCGACGAACATCTTCTCGCCGGCCCGGTAGGTCTGCCGGAGCACGACGTCCTGGGTGGCCTGCCAGCGCGCGAAGTGCTGACAGAACTGCGTGTACTGTAGACCGTCTGGATGCCCGTGCTTGTACTCGAGCCATAGCAGCTGCAAGGTGACGCCTTTCCGCCGCAGTTCCCGATCGACGGTGGGCCAGTCCGGCTCGGGCCGGACGCGGGGCCGGCCTTGATTCCCCGTATACAGGGCACGCTCCAAGCCGGCGTCATCCAGCTCTGGCGGCAGCGGCCACCGAAGCTCCGCCGCCGTCGCCCGCCGCACGACCTCGTGCACGCTCCCGTACGACACGCCGAGACTGTGGGCGATGGACCGCATGCTGAGTCCCTGGAACCAGTGGAGCCGAAGAATGTCCCTGATCTGCCGCATCACGAGCCTCCGATTAGCCACGCCCCGTGTCCTCCTCTCCGTCCGGTTTGAAACCGGTTGCGGAGGACACGGGCCGGAATCCTGGCACCGTGAGACCCCGAGGGGCCCCGGCGCTCCGGAGGGGCCGCCGGTGATCACGAATTACCGGAATCGGTGATCAAGATTTTCCGAAACGGGTGATCAGGAATTACCGAAAGAGGTGATCGGATTGAAACCGGAACAGGTGATCAGGAATTACCGAAACGGGTGATCAGTTTGGTCCGGAATCTACATCTATGCGCATAGGGCTCAACCCGGGCCGCCTTGCGTACTTCAAGCAGGTCCTCGACAAGCTTCGCATCGATCCGGGCGGGAAAAAGGTTCTCGACGTCGGATGTGGCGGGGGCTCTTGGCCGAAGAATTTGCGCGGCTGGGGTGTGCCGTCACAGGGATTGACCCATCGGCACCGTCCCTGGACACCGCCAGAAAGCACGCCGGCACCTCAGGCCTGTTGATTGACTACGAAGTTGGAACGGGCGAACGCATCCCCTGCGCTGAACCAGTGGATTAGCAGCCGAACCGCATCGCTCTGTAGGCCTTGATTGGCTCCTCGGGTAGGACTCGAACCTACAACCCTCCGGTTAACAGCCGGATGCTCTACCATTGAGCTACCGAGGAACGGTCCCCTGATTGTATGGAGCCCACCGCGCGACTGTCAAGCCTTGTTGCCTTGACAGTCACGGAAGCCGGTGGCAATAATGGAATCCGTTTCGGGAGGGCTTCCTCTCAATGGCAATGGCAACGGATTCGCGGCGGTCCGGACCGCCGCCCCTCGGGAATCGAGCGCTAATCGTCCTTTTTTTGGCCATTTTCATCGTGATGATGGGCTTCGGCATCGTGCTGCCCGTCCTGCAGTTCTACGCCCGCGATGTCGGCGCGACGCCGTTCCAGATCGGCCTGCTGGCTACGAGTTACGCGTTCATGCAATTCTTGTTCGCACCCCTCTGGGGCGGGCTGAGCGACCGGATCGGGCGGAAACCCGTGTTTTCGGTGGGTCTCCTCGGCTACGCCGCGTCGTTCGTGATGTTCGGCCTCTCCCATCAGGTCTGGCAGTTGTTCGTCGCCCGGATTCTCGGCGGCGTGCTGAGCGCCGCGACGCTGCCCACGGCGATGGCCTACATCGGCGACACCACCTCCGAGGAGCGCCGGGGGGGCGGCATGGGGATGATGGGCGCGGCCATGGGCCTGGGCTTTACGATCGGGCCCGGCATCGGCGGCCTCCTCGGCCGCCACAGCCTGTCGCTGCCGTTCTTCGTCGGCGCGGCGCTCGCGGTCGCCACGCTCCTCCTCAGTTGGGGATCGCTCCCCGAGCCGGTTCGCCATGACTCGTCCGCGGAGCGCCCGTCCCGGGTCGATTCGCTGCGCCGGGCCCTCGCCGGCCCCCTCGCCTACTACTACGTCGTGACGCTCGTCGCGGCGTTTGCGCTGGCCGCGCTCGAAGCCACCTACGCGCTATTTGCGCAGGACCGGCTGCACCTGTCGAGCACCGGAGGCGCCGGCGCCATCGGCGTCGTCTTTGTCGTCGTCGGACTCGTGCAGGCCGCGATCCTCGGCGGCCTGGTCGGTCGCCTGATCAGCCGATGGGGCGAGGAGCGGCTGGTCCGCGGCGGCCTGGTCGTCGCCGCGATCGGCTACCTTCTGGTCACGACCACGCACGATATCGCCACGCTAGCAATCTACGCCGCGATCGCGGGGGCGGGGCATTCGTTGATGCGGCCGAGCGTCGCGTCGCTGGTCTCGAAGCGCTCTCCAGGCTCCCAGGGACTCTCGATCGGCATCATGGACTCGTTCGACAGCCTCGGCCGCATCCTCGGCCCGGCCTGGGGCGGCTGGATCTACCACGCGGGGATCGCCCTCCCGTACCTCGGCGCCGCCGTGGCGCTCGTGTTGACCCTGGGGTTCTCGTTCTCCGGGGCCGTGCGGCACGTCCCGGCTCACGCGGGCTCCGAATAGCGCGTGCCCCAGCTCTCACCGCAGGGCGCAGACTTCCTCATCCTGATGGAGCGCGTGGGCATCGCGCTCGCGATCGGTATGATGGTCGGCATGGAGCGGGAGTGGGCGCATAAGGAGGTCGGCGTCCGCACGTTTGCGTTCGTCGCGCTCGCGTTCACGCTCGCGTGGACGATCTCGCCGGTCGCCACCTACGTCCTCCTGGGCGCGCTGATCCCCCTCGTCACCCTGCTGAACTGGCGCAGCTTCACGCGGGACGGCACGCTCGAGATGACGACGACCGTGGCCCTCCTGGCCATGGCCCTCCTCGGCATCCTCGTGGGGCAGGGCCTCTTGCTCGTCGCCGCCGCGTGCGGCGTCGTGATGACGGCGCTCCTGGCGTGGAAGTTCGAGGTGGTCCGTTTCGCGGGCGCGGTCACCAACGAGGAAATCCGCGGAGCGCTGGTTCTCGGCGTCAGCGCGCTCGTCGTCTACCCCATCCTGCCTTCCGGGACCGTCGACCCGTGGCACCTGATCGACCTGCGGTCCGCCTGGGTGGTCGTCCTGGTCATCTCCGCGATCGCGTTCACCAACTACGTGCTGCTGCGCATCTACGGCACGCGCGGCATCCGGTGGACCGGGTTACTCGGCGGCCTCGTGAACAGCACCGCCACGGTCGCCGAACTCGCGAGCCGGGCCCGCAACGATCCGGCGCGGCTGTCGGTCTTCGCGCTCCTCGGAATGGCCACCGCGAACACGGCGATGTTGATGCGCAACGGCCTCATCCTCGGCGTCTTCGACGTGAACGCGCTGTCCTACGGCTGGCTCGGGGTGACGCTGATGGTGGTGGTCAGCGCGGTCGTGATGTACCGGATCCGCATCCGGGACACGGCCACGGAACCGCTGCGGATGCGCTCTCCCATCTCGGTGCGTCAGGCCCTGACGTTCGGCGCTCTGTTCCTGCTGATCACGCTGGCCGGCGAACTCGCGAACCGGGCGTTTGGGCAAACGGGCTTCCTGATCGTGGCCGCGGTGGGCGGGCTGGTGAGCAGCGCGTCGACCTCCGCCGCGGCCGGCATTCTCGCCGCCAAGGGGACCCTCGCCCCCGAGCTCGCGGGCTACGGTGTCGTCGTCACGTCGATGGCCAGCCTGGTGTTCCACGTGCCCATGGCGCAGATGGCGGGCCGGAACCAGGAGGTCACGCGACGCCTCGCCGGGCTCTCCGCGGTCATCCTGGCGGCCGGCGTCCTGGGACTCATCGCGGAGGCCGTGTGGAGCGGCCGCCCCTAGCGGGCCGGGACGCCGTACGCCGCCTGCCTCGCCCGGCGCCGGATCGCGGGGCCGCACGGCCCCCGCGAGGTCGTGCCGCAGCCAGGGAGCGCGCGCCGTGACGCAGCGGCAGCTCGTTGGGCGCACGGCCACGGTCATCGGCATGGTGGTGCTCGCCTGGATCGTCTTTTGGTTCGTGGCCCACGTCACCGAGATCCTGATCTTGCTGCTGATCTCGGCGATCCTGGCGGCCGGCCTGGCGCCGCTGGTCGCGAACTTGGAGCGGTGGCGCCTGCCCCGCGGCGTGCGGCTCGCGCGAGGCGCGGCCATCCTGCTCCTCTACCTCGCGTTGTTTGTGGTCATCAGCGGGGTGCTCTCCATGATCATCGTCCCCGCGGTCAACGAGACGGCCGCGTTCGTGGAGAAGCTGCCGGAGCTAACGGCGTCGATCCAGCGGTGGCTGACGCAGCTCCACCGGCAGTTCCCGTGGCTGCCGAGCCTGGCCACGATCCTGCAGCACCTGCCGCAGCAGCTCACCAACGTGTCGGCGTACGGCACGACGGCCGCCGGCGTCGCGGCGCGCTTCATCAGGGGCTTCGCCGAGGTCGTGACGATCCTCGTCTTTACGTTTTACATGCTGCTCCAAGGCGCCCAAATGAAGCGCTCGTTCCTGGCGTTGTTCCCGCTCGAGGAACGCGCCCGCGTGAGCCAGGTGCTCGAGCACATCGGCGCCAAGTTCGGCGGCTGGCTCCGCGCGCAGCTGCTGCTGTCGTTCACCGTGGCGGCGATCGTCGCGCTCGGCCTCTTGCTGCTCGGCATGCCGTTTCCCGCGCTCCTGGGCGTGGTCGCGGGTCTCGGCGAGCTCATCCCCATGGTCGGCCCGTCGCTCGGCGCGGCCGTCGCGATCCTGGTCGGGCTGTCGCAGCCGCTGTGGCGCCTCATCGCCGTCATGGCGTTCTACGTGGTCATCATGAACGTCGAGCCGCACGTGCTCGTTCCCCGCATCATGGCCAGCGTGGTGGGGATGTCCCCGCTGTTGACCCTGGTCGCGCTTCTCGCGGGGATCAAGCTCCTCGGCATCCTCGGCGGGCTGCTGGCCGTGCCGATCGCGGCGGCGCTCCAGGTCATCGTCTCCGAGGTCGTGAGCGAGATTCAAGGACCGGGCATCCAACCCGCGACCGAGGAACCGGCGGCGCCGCGGGCCGAGGCGCCGGCGCCGCGTCCGGCGGGCCGTCGCTAGGCGCGCGGACGCGGAGCCACGCGGGCCGGTCCTCGCAGGTCACGGCCGCCTCGGGGAGGGTTTGCCGTACCCCGCTGCCAATTCTTGCGACCAAACTCGCGGAGGACACGCGTGGCGGCGACCCTAGAAGTGCGCGGCCTGACCCGAGAGTTCCGAGGCTTCCGGGCGCTCAACGGGGTGAACCTCCGCGTCGACGAGGGCGTAATCCATGGCGTGATCGGCCCGAACGGCGCAGGCAAAACTACGCTCTTCAATGTGTTGAGCGGGTTCCTCAAACCGACCCAGGGCCAGGTCCTGCTCAACGGGCGCGTGATTTCGGGACTCCCGCCGCATGAGATCGCCCGCCTCGGGGTCGCCCGGTCGTTTCAGATCTCCAGCGTGTTCCCTCACATGACGGTGCTCGACAACATCCGTGTCGCCTTGAGCGCACGGACGTCGCTCGGGTATGCGTTCTGGCGCTCGGACCGGATCCTGGACCGCTTCCGCGGGGAAGCGGAGGAGCTCCTCGCCGCCGTCGGTCTCGCCCCCGTTGCCGGCCGCGAGGCGGCCACGCTCGGCTACGGTCAGAAGCGCGCCCTGGAGATCGGCCTCACGCTCGCGCTGCGCCCGAACGTTCTCCTCCTCGACGAGCCGACGGCTGGGCTCAGCGCGCACGACGTCGCCCGGGTTGTCGAGTCCATCCGCCGGGTCGCCGCCGGCCGCACGGTCGTGCTCGTGGAGCATAACATGGGCGTCGTGGCCGCCCTGTCGCACCGCATCACCGTCCTGCAGCGCGGCCGGGTGCTCGCGGAGGGGACCTACGCGGAGTTGCGCGCCGACCCGGCCGTCATCGAAGCCTACCTGGGTGGTGCGGCGTAGGTGCTCGAGGTCGAGCATCTCGAGGCGTGGTACGGCGAGGGACAGGCGCTCCACGACGTGTCGCTCCGGGTCCGTACGGGCGAGGTCGCCACGCTGGTGGGCCGCAACGGCGCCGGCAAGACCACGACGTTGCGGTGCATCATGGGCATGCACCGCAACATCCGCGGCCGGATCGCGTTGGACGGCGTCGATCTCACACGGCTGTCCCCCCAGCGGATCGCGCGCCTCGGCGTGGGGTACGTCCAAGACGACCGCGGCATCTACGGCTCGCTCTCGGTCCTGGAACACCTCCTCCTGCCGCCGGCCGTGAGCGAGCACGCGTGGACCTTGGAGAAGATCTTCGAGGTCTTCCCCATCCTTCGCGAACGCGCCCGCTATCCGGGAACGCGACTCTCCGGCGGCGAGCAGCAGATGCTGGCGATCGCGCGGGTGCTGCGCATGGGCGCCCGTCTCCTCCTGCTCGACGAGCCGACCGAGGGGCTCGCGCCGACCCTGATTCACCGCATCGGCGAGATCATCCAGGACATCAAGGCCCACCGGTTGACGGTGTTGCTAGTCGAGCAAAATCTTCGCTTCGCCACGACCGTCGCCGACCGGCACCATCTGATCGCGGACGGACGTACCGTCGAAGATTTGGCGAACGAGGAGGTGGTGCGGCGGGAGCATCAGTTGCTGGAGTACCTCGGCGTGTGAGCGGCGGCGCCGGCACGCGGGCCGGCGGCCGCATCCACGCGCCGTAATGCCATGGAGGGGGTGGCTGAGGTGAAACGGAGCGCGGGACGTCCCATCGAACGGTACATCACGCGGCGGCGGTTCCTGCGGGCTGCCGGTGCGGCGGCGGCCGGCGCGGCGCTTGCGCCGCTGTCTCGGCCGTGGCGTGCCGGGGCCCAGACGGCGGTGCACCTGACGCAGGGCAAAGTCGTGATCGGGGTCCTCAACGACCAGTCCGGCGTGTACGCCGATCTCAGCGGCAAGAACGGCGTCGAGGCGGCGCGCATGGCGGTCGAGGACTTTCAAAAGAAATACGGAGCCGGCGTGCTCGGCGGACCGATCCAGGTCATCGCCGCCGACCATCAGAACAAACCGGATCTCGGCAGCCAAAAGGCCCAGGAGTTCTACGACCGGGACGGGGTGGGGATGATCACCGACGTCGACACCTCGTCGGTGGGGATCGCGGTCGCCAATGTGGCGGCGCAGAAGCACCGGCTCTGCCTGAACGTCGGAGCGGCCACGACCGCCCTCACCAACGCCAACTGCAACCGCTACACGTTCCACTACGCGTACGACACGTACATGCTGGCGAACGGCACGGGCGTCGAGGTCACGAAGCGCATCGGGAAAAACTGGTACCTCGTGTACCCCGACTACGCGTTCGGGCAGGACATGGATCACTCGTTCACGTCGGCGATTCAGCGGGCGGGCGGCAAGGTGCTCCTCGCGGACGCCACGCCCTTCCCGAACGATGACTTCTCGACGTACCTGATCAAGGCGCGCACGATGCGGCCGCTGCTCAACGTGATCGGCACCATGCACGCCGGCCAGGACGTCGTGAACTTTGTGAAACAGTACAATCAATACGGGCTGCGCCAGCAGGGCATCAACCTCGCCATCGGCCTCCTCTTCCTGAGCGACATCCACGCGCTCGGGGTGGAGGCCTACCAGGGGACGCTGTATACGACGGCGTGGGAGTGGACGCTGGACAAGCAATCGCGCGAGTTCGCCGACCGCTTCCTGGCGCGCACCAAGGTGCGGCCGACGTTCGTCATGGCCGGCAACTACTCGGCGACGTGGCAGTACCTCGAAGCGATCCGGCGGGCGGGCACGGACGATCCGGACAAGGTCGTCGCGGCGCTGGAAGGCTACAAGTTCAGCGACTTCTTCATCCGCAACGGCACGATCCGCAAGCAGGACCACCTCGTCACCCACGACGCGTACCTCGCCCGGGTGAAGGCGCCGAGCGAGGTCAAGGAGCCGTGGGACTACGTGACGATCCTCAGCACCATCCCGGCCCGCGACGCGTTCATGCCGCTCTCCCAGGTCACGTGCAAGATGTCGTGATCGAGAACCTGCTGCTGCAGGTCTTTAACGGGCTGGTCAACGGCGCCTTCTACGCGCTGCTCAGCCTCGGGCTCGCCGTGATCTTCGGCATGCTCCGCGTGATCAATTTCATGCACGGCGCGCTGTACATGCTCGGCGCGTTCGGCGCGTATCTCCTCACCGCCTGGTGGGGGCTGCCGTTTTGGTGGACGCTCCTGGCCGCGCCGATCCTCGTCGCCGCGATCGGCCTGGTATTCGAGCGGCTGTTGCTGCGCCGGCTGTACGACGCGGACCTCCTGTACAATTTGCTGCTGACGTTCGGCCTGGCGCTGGCGATCCAGGACGCGATGCGAATCCGCTTCGGCATGCAGGGCGTGCCGTACGGGGCGCCCGCGGCGCTCCAGGGCGCGGTGGAGATCGGGCCGCTCCTGTTTCCCGCGTACCGCCTGTTCGTGCTGGCGGTCTCGGTGCTGGCCTGCCTCGGCACGTGGTGGCTCATCGACCGCACGCGGGCGGGCCTGATCATCCGCGCCGCGACGGAGCGGCCCATGCTGACCCGTGCGCTCGGCGTCGACGTCGACCGCTGGATTCCCGCCGTGTTCGCGTTCGGCGTCGCGCTCGCCGGCCTGGCCGGCGTCCTGGCCGCGCCGATGCGCAACGTGTCCCCCGTCATGGGCGCCGACTTGATCATCACCACGTTCGCGATCGTCGTGATCGGCGGCATGGGGTCGATCCTGGGGTCGGTCGTGACCGGCTTCATCGTGGGGGTGCTCGAGGCGCTCGGCGCCGTCTACTACCCGTCCGCCGCCAACCTCGTGGTGTTCATCCTGATGGCCGCGATCCTCCTGGTGCGCCCCGCCGGGTTGTTCGGCAGCGCCGACGCCGGATGACCGCGCGCCGCCGGATCGGGTGGTCGCTGCTCGGCGCCGCGGCGCTCGTGTTGCCGCTCGTCGTCTATCCGGTCCTCGGCGCCGACATCCTGGCGTGGGCGTTGTTCGCCGCCGCGTTCGACCTGCTGCTCGGGCACACCGGCCTCCTCTCATTCGGGCACGCCGCGTATTTCGGGTGCGGCGCGTACGTCGCCGCGCTCCTCGCAACGCGGCTCCAAGCGCCCTTTCCGCTGAACGCGCTCGCCGGCGGTGTGGCGGCCGGGATCCTCTCCCTGCCCCTCATGGGGCTCAGCATCCGGCGCAAGGGCATCTACTTCGCCATGATCACGCTGGCGTTCGCGCAGATGGTGTACTACATCGCCAACCAATGGCGCGGCGTGACGGGCGGCGAAAACGGCATCACCGGGGTCCCGCGCGGTCACGCCTTCGGCGTCTCGCTCGTGTCCTCGACGGTCTTCTATTACGCGACGCTCGTCCTGGTCACGCTGGCGCTTCTCTTGTGCTGGCGCATCGTCCGTTCGCCCTTCGGCCGCATCTTGGTCGCCATCCGGGAGAACGAGGCGCGGGCGCAGAGCCTCGGCTACGCGGTCGGACGATACAAGCTGATCGCGGCGATGCTGTCGGGTGCGCTGGCGGGTCTGGCCGGCGGCATCTGGGTCATCAATCACGGGTTCGTCGGGCTGGACGCGGTCCACTGGTCCACGTCGGGCACCGTGGTGATCATGACGCTCCTCGGCGGGATGGGCACGCGGCTCGGCCCCGTCGTGGGCGCGGCGCTCGTGATCGCGCTGCGCGACGCCATCTCCGCGTGGACGGATGCCTGGGGTGTCGTCACGGGGATCATCTTCATCGCGGTGATTCTCGCGTTCCGGCGCGGCATCGTCGGCACGCTCGAGGGAGCACTCGGGCGGCGGGCCGCGCCGGCCCCCGCCGTGCCGGCGCCGGAGCGGCCGCTCGGAACGATCCGCTAGGCGGCACGCCGATCCGGCAAGCGGGCCGTCCAGGAATGCGGCGCCTCGCGTGAGAATTCTCCTTGCATACCCGTACGGCCCCGCGAGGAGGAACGACCATGCCGAAAGATCCCGAGCAGGCCATCCGGCAGGCGGTATCGGCGACCAAGCTCATGGAGTACACCCGTGGCGTATCGCGCTGGGTGCGCATGTCCGGCAGCGAGGACGAGGCGCAGGCGTTCGACTACCTGGAGGCCACCCTGCGCGGATTCGGGCTCGAGGTCCGGCGTGAACGCCACGATGCCCTCATCTCCTGGCCGAAGTCCGCGTCGCTCGAGGTCGTCGATCCGGCGCGCGCACCGGTGGCGTGCATCACGCACTCCTTTTCGGCGTCCACGCCCCCGGGCGGTCTCGAGGCCGAGGTCGTCGACGTCGCCGGCGGCGACATCGCGCAGGCCCCCGTGCGCGGCAAGATCGCGCTGGTCGACGGACTGGCGATGCCCGTCACCGCCCACGCGGCGGAGGCGGCCGGCGCGGTCGCCGCGATCTTCGTCAACCCGCCGGAGCTGCACGAGATGATCATCTCCACGGTCTGGGGATCGCCGACGCCGGAGACGCTCGGCGTCCTGCCCCGGATCGTGGCCGTCTCGGTGCGTGAATCGGACGGCGTCGCCCTGCGCGCACGCGCGCGCGAGGGGACGCTTCGCGTGCGCGTGCACGCGGAGGTCGACACGCGGTGGCGGCCGACGCCGATCCTGACCGCGGATCTCGCGGGCGTCGACGAGCCGGACCGGTACGTGTTGTTCAGCGGCCACGTCGACTCCTGGCACTACGGCGCCATGGACAACGGCAGCGCCAACGCGGTGATGGTCGAGACGGCGCGCCTGCTGAGCAAGCGCCGGCGGCGGCTCCGCCGCGGGCTGCGGCTCGCATTTTGGTCGGGCCACTCGCACGGCCGGTACTCGGGCTCCACGTGGTACGCCGACCACCACTGGCGCGACCTGCACCGCAACGCGGTGCTGCACCTGAACGTGGACTCGTCCGGCGCCAAGGGCGCGACGGTGCTGAGCGAGGGCGAGACCATGGCGGAGACGTGGGCCTCGGCCGCACGCGCGATCAACGACGTCACCGGGCAGGCGCTGGAGCGGCGCCGCATCGGCCGGATGGGCGACCAGTCGTTCTGGGGGATCGGGGTCCCGTCGATGTTTGGCGGCGTCTCGGTGCAGCCGCCGGCGGAATCGGCCACGAGCGACGCGCTGGCCGCGCTGCACGGCGGGCCGCGGAAGTCGGGCGGCCTCGGCTGGTGGTGGCACACGACGGAGGACACGATCGACAAGATCGATCGCGCCAACCTCCGGCGCGACGCGGAGATCTACGCCCTGGTCGTGTGGCGGTGGTGCACGGCCCCCGTGCTCCCGCTCGACTACCGCGCGACCGCCGGGGAACTCCGGGAGACGCTCCGCCGCATCCAGGACGCCGCGGGCGACGCGTTCAACCTGGACGCGTGCTTGGACGCCGTCACCCGGCTGGCCGGCGTGGCGGACCGCCTGCAGGCCGCCGCGGATCGGCTCGCCGCGGCGCTCGGGCGGTCCCGGGGCACCCGCAAGCAGCGCGCCGCGGCGTCGCTGATCAACGACACGATGATGCGCGCCGGACGGGCCCTGATCCCGATCAACTACACATCCACGGGACCGTTCGACCACGACCGCGCGGTGCCGATCCCGCCGGTTCCGTCGCTCCAACCCGCCGCCCGCCTGCGCACGCTCGAGCGCGGCACGCACGAGTACCACACGCTCGAGACCCGGCTCGTGCGCGACCGCAACAAAGTGGCGCACGCGATCGAGTCCGCGGCGGACACGATCGAGCACGCCTTCAAGCATCTCGACGTCGGGTAGGACGCGGGCACAGCGTCGCGGGGCCACCTCTCCGGGCGGCCCCGCGCACACCGGCATCCGGCCGCGCGGGCGCGATGACGCGCGCCGCGGCCCGCGGGACCTTACGGCGGCGCGTCCACGTCGTGCGGCATGCCTTCCCGCACCCCCGCGTCCGTGACGCGGACAAACTGGGCGTGCTGGTGCAAGTCGGCGAGGGTCGTGGCGCCGCAGTAGCTCATCCCGGACCGGAGGCCGCCGACCAGCTGCCCCAGCACCGCGGACACCGGGCCGCGGTACGGCACGAGCGCTTCGATGCCCTCCGGCACGATCTCCGACAGCAGCTCGTCCTCCTGGCGCAGATCGCGCCGTTCCGCCGACGTCCACAGGCTCGCCATGCCGCGGTACACCTTGTACTGCCGGCCGTTTCTTGTGATCGACGTCCCCGGGCTCTCCTCGGTGCCCGCCAGCAGATTGCCGAGCATCGCCGTTTCGGCGCCCGCGGCGAGCGCCTTGACGAGATCGCCGGAACCGCGGATGCCGCCGTCGGCGATCACCGGGATGCCGGACGGGGCCGCCGCCTCGGCGCAGGACAGGATCGCCGTCAGCTGCGGGACGCCGGCCCCCGTCACGACGCGCGTGGTGCACGTCGACCCGGGGCCGACGCCGACCTTGATGCCGTCGACGCCCCGCGCGATCAGGTCGCGCGTGCCCTCGGGGGTGGCGACATTGCCCGCGATGAGCGGCACGTCGCCGCACCGCGCGCGGACGGCGTCGATCGTGCGGAACGACAGGTCGGAGTGGCCGTGCGCGATGTCGATCACCAGCACGTCCACCTCCGCGTCGACGAGCGCCTGCGCGCGCTCGAGGAAGTCCCCGCGCACACCGATCGCGGCGCCCACCCGCAGCCGCCCGCGCGCGTCCTTGGTGGCCTGCGGATGCTTGAGCCGGCTCAGGATGTCACGGCTCGTCACGAGCCCGGCGAGGCGCCCCTGCGCGTCCACGAGCGGCAACTTTTCGATCCGGTGCCGGTGCAGGATCTGCTTGGCCTCTTCCACCGGCGTTCCGGCAGGCGCCGTGATCAGCCGCTCGCGCGGCGTCATGATGGCCGTGATCGGACGATCGAGGTCCTCCTCGAACAGCAGGTCGCGCGCCGTCACGATCCCGAGCAGCCGCCGGTCCCGGTCGATCACCAGCACGCTCGCGGGCCCGTGCTCCTCCATGAACGCCGCGGCCTGCCGCACCGTGGACTCGGGCCCCGCCGTGTGCGGCGAGTCCAGCACCACGCTCTCCGCGCGCTTCACGCGGCGCACCTCCGCCACGTGCTCGCCGATCGGCAGGAACCGGTGAATGATCCCGATGCCGCCTTCCCGCGCCATGGCGATCGCCATCCGGCTCTCCGTCACAGAGTCCATGCTCGCGCTGACGACGGGAATGGCGAGCTCGATGCCCCGGCAGAGCCGCGCGCGCGTCTCCACCTGGCGGCGCGTGCTCACGCCCGACCGGCGCGGCACGAGCAGCACATCGTCGAACGTCAGGCCCAAGGGGAAGGATTCAGACATCGGAACGCCTCCGCACGATCCCACTGCCGCAAAACCACGCCCAACGATACCACGGTGGATGCTATTATGGAAGAGTGCGACCGGGCGTGACCCATCACCCATTCGCCGCGCTGCGCCATCGTAACTTCCGGCTCTTCTTCGTCGGCCAGCTCATCTCGCTGATCGGCACGTGGATGCAGCGGATCGCGCAGGCGTGGCTCGTGCTGCAGCTCACCAACTCGCCGTTCCTGCTCGGGCTGGTCGGCGCGCTGCAGTGGCTCCCGATGCTCATGCTGTCGCTGATCGGCGGGGTCGTCGCGGACCGCACCAGCAAGCGCAACCTCCTCGTCATGACGCAGACGGCGCAGATGCTGCAGGCGTTCGGCCTCGGCGCGCTGGTGCTGAGCGGCGCCGTGCGCTACTGGCACATCGTCGTGTTCGCGTGCGCGCTCGGGGTGACCTCGGCGTTCGACGTGCCCGCGCGGCAGTCGTTCATCTTCGAAATGGTGGAAGGCGCGGACACGATGAACGCGGTGGCGCTGAACTCGACCATCTTCAACGCCGCCCGCCTGTTCGGCCCGGCGATCGCGGGGCTCGCCATCGCGTCCCTCGGGATGGCGTACGCGTTTCTCGCCAACGGGGTGAGCTTCATCCCGGTCATCGCGGCGCTCCTGATGATGCGGGTGTCGGCGATGCAGAAGATCGGACTGGAAACGGGCGTGCTGGCGCACCTGCGCGAGGGGCTCGCGTACCTGCGCCGCACCCCGGTGGCCTTTCAGACGATCATGCTCGTCTGCCTCCAAAGCGTGTTCGTCATGAACTTCAACATCATCGTGCCGGTGCTGGCCAAGACCGTGCTGCACGAGAACGCGGGCGGCTTCGGGCTGCTGATGTCGGCCCAAGGCGCCGGGGCCCTCGCCGGCGCGCTCTTCGTCGCATCGGTGAGCCACCGCGGACCGCAGGCGGCCATGATGTACGGCGGCGCCGCCCTCCTCGGGTGCATGAATTTGATCCTCGCCGGCTCCGCGCGGTTCGGGGTCGCGGCCGTGGTCCTCGCCGCGGCCGGCGCGAGCATGGTCGCGTTCACGGCCACGGCCAACACGACCCTCCAGGTCACGGCGCCCGACCACCTGCGCGGGCGCGTGATGTCGATGTACGCCCTCGTGATGGGCGGGATGACGCCGGCGGGCGCGCTGTTCACGGGCACGGTCGCCCAGCTGTGGGGCGCGCCCGCGGAGCTCGCGATCGCCGGCGCGATCGGCGTCGTCTCCGCGGGCGCGGTGTTCCGCCGGTACCGGCTCACGCTCCGGGCCGAACCGTCCCGCCCGCCGCTCACCGTGGCCGCGGCGGCGGGGCCCGGGGAGACGAACGGCGCGGAGCATTGAACACCAGGGCGCGGCGCCGCCGCGCGTCGCATGGGGAGGTGGACCGCACGTGATGGACGGCGTGACGTGCGAGCGCAACGTCATGATGCGCCTTGCCGACGGGACGCGCCTGGCGTCCGACCTGTACCTGCCGGCCGGAGGCGGCGGCCCGTGGCCGGCCCTGCTGGAGCGCACGCCGTACGACAAGCTCGGTCCCGCCGGGGTCCTGGCGGCGAAATTCTTCGCCGGCCACGGCTACGCCGTCGTCCTGCAGGACGTGCGCGGGCGGTTCGCCTCCGAGGGCGAGTGGTATCCGTTCGGCAACGAGGGCCCGGACGGCGTCGAGACCGTGGCGTGGGTGCGGGCGCAGCCCTGGTGCGACGGCCGGGTCGCGACGATCGGCCTCTCCTACTCGTCCTGCACGCAGACCGGGCTCGCCGCGCTGAACCCGCCCGGGCTCGCCGCCCAGTTCGTGAGCCAGGGCTTCCACAACTACCACACCGCGTCGATGCGCCAGGGCGGCGCGCTGGAAGTCCGGTTCTTTCTCTACGCGTTCATGATGGCGACGACGTCCAAGGAGGCCGCGGCGGACCCCGTGAAGCGCGCGGCGCTGCGGCAGGCGTGGGGCGACATCCGATCGTGGCTCGGGCGCCACCCGCTCAAGCCGGGGTTGAGCCCGCTCAGGCACGTGCCGTCGTACGAGCGCTGGCTCCTCGACATCTGGCGGCACGGCGAGTACGACGACTACTGGCGGAGCCGCCCCGCCTACTCGATCGACGAGCTGTACGACCAGCACGCCGACGTACCCATCCACCTCCTGGGCAGCTGGTACGATTCCTACGCCCGGTCGACCGTGACCAACTACGTGGAGCTCGGGCGCCGGAAGCGCGGCCCGGTGCGCCTGATCATGGGGCCGTGGATCCACGGCGGAGCGAACCTCGACCTCTCGCACGCGGGGGACGCGGAGTTCGGCCCCGACGCGCCGCTCGGCTACAACTACTTTCGCCTTCGCTGGTTCGACGCCGTGCTCAAGGGACGGCCAAACGGCATGCTGGAGACGCCGCCGGTGCGGATCTTCGTGATGGGCGGCGGCTCCGGCCGCAAGATCCTGGGAACGGACCGGCTCGACGTCGGGGGCCGCTGGCGCTTCGAGCACGAGTGGCCGCTCCGGCGCACCGAGTACACGCCGTTCTACCTCCAGCCCGGGGGCGGACTGGCGCGGAGCAAGGCGCCCGCGGACGCGGCGCCCTCGCGCTACGTCTTCGATCCGGCCGACCCCGTGCCGACCATCGGCGGCAACATCTCCGTGGGGTACGATCTGATGCCGGGCGGCGGGTTCGACCAGCGCGGCGGCCGGCGGGTGAGCGGTCCCAGGGACCCCTTGCCGCTCTCCGCGCGCCCGGACGTGCTCGTGTTTTCGACGCCGGCGCTCGATCGCGACGTCGAGGTCACCGGCACCGTGGCCGTCAAGCTCTGGGCGGCGTCCACCGCCCCGGACACCGACTTCACGGCGAAGCTGATCGATGTGTACCCGCCCAACGCGGACTACCCGGACGGGTACGAGCTCAACATCGGCGACTCGATCATCCGCGCGCGCTACCGGAACTCATGGGACACGCCCGAGCTGCTCGACCCGGGCACGATCTACGAGTTCACGATCACGCTCTATCCGACGAGCGTCGTATTCCAGCGGGGCCACCAGATCCGGCTGCACATCTCGTCGTCGAACTTCCCGCGCTTCGACGTCAACCCAAACACCGGCGGCCCGCTGGGGCGCGAGCTCGTGCGGCAGACCGCGGTGCAGACCGTCTTCCACGACGCGGCGCACCCGTCCCACGTGGTGCTGCCCCTGATTCCGGCGTAGGCGCCCGGCTACCGGTACTTGTGCGCGACGACCTTGGGCTGCAGGAAGTTGAGCAGGTAGTCCGGGCCGCCCGCCTTGCTGTCGGTCCCCGACATGTTGAACCCGCCGAACGGGTGCGTGCCGACCATCGCGCCGGTGCACTTGCGGTTGAGGTACAGGTTGCCGCACATGACCTCCCGCCGCGCCTTGGCCAGCTTCTCGGGGTTGCGCGAGTACACGGATCCCGTGAGCCCAAACGCGGTCCCGTTCGCGATGCGCAGCGCGTCGTCGAACGTGCGCGCCGGGATCGCCGCCACGACCGGGCCAAAGATCTCCTCCTGCGCGATGCGGGCGTCCGGCGCGACGTCGAGAAATACCGTCGGCGCGATGTAGTGGCCGCCGTCCCGCGCGCGGCCTCCGCCGGCCGCCAGCCGGCCCTCGCCCTTGCCGATCTCGATGTACTCCATGATCTTCTGCGCCGCGGAGGCGTTGATCACGGGACCGGCGGGGTAGTTTTCGGGCGCGGGGCCGACCTCGAGGCGCCGGACGCGCTCCACGAGCGCGTCCGCGATCCGCCCGTACACCTTGGGCGTCGCGACCACCCGCGAGCCGGCGGAACATTTCTGCCCTTGATACCCGTAGCCCGAGGCCACGAGCCCGGCGACCGCCTCGTCGAGATCCGCCTCGTCGTCCACGATGATCGCGTTCTTGCCGCCGAGCTCCGCGATGATGCGCTTGAGCCAGGTCTGCCCGGGCGGCGTCTTGGCCGCGAGCTCGAACAGGTGCGTGCCGACCTCGCGCGAGCCCGTGAACGCGATCATGCGGACGCCGGGGTGCGTGGCCAGCCCCTCGCCCACGACCCCGCCGGGCCCGGGGACGACGTTGAGCACGCCCGGGGGCAGCCCGGCCTCGGTGAGCGCCTCGAGCGTCTGGAACGCGACCGCCGCGGAATCGCTCGCCGGCTTCATGACCACCGTGTTGCCGGCCGCGATCGCCCCGATCGCCATGCCCGTCGGGATGGCGAGCGGGAAGTTCCACGGCGAGATCACGGCCACGACCCCGATCGGGATGTACGTGTACTCGCTCATCTCACCGTCGTACGGCGGGAGCGGCCTGCCCTGCGCGTACCGGAGGACCTCGCGCGCGTTGTACTCGATGAAGTCGATGGCTTCCGCGACGTCGCCGTCCGCCTCGGCCCAGTTCTTGCCGACCTCGTAGCACATCCAGGCCGCGGCGCGCATGCGGCGGCTCCGGAGGAGATGGGCCGCGCGCATCAGCAGCGCCGACTTCTCCTCCGCCGGCACCCAGCGCCACGACTCGTACGCGCGACCCGCGGCCCGCACCGCAGCCTCGACCTCCTCGCGCCCGGCCTGGTGCAACACCGCGACCACCTGGTCGGACTGCGACGGGTTCATGGAGCGAAACGTCTTGGCGCCGCGCACAGGCTGCCCGTCGATCCACAGCGGAAACTCGCGGCCCAGCTCGCCGCCCACGGCCCGCAGCGCCTCCGACATCTCCCGCCGAGCGCCGTCGGTCGAAAAATCGCGGAATGGCTCGTTGCGAAACGCTGCCGGAACCATCATCGTGATCCCTCCTCGGTCCGCTGGGCGCCGGCGGCTCCCGCCGTCGCGCGGCTCCCGCCGAGCGCGCGGGCGATCCGGTCCAGCCCCTCTGTCAGCCGCGCCATCGATGTCGCGTACGACACCCGGAGATATCCGGGCGCCTCGAACGCCTCGCCGGGGACCGTGGCCACGTGCGCGCGATCGAGCAGCAACTCCGCGAGCTCGAGCGACGTCGCCGGCACGCCCGCACGCCCGAGGACGCCGCGCATGTCCGGAAACGCGTAGAACGCACCCTTGGGCATCCCGCACTCCACCCCGGGGATCGCGTTGAGCCGCGCCACCACGTACCGCCGGCGGCGGTCGTACTCCGCCACCATGGCGCTCAGGTCCACGCGGGCCGTGAGCGCGTGCAGGGCGGCACGCTGCGCGATGGAGTTGGGGTTGCCGGCGAGGTGCGCCTGGATCTCCGTGATCGCCGCGGCGACGGCCCGCGGCGCCGCGGCGTAGCCGATGCGCCAGCCCGTCATCGCGTAGGTCTTGGACATGGAGTTGAGCAGCACGATCTTGTCGCGCGCCTGGGGCCAGGTTCCGGGCACACTCAGGTGCCGCGCCCCGTCGTACACCATGCTCTCGTAGATTTCGTCGCTCAGCACGTAGAACCCGTCGTGGCGCTGCGCCAGCGCGACGAGGCCGTCGAGCGTTTCGCGGGTATACACCGCGCCCGTGGGATTGTGCGGCGAATCGACGATGATCGCCCGCGTGCGCGGGCCGATCAAGCGCGCGACCCGGTCCGGCCGCGGCTGCCAATCGTCCCCGGCGTTGGTGGGCACCGGCACCGGCGTGGCCCCCGCGAGCCGCACCTGCTCGGTGTAGGAGACCCACGCGGGGATCGGCACCAG
>JAJPJL010000024.1 GCA_021324255.1 Bacillota bacterium
GAACTTCGGCCGCAAGTCGCTGGACGAGGTCAAAGAGAAGCTCGCGGCCCTGGGGCTCGAGCTGCGCCGGCGGGGTGCGTGATGAGCCTGGGGCAAAAGGGACGCCGGCTGGGCCGGGACACCGGGGCGCGCACCGCGCTGCTCCGCGGCCTCGTGTTGGCGCTGATCGAGCGCGAGCGCATCGTCACGACGGAGCACAAGGCCAAGGAGACCAAGAAGATCGCGGATCGCATCATCGATCTTGCGCTGGCCAATGATCTCCACGCCCGCCGGCAGGTGGCGCGCGTCCTGCCGGACCGCGCGGCGGTCAAGCGGCTGTTCGCCACGGTGGCGCCGCGCTATCAAAAGGGCCGCGGAGGCTACACGCGGATCACCAGGACGGCGCCCCGGCGCGGGGATGCGGCGCCGATGGCGGTCCTCGAGCTCATCAAGTAGCGCCCGCCGCCTGCCGCGCGGCCGGCGGCGCCCCGTCCCATGAGTGACCGTGCCCCCGCGCTCATCAGGGTGCGGGGGCTTTCGCACACCTACGAGCCCGGCGCCGGCGAGCCCGTCCCCGCGCTTCGCGGCGTGGACCTCGACGTGCATCGCGGCGAGTGTATCGCCCTCATCGGCGGCAACGGCTCGGGCAAGAGCACGCTCGCGAAGCACCTCAACGCGCTCCTGCTGCCGACCGCGGGGGAGGTCATCGTCGACGGCCTCGACACGCGCGACCGGGACGCCGTTTGGGCGGTCCGCCAGCGCGTCGGCATGATCTTCGAGCACCCCGATGACCAGCTCATCGCGGCCGTGGTGGAGGAGGACGTCGCGTTCGGCTGTGAAAACCTCGGTCTTCCGCCGACGGAGATACGATCGCGGGTGGACGAGGCCCTGCGCACCGTCGGGCTCGAGGCGCTGCGCCGCCGCCCGCCGCACCTGCTGTCCGGCGGCCAGAAGCAGCGGGTCGCGATCGCGGGCGTGCTGGCGATGCGACCGCGCTGCCTCGTGCTGGACGAGGCGACCTCGATGCTCGATCCGGCGGGACAGCGGGAGGTCATGGAGACCGTCCTGCGCCTCCGCGACGAGGGGCTGGCCCTGGTGCTCATCACCCACTCCATGGAGGAGGCGGCGCTCGCCGACCGCGTCGTCGTGCTCGCGGGCGGCACGGTGGCCCTGTCCGGCACGCCGTCGGACGTGTTTGCGCGCGACGACGTGCTGCGACGCCTCCGCCTCGAAGCGCCGCCGATCGTGGCCCTCGCACGCGGGCTCGCCGCGGCCGGCGTGCCGCTGCCGCCGGGCCTGCTGACGGCGCCGCAGCTCGCGGACGCGGTGGCGGCCGCCTACCGGCGCGGCCGGGGCGGGGCATGATTCGCTGCGAGGGCGTGACGTACGTCTATCAACGCGGGACGCCGTTCGAGGCGACCGCGATCGAGGACGTGTCCTTGGAGATCGCGGCCGGGGACGCCGTCGGCATCATCGGCGCCACGGGCTCGGGCAAGTCCACCCTGGTGCAGCACCTGAACGGCCTGCTCCGTCCCACCGCGGGGCGTGTGTATCTCGACGACGTCGACATCAACGCCCGCGAGGTGGACCGGCGGCGCGTGCGGCAGCAGGTGGGCCTGTTGTTCCAGTACCCGGAGCACCAGCTGTTCGAGGAGACCGTCACCGCGGACGTGGGCTTCGGCCCGCGGAACCTCGGCCTCGGGCCGGACGAGGTTCGCCACCGGACGGCGAGGGCGCTCGCGCACGTGGGCCTCGATCCCGCGGTGTTCGGCCCGCGCTCCCCGTTCACGCTCAGCAACGGGGAAATGCGCCGGGTCGCGATCGCCGGGCTCCTGGCGATGGAGCCCCGCATGCTGATCCTGGACGAGCCGACGGCCGGCCTGGATCCCGCGAGCCGGCGCGAGATCCTGGACCACATCATGCGGCTGCGCAGCGCGAGGGGCCTGACGATCGCGCTGGTTTCGCACAGCATGGACGCCGTAGCCCGCCTGTGCCGGCGCGTCATCGTGCTGGACCGCGGCCGGGTGGTCGCGGAGGGCGCGACGCGCGACGTGTTCGCGGACCCGGGCCGGCTCGCCGCGCTGGGGCTCGGGGTGCCGCAGGTGGCCGAGTGCGCGCGCCTTCTGCGGGAGCGGGGCGTGCCGGTGAGGCCGGACGTGCTGACGGTGGACGAGGCGCGCCGGGCGATCCTCGACGCCCTGGCCGGCCGGCGGCCGGCGCCGAAGAACGTCCCATGAGGCGGGCGTGATGGACTTCCTGCGCGGGCTGATGCTCGGGCAGTACGTGCCGGCGGAGTCGCCGGTGCACCGCCTCGATCCGCGCACAAAAATCCTGGGGACGATGTGGCTCGTCGGGGTGCTGTTTGCGACGCGGTCCCTCGCCGGGCTGGTCGTCCTGACCGCGTTCCTCGGGGGCGTCCTCGCGGCGGGGCGCATCGCGCCCGCGTACGCTGTGCGGGGCCTCCGCCCGGTGTTCTGGCTCGTCGGGATCGCCGTGGTGTTTCAGGTCCTGTTCGGCGACAGCGGCGGCCACGTGCTGTTCCGGCGCGGGCCGCTCGTCGTCACGCGCGAAAACCTGGCCGCGGGCGCGTTCTACGGGTACCGGCTCATCCTGCTCGTCGCCGCGACGACCGTGATGACGTTTACCACGTCGTCGGTGGAGCTCACCGACGGGCTGGAGCGCCTGCTTCGGCCGTTCCGCCGCGTGGGCGTCCCGGCGCACGAGCTTGCCCTGATGATGACGATCGCGCTCAGGTTTATCCCGACGTTGTTCGAAGAGACCGAGACCATCATGAAGGCGCAGATGGCCCGCGGCGCGGAGTTTGCCCGCGGCAGCCTGGTCGCCCGAGCCCGCGCGTTGATCCCGTTGCTGGTGCCGCTGTTCGTGGGCGCGTTCCGCCGGGCGGACGCGCTGGCGCTGGCGATGGAAGCCCGCGGCTACCGGGGCGGCGAGCACCGCACGCGGATGAAGGAGCTGCGCGTCGCCGTGCGGGACTACGTCGCCGCCGGCATGCTCCTGGTCGTCGCTGCGATCGTGCTCCTGCCGCCGTCCGTATGGCGGGCCGTCGCGGGCCGCTGATCGCCCGGGATGCGCACGCTCAAGCTGCTGATCGAGTACGACGGCACCGGCTACTGCGGGTGGCAGCGGCAACGAGGGAGCGCGGCGGGGGGCGCGCCGTCGGTGCAGGCGACGCTCGAGGCCGCGGTCGCCGCGGTGACCGGCGAGGCGGCGGAAGTCGTGGGCGCGGGGCGCACGGATGCGGGCGTGCACGCGTGCGGGCAGGTGGCCAGCCTCGTGACGCGAAGCCGGATCGCGGCGGGCCGGATGCCCGCGGCGCTCAACGGCCATCTGCCCTACGACATCCGCGTGCTGGCGGCGGAGGATGCGCCGGACGGCTTCCACGCCCGGCACGACGCCGTGGCGCGGACCTACCGCTACGAGATCCTCAACCGGCGCGCGCCGTCGGCGTTGCGGCGGTATCGCGCCTACCATGTCCCCGAGCCGCTGGATGCCGAGGCCATGCGCCGCGCGCTCGCCCCGCTCGTCGGCCGGCACGACTTCGCCGCCTACCGCGGGGCCGGAAGCCACGCCAAAACGACGGCGTGCGTCGTGCGGGAAGCGGTCTGGCGGCGCGACGGTGACCTGCTCGCGCTCACGATCACGGCGGACCGGTTTCTGCGCCACATGGTCCGGATGCTCGTCGGTACGCTGGTGCGGGTCGGGCGGGGCCGGCTGGAGCCGGAGTCGCCCGTCCGCTTCCTCGCCGATCCCGACAACCGGCGGACCGGGCCGACCGCGCCCGCGCACGCGCTGTATCTCGTGCGCGTGGACTACGGCGACGCGTCGGACGGTTGAGCGGCCGCCCGGGCGCCGGCGCGGACTCGTCAACATCTCGTCCGCGGCTGCCCGGCTCGGCGGTGCGGGCGATCGCGACCGTCTCGCACGGTTCACGCCCCTGGTGCCGGTCCAACGCGCGGGAACCCCGGACGAGGTCGCCGAAGCGATCCTGTGGCTGCTGTCGCCGGCCGCCTCCTACACGACCGGGGCCATCCTGGACGTGAGCGGCGTCCGCTGAGCCGAGGCGCGCGGCGCGGGGCCGCGTGTCACGTCAACACCGCGGGATCGGTGCGATGGGCGTCGTTCATCGACAGACCGGACGGGACGGGACCTTCGCGTGGGAGGGGGTCGAGGCCGAACCCTATCAGGGCGGCGGCGCAAGCGCGGGCGGTAGCCGCTCCGTTCTGATCGGCCCGCGCGAGGGTGCGGCTAACTTCGCCGTCAGGTATTTCGAGATCCCGCCCGACGGGCGGACGTCCTCCGATCGCCACGCGCACGATCACGGCATCGTGGTGCTGCGCGGCCGGGCCCGCGCGCGGCTCGGCCAGGATATCCGCGAGGTGGGGGCCGGCGACGCGGTCTATATCCCTCCGGACGAGCCGCACCAGTTCGAGACGCTCGGGGCCGAGCCGTTCGGGTTCCTGTGCGTGATCCCGTCCAAGGAATGGCTCAAGACGCGGGGCGGCCGGCGGTAGCGCGGCGCCGAATGGCGACAACGGTGGGCGCGAGCCGGACGGGCCTACGCCCTCACGACGAGCTGCGAGTCACACGGACGGGTGAACGATCACCTTGAGCGCATCCGCGCCGGCCCGGAGCAGGTCGTAGCCGCGCCGCACATCCCGCAGGCCCAGGCGGTGCGTGATCAACGGCTCGACGGCGAGGCCGCCGGCGAGCAGCCGGAGCGCCTCGCGCATATCCCCGGGCCCGGCGGAGTACGACGGCACGAGCGTCGTTTCGCGAAAAAACACCTCGCTCACTCCAAGCGGCCAGCGGACATCCGGCGGTGTCGGCGCGAACATCACGAGCGTGCCGCCGCGCGCGGTGGCGCGGAGTCCGGCCTCCAACGCCTCGACGCTGCCCGGGCACACGATCACCACGTCGGCGCCGGCGCCGCCCGTGAGGGCCGCCGTGACCTCGTCGAGCGGGTCGCTGGAGGCGTCGATCGTGGCGTCTGCGAGCGGCGCGGCAAGCGCGAGGCGGGCCGCGACGCGGTCCGCCGCGAGCAACTGGCCCGGCCGTCCCGCCGCCCGCGCCGCCAGGAGGTGCAGCAGGCCCATGACGCCGGCGCCCACGACGAGCACGCGGTCGCCGTCCCGCAGGCGGGCGCGGCGCAGCGACTTGAGGACGCAGGCGAGCGGCTCCACGAACGTGGCCGCGTCGTCCGACAGGTCGTCCGGGACGCGCATCGCCTCCGCCGGCGCCGGCGCCCGCACGACCGCGTACTCCGCCAGCCCGCCGGGAACGAGCCGCCGCGGTCCCCACGTGGCGCAGTGCACATAGTCGCCGCGCTCGCAGGAGCGGCACGCCAGGCACGGCGCGTGATGGTGGATGGCGACGCGTTCTCCGGCTCGAAAGGCCGCCCCGTCCGCCGCCTCCACGACCTCGCCCACGGGCTCGTGGCCCAGCGGCACGGGCGCTTTGCGGGACATATACCAATCCATGATCTCCCCCGGGCAGAGCCCGCACGCGCGGATCCGCACCAGCATGTCGCCGGCGTCGAGCCGCGGCAACGGGACCTCCTCGAGCCGCAGGTCCGCCGCGGCGTGATAGACCGCGGCGAGCGTCGTCGCCGGCCTTGCCGGCCGGCTGCGCGGCTCGGAGGGCGGCCCCGGTACGGCGCTTAGACCCACGCCGAGCCCTCCGGCAGCACGGCGTACCTGGCGCCGAGGCCGGCATCGAGGTCCCGGAAGGTCTCGACGATGGCGTCGAGCGGGCGTACCTCGGTGACGAGATCGCGAGGTCGGACGGCGCCCGACGAGAGGAGCGCGAGGGCGTCGTGCACGTCCTCGGTGCAATAGTGAAACGCGGCGATCAGATCGACCTCCCCGTAGTGGAGCCGCGTCGCATCGAACGCCGGCATCGTGCCTCCCGGCAGCCCGCCGAAGAGCAACACTCGGCCGCCGGAGGCCGCCCATGACGGGGCGGCACGCCACACCGCCTCCGACCCGGTGCACTCGATGACGACGTCGGGACCACCCGGCCAGATGTGTCTCAGCGACGCGCCGACGTCGCCGGCGCCGGCGTCGATCACGCGGGACGCGCCGGCGCGAATCGCCTGATCCCGCCCCGCGGCCCGACGCCCGACGGCAACCACCTCGAGGTCCCGGCGGCGGGCCTCGCGAACGTGGAGCAACCCGATCGAGCCGGTCCCCACGACCGCGACGCGGGCGCCCGGCGCCGCGCCGAGCCGCCGCCATCCGTGCACGACGCACGCCAGCGGTTCCAGAAACGCGGCTTCGATGTACGACAGCGGCGCCGGCTTGGGCAGTAGATGCCGGCGCACGATGCGGGCGGGGAGGCGGATGGCGTCCGCGTACGCGCCGACGGCGATCTCATCGAACAGCGTTTCGCAGAGGTTTTCACGGCCCGCCCGGCAGCCGGCGCACTCGCCGCACGGCGCCGTCGGCGTGAACACCACGGCCTGCCCCGCGTGGAGCCCCTCGACGCCTTGTCCGGTGGCGAGGACGTCCCCCGCGCCCTCGTGGCCGAAGGGGCCGAAGGGCACGCGGGGGTGCCCCCGGCGGTACGTCTTCAGGTCCGTGCCGCACGTGAGGGCGGCCCGGATGCGGACGACGACTTCGCCGGGGCCCGGGTCGGGCTCGGGGACATCCCGCAGCGTGAGCTCGTACGGGGCCCGCAGGACCGCCTGCCGCACCATCATGCGCCGGCGCCGGACCCCGGCGGACTCACTCGTCGGTCCAGGCGCCGAGCGCCCGCCGGAGCACGAGCAGCTGCCCGAGATGGTACGCGTTGTGGTCGGCGGCGAGCAACGCTTCGTGCAGGATCGTGGGGCCCTTGGGATCGTGCGGAACCCGGGACAGCAGGTCCGTCGTGGGATCCGCGACGAGATCGATGAATGCCTGGCGGTCCGCCTCGAACGCGCGGACGGCGTCGGCCCATGCCTGCGGCGACGGCGGCGCCGCCTCCGGCCAGTAATCGTCGGGCCACGCCTTTTCGACGTAGTTGGGATCCCGGACATAATCCAGGATGTCGCGTTGCGCGCGGCGGAGATGCTCGAGTTGCTGCCACGGCGAATACGGCATGCCGGCCGGCTTCGCACCCTGAAGCTCGGCAGGCATCGTTTCCACCGCCCGTTCAAACGTCACGTGCGCGCCTCTGCCGCGCAGCAGATGGATGACATCATCCCGGAGCTTCTGGTCCAGCCGGCGGCTCTTCGCCGTCCGGGCTCGGCCCGGCGCCGCCCGTGCGCGCGCGGTACGCGCCGGCCGTGTGCGGGGAGCTTTGCGTGTGGTTGCGCGGCGCCGGCGCGATCCGCCGGCCATGCGCTTCGCACTCATCGGCGTCCTCCCGCGTCACGTCAAGAGTACGTGCCGCGATGGAGTTTCGCGCGATGAAAACGCGGTTCCTGGCGGGCCCCGAGCATGCGCCGCGCCCGATCGCGGCGCCCGGTCCCGGACCCGTGCGGCAGGTATTGCGCCCCGTGCGGTGGAAGCCCCAACGCCACTTGCGCCGCGCCGGAGGGGACGCATGTATTTCAAACAGTTCCTGGACGAACGCTGCGGATGCGCGTCGTACCTCATCGCCTCGCGTCAGTCCCGCGAGGCCGCGGTCGTCGACGCCGCGCTCGACACCGGCCAATACGACGAACTGCTGCGCGAACGCGGGTTCCGGTTGAAGTACGTCATCGATACGCACGTGCACGCCGACCACGTCTCGGGGGCGCGCCGGCTGGCCGGGGAGCACGGCGCCGACCTCTGTCTCCACGAGTCGGCGGCCGTCGCCTATCCGTTCCGGGGCGTCCGCGACGGCGAAGAGTTGCCGTTGGGCCAGCTCCGCCTGCGGATCCTCCACACCCCCGGGCACCGCCCGGAGCTCATCTCGGTCCTCGTGATCAACCCGCCGCGCAGCCCGGAGCCGTCCATGGTGTTGACCGGCGATTCGCTGCTCGTCGGCGACGTCGGGCGCCCGGATTTCGGCGGCGGGGACGCCGCCGCGCAGTACGAGAGCGTCGCACGCCTGCTGGGCCTGCCTGACTGGGTCGCGGTGTTCCCCGGACACTTCGAGGGACCGTGCGGCAAGGGGATGTGCGGCCGCCCGAGCACGACCATCGGATTCGAGCGTCTCTTCAATCCGGTCCTTCGCCTCGGCCGTCCCGAGTTCGTCTCGACGCTGTCCGGCAATGTTCCGGCCCGGCCGCTCAACATGGTCGCGATCGAAGCCACGAACCGCGGCCGGGCGGACGCGGCATGGGCGATGCTGACCGGGCTGCCGCGGGTGGACGAGGCCGGCATCGACGCGCTGGAGGCGCTGCCCGGGGACGCGGTGCTGCTGGACGTGCGCGAGCCGGAGGAGTACGCGTACGGGCACGTGCCGCGGGCCGTCAATCTTCCGCAGGCCGAGCTGGCGACGCGCCTCGGCGACGTGCCCCGGGATCGGCCGGTGTACGTCATCTGCGAGAGCGGCATGCGGTCGCTTCGGGTCACCCAGTTCCTCCACCAAATGGGCTACCGGCGCGTCGTGAACGTCCGGGGCGGGACGGCCGCGTGGCGGCGGGCGGGACGGCAGGTGATCTGCGGGGACGCGCCTGGCAAACCGCGCATCGTGGAATCCGAATGGACGCACGCCGGCGGCACGTCCGCCCCGGCGGGATAGCGGCGCCGCCGATCGACGGACTCCCGGGACCGGGCGGGGAGTGACCTCCGGACCCTCCGGCGCCAAGATCTGCGTCGTCGGCTCGTCGAATATCGACCTGACCGCCCGCGTGCCTCGTCTCCCCAGGGTCGGGGAGACGATCGCCGGCGGCTCCTTTCACCTCGGCTACGGCGGCAAGGGGGCGAACCAGGCCGTCATGGCCGCGCGTCTCGGGGCGCAGGTCGCGCTGGTCAGCCGGGTCGGGCGCGATGTGTTCGGCGACGGCGCGCGGCGAAACTACACCGAGCACGGCATCGACACGACCCACGTCCTCGACGACGACCGATTCACCGGGGTCGCCTCGATCCTCGTGGATGACGCGGCGCAAAACACCATCGTCGTCATCCCCGGCGCCAACCAGGGTCTGTCGCCCGCTGACGTGCAGCGGGCCGCGTCCGTCATCGAGCAGGCCGATGTCCTGGTGTGCCAGCTCGAGGTGCCGGTCGAGACCACGTGCGAGGCGCTCCGCATCGCGACGCGCCGCGGCGTCCGCACGATTCTCAACCCGGCGCCCGCCGCGCCGATTCCCGACGAGATGCTGCGGCTCGCCGGCTGGTGCGTTCCGAACGAGACGGAGGCCGAGGCGATGACGGGGCAGCGCGTGACCACCCCCGCGGAGGCGGAGCGTGCGGCGCGATCGCTCCAGAGACGCGGCGCGGAAACCGTCATCGTCACCCTCGGGGCCCGGGGCGCGCTGCTCGTCCACGGGGAGGCGGGAGAGCTCATCCCCGCGGTACCGGTGTCCGCGGTGGACGCCACCGGCGCCGGTGACGCGTATATCGGCAGCTTGGCCGTGTTTCTGGCCGAAGGCCACTCGATGCGTGAGGCGGCCGTCCGCGCCAATGCCGTGGCCGCGTTGTCGGTGACGCGGATCGGGGCGCAGGCCTCGTTTCCCGCGCGCGCGGCCGCCGATGCCTTTATGCGCGAGCGCGGGATTCCCTAACGGGGCTCGTCCGGCCCCGGCGCGCCGCTGAGACCCCGCGCCGCGTCCCGCTCTTGACAGTGATCAAACACGTGATTTAATCTTATGTTTGGACATGGCGGTGCCGGCGCAAAGCTCCCCCCGAGAGGCGATCCGCGTGAGCGGGCTCTGGAAGCGCTACGGCGCACTCGAGGCCGTGCGGGGGATCACGTTCGAGGTCCGGGAGGGCGAGATCTTTGGCTTGATCGGGCCGGACGGCGCCGGTAAGACGTCGACGTTCCAAATCCTGGCGGGCGTGATGCGGGCCACGGGCGGCACGGCGCACATCTTCGGGCGGCCGGCGCGCGAGGCCCGCGCCGAGACAGGCTATCTCACCCAGGCGTTCAGCCTCTACGCCGACTTGAGCGTGGACGAAAACATCCGCTACATCGGCGACCTGCGGCGGGTCCCTCCGGATGTCGTCGCCGAGCGGGGCCGCCGGTATCTCGCCATGTTCGGCATGGATCGGTTCGCAGGACGCCTCGCCGGACGGCTGAGCGGCGGGATGAAGCAAAAGCTGGCGCTCACCTGCGCGCTCGTGCCGGAGCCCCGGGTACTCCTGCTGGACGAGCCCACGACCGGCGTGGATCCGGTATCGCGACGGGAGTTTTGGGACGCCCTGGCCCACCTCGCGGCCGGCGGGCTCACGATCGTCGTCGCGACGCCCTACCTCGACGAGGCCGAGCGATGCCACCGGGTATCGCTCATGCACCTCGGAGAGATCCACGCCACCGGCACGCCGGCCGAGCTGCGCGCGGGGCTCGGGGCGCAGCGGCTCGAGGTTCGCTGCGCGCGCCTCGGCGAAGCCGAAGCGCTGGCGCTCAGCCTGCGCGGGCGCGGCGGCCCCGTCATGGACGTGCAGCGCTTTGGTGACCGCCTCGACGTGCTGACACCGGACGCCGCGGAGGGCGAACGGGCGCTTCGTGACGCGGCCGCCCGGGCGCGCCTGCCCATCGCGGACATGCGTATGGATACGCCGACGCTCGAGAACGTGTTCGTGACGACGCTGCGGCGGTTGGGCCAGCAGCCGGCCCCGGCGCCGTTTCCGGCGCGTCACGACCACGGCGCGCTCTCGCGCCAGACCGCCATCGGCGCGACGAACCTGACCAAGCGGTTTGGGCCGTTCACGGCCGTCAACAACGTCCACCTCGAGATACGCTACGGCGAGGTCTACGGGCTCCTCGGCGCCAACGGGGCCGGCAAGACGACCACGATCAAGATGCTGTGCGGGCTGCTGGAGCCGACGCAGGGGCACGTCCAGCTCGCCGGCGAGCGCGGGCGCGTCCGATCGGAACGCGTGCGGCAGCGGATCGGGTACATGTCGCAGCGGTTCTCCCTGTACAACGACCTGACCGTGGAGGAGAACCTCAACTTCTTCGCGGGCGTCTACGGCGTGCCGCCGGACGAACGCGACGCCAAGCGCCGGTGGGTGCTCGCGTTTTCGGGCCTCGAGGGCAAGGAGCGGGAGATCACGGGCAGCCTCCCGGGCGGCTGGAAGCAGCGCGTCGCCTTCGGCGCCGCGATCATGCACGAGCCCACGGTGCTCTTCCTCGACGAGCCCACGTCCGGCGTCGATCCGCTTGCGCGGCGCGCGTTCTGGGCCATGATCAACCGTCTCGCCGACGCCGGAACGGCGATTCTCGTCACGACCCACTACCTGGAAGAGGCAGAGCAGTGAAACCGCATCGGGCTCATGGTGGCGGGCGAACTGGTGGTGGAAGGATCGCCCGACGGCATCAAGCGCCGGGAGATGGCCCACCGCCGTCTTCTCGAGGTGCGCGTCGATCAGCCGCAGCGGGCGGTCGACGCGCTCAGGCGCGACACCGACCCGTGGCGGATCGCGTTGTTCGGCGACCGCCTCCACGTGATCGCGGACGACGACGGCGATCGCGCCGGGGAGCTCCTGGCCGGCTCGTTGCGCAAACACGGGCTGGAGGTGCTCGAGATTCGCGACGGCCGGTTTTCACTGGAGGACGTCTTTATCAGCGTCGTCGAGCGCGCGCGGCAGGAGGGGCGCGTGGCGTTGGAGGAAGGCGCCTGACCGGCGTCACCGGTCGGCGTGGGGCCGCCGGCGCGTGGCTGCCACGGCCCCGGCGGATTGTGACCCCCGGGTTCGACGCGCTGCTCGGCAGCGCGTACGATGACATCCGCGTCGCACCACGGCGGTGGCGCCGGAGCCTTCGCTTGCGTATAGTGGGCCTGTGGCCGGCCGGCAGCGTTGGAGCCACAGGGGACCGGTGCCGTGACGCGCGGTGGACAGCACGCCGGACCGACGACCGTGATCATCACCTGGGCCGGGGACCCGGCGCATCAACAGACATGCACCGACCGGCTGGCCCGCGCGTTCGAGCAGACGATGCGCCGCGCGTCCGGACTTCTCTCCGCCCGCGTGCACACGAGCGTGGATGGCGCCCGCATCGTGGTCGACACGCAGTGGGAGCGCCGTGAGGCGTTCGACGCGTGGCGGGAAGCGCCTGAGGCACAGGCGCTCTTCGAGCAACCGGGCGCGGCGGCCGAGTGGGACACGCGCGTGTACGTGCGCCATTCCACCCACCGGCCCGTGCGCGCGCTGCACAACGAGATGGTGGACCGTCTCGTGAGCCAGGGCTTTCGCGGCACGCCGAGCATCGAATCGGCTCTGCGTACTGTGCCCCGCCACCTGTTCGTGCCCGGCGTGCCGCTGGACGTCGCCTACAGTCAGGACGTCATCGTGACGCGGCGCGGGCCGGACGATCTTCCCGTGAGCTCGTCCAGCATGCCGAGCATCATGGCCCTGATGCTGGAGCAGCTCGACGTGCGGCCGGGCCATCACGTGCTCGAGATCGGCGCCGGCACCGGGTACAATGCCGCGCTGCTCGCGGTGCTCGCCGGATCGGAAGGCGAGGTCACGACGATCGATCTGGACGACACGATCGTCCGGGACGCCAGGGATCACCTCGACGCCGCCGGGTATGCCCGCGTCCGCGTGCTCGCGGGCGACGGCTGGCTCGGCGCGCCGCAGCACGCCCCGTACGACCGAATCGAAGTCACGGTCGGCGTGTCGGATCTGTCGCCGGCCTGGGTCGCGCAACTGCGGGACGGCGGGAGGCTGGTGGCGCCCCTGTGGCTTGCGCGGGGCTGCGAGCTGTCCGTCGGCTTCCAAAAGGACGGCGACCGCCTGCGGAGCGTGGCGGTCACGGAGTGCGGGTTCATGCGGCTCCGCGGCCCGCACGCCGGCGCCGAGACGTTCCTGAACGTGCGGGGATGGACGGTGCGCATGGACGCCCCGGATGCCGCCCGGGCCGCGGCCCTGGAAGCGCTGCTTGCGCTCGAGCCGCGGGTTGAGCCCGCGCCACCCGCCCCGCGCGGGTGGCACACGCGGCTCTTGCTCGAGGAGCCGCGGGCGCTCTTCCTGGGACGCACGCAGGGGAGCTGGTGGCATGCGGCGCACGGGATCCTGGACACGGCGGTGCCTCCGAGCCTGGCGTTTGTGACCTCGCGGGTGTGGGATCACCAGCTTTACACGTACGGGGGGACGGCCGCGCGGGACGCCCTGCTCGAGAGGCTGGCCACGGCCCGATCGCTCCACGTGCAGGACCTCACGATCGAGGTGCTGCCGCGGACGGCGCCGGCGCCGCCGGACGCGATCGTGCTCGCCCGTCCCCACTACCTCTATGCGATCCGGGAACGGCCGTAACACCCCTGCGGCCAGGGCGCCGGCGGCGCGGGCCGCCGTGTGTGACCCGCGAGATGCGCTCGGCGAGGGAGGTCGCCGGCCGCGTCCTGGATGTTCGACTACGGCGCATTGTCGAGAGGGGCCGCCGGAGCGCACCTTCTCCGCCCCCGCGAGCAGCGGACGCGACCGGTCCTCGAGGCGGTGATCACACGGGAGTAGGCCGCCGGCGCGCGGGCACGCGCCGCGCCCCGGCCGCACGCGGAGGGTAGACGGTATGGCAAAGCACGACGTGATCGTGCTCGGGCTCGGAGCGATGGGCACGGCGGCCGCCTATCATCTGGCGCGCCGCGGCGCCCGTGTGCTCGGCCTCGAGCAGTTCACCCTGGCGCACGACCGCGGGTCGTCGCACGGCCGCACCCGCATCATCCGGCAGGCGTACCATGAGGCGCCGGAGTACGTTCCGCTGGTCCTTCGCGCCTACGAGCTGTGGCGGGCCCTGGAGCGCGACGCCGGCGTCCGCCTGCTCAGGACGACGGGGGCGCTGTACGTGGCGCCGCCGGAATCCGAGTTGATCCAGGGGGTCCTGCTCAGCGCGCGCACCCACGGGATCCCGTGCGAGACGCTGACCCCCGCGGATCTTGCCCGCCGGTACCCCCTGGTCCGCGCGCCCGAGGGCGCGGTCGCGCTGACCGAGCCGCATGCCGGGGTCCTCCGCCCGGAGGAGTGTCTCGCCGCCCACGCGCGCCTGGCGGAGCAGCACGGGGCGGAGCTGCACTTCAACGAGTCCGTCGCCGCCTGGGATGCGGCGGCGGATCGCGTCACCGTGCGCACGTCCGCGGGCGCCTACGAGGCGAGTCGGCTGGTCATCACGGCGGGCCCGTGGACGCCCGCATGGCTTCGGGGCGTGGCGCTGCCGCTCGTGGTCGAGCGCCAGGTGCTGTACTGGTTCGAGCCCGCGGCGAACCGGGAGCGGCTCGCGGAGATGCCCGTGTACATCTGGGAAAACGAGGGGGCGTCCGTCTACGGCTTTCCGTACATCGACGGGCAGGGGGTGAAGTGCGCGTTCCACCACACGTTCGGCGAGATCACCACGCCCGAGACCATCCGCCGCGAGGTGAGCGAGATGGAGCGCGACCGGATGCGGCGGCACCTGGCGCTCTTCCTGCCCGACGCCGCGGGGGCGTTCCTGCGCGCCGCGGCGTGTATGTACACGAACACGCCGGACGGCCACTTCGTGATCGATCACCACCCGGCCCACGCGCACGTCGTGCTCGCGTGCGGGTTCTCGGGGCACGGGTTCAAGTTCGCCAGCGTCGTCGGCGAGATCCTCGCCGACCTCGCGCTCGACGGCGAGACGGCCCGTCCGATCCGGTTCCTGTCGATGCGGCGCTTCGGGACGGCGGTATCGTGAGGAGAACCTCTTGAGCGGCGGCTCTTTGCGGCCTGACCGGCCCGCCCCGCCGCCCGAGCCCATGGAGCTCGGCGAGCCGGCGCTCCGGGCCGTCTGGAGCGCGAGACGCCGCATCGTCCCGTACGTCCGCGAGACGCCGCTGGAGCACTCGCCGCCGCTCTCGGACGCCGCCGGTGTCCCGGTGTGGCTCAAGCTCGAGTCGCTGCAGGCAACCGGCTCGTTCAAGGTGCGCGGCGCCGCGAGCGCGATCACGCGGCTCGCCCCCGATGCCCGCGCGCGGGGCGTGATCACGTTTTCCACCGGCAATCACGGCCTGGCCGTCGCCGCCGTGGCGCGCCGGATCGGCGTACGCGCGACCGTGTGCGTGGCACAGCACACCGACGCCGCGAAGACCGAGGCCATCCGTCGGCTGGGCGCGGCGCTCGTCGTGGGTGGCGAGGGACAGGACGAGGCGGAGCTGCGGTGTTATGAGCTGGCGAACGACACCGGGGCGGCGGTGATCAAGCCGTTCGACGATCCGTTCGTCATCGCGGGACAGGGAACCATCGCGCTCGAGATCCTCGACCAGCACCCGCAGACCGGCACCGTGGTGGTCCCGCTGTCCGGGGGCGGGCTCGCGGGCGGTCTTGCCCTAGCCCTCAAGCTCATCGACCCTCGGATCAGGATCATCGGCGTGTCGATGGAAGGCGGGGCGGCAATGTACCGGAGCGTGGCGGCGGGCGCGCCCGTCGCCGTCCCCGAAGCCGCCACGCTGGCCGACAGCCTGCAAGGCGGGATTGGGCAAGATAATCGCTTCACGTTCGCGATCGTGCGGCGCTACGTGGACGACCTCGTCCTCGTTTCGGAGCGCGCGATCGGGGATGCGATGGCGCTCTTGTTTGCGGCCCATCGACTGGTCGCGGAGGGAGCAGGGGCGGTCGGAATCGCGGCGCTCCTCGAGGGCAAGATCAGGCCCGGGGACCGCGACCTGGCCGTGGTCGTGAGCGGACGGAATGTCGATCCCGCGCGGTACCTTCGCGTCGTGGACCTCCACCTGCCGCACGTGCTCGACCGATTGGCGAAGCGGCCGTAGCGCCGCCCGGCCCCGGCGCGCCGATCAAGTCACACCGCACCGGCCCGTGAGCGCAGGGCCGTGATCACGGCGCTGTCGCGCGGCTTCGCATGATCCCGGCCCTGCTCGTTCGGGATGGTCGATTATCGCCAGTATCCGCCGACCCAGATCCAGCCGCCGCCCCTGGCCACCCAGCGGCCGGGGACCCAGGCAGCGCGGGGCCATGGACGCCGCACCCAATAGCCCGGCACCCAGACCCAGCGCGCGCCCGCCCAGCGCCAGTACCCGGCGATCCACACCGCGCCGGCAAACGGGGGCGGACCGATGACCTCAACCTGCGGCGGCGGAGGCGACACGGTGATGACGGCGTAGCCTGGTCCTCCACCCGTCCAGTATCCGCCCACCCATACCCAACCATACGCCCCACGCACCCACCGGCCGGGCACCCAGCGGGCGCCGGCGTAGGGCGGGTACTCCCAACGCCCGGGGATCCACACCCATCGCCCGGCCCATTGCCAGTGGCCGGCCACCCAGACGTAGGCCGGCCCGGGCACGACCGGGACAGCCTCATACTGCAGAGGCGGCGGGGGGCCCGGCGCTGTCCAGGGGCTGTTCTCATCCGCGCGCGCCGTCCCGTAGCCGGCGCCCACGGTCGCCGCGACCGCGCACAGCACGGCGAATGCAACGAGCGTCCTTGTCATCGTTCACCTCCGAACCAGAAGCGTCGCACGTTCTGGGCCGATGCCATCGCCGTTTGCCTGAAGCGATTAGAATGAGCGATGCCGGCGCCTCAGGAGTTCCCGGGATGGCCGGCATCCGCGGCGGGGACCGTCTGAGCTCCCGCCGCGTACGCCTGCGCTTGGGCCCTAGAGGGACAACCGCGTCGCCTCGGTCGTCTCGGCGACCACACGGCCGTGGCTGATCACATAGCGCGGCGGCGCGTGATTCCGAAGCGCCTCGTGGGCCGTCTCGGCGCGCAGCACGACCAGGTGCGCCGCCCGTCCGACCGCTACGCCGTAGTCGGGGAGGCGGAGGACACGGGCGCCGTGCGTCGTGATCATGTCATACAGCGTATCCATCTGGGCAAAGGATGGCGGCCCCGCGATGTGCGACGCCAGAAACGCGACCTCCAGCATGTTGTGGCGCCCGTACGGATAATAGGCATCCGCGATATCGTCCTGCCCCAGCGCGACCGGGATATCCGCCGCCAGCAGGTCGGCGAATCGGAGGTGCAGCGAGCCGGTGTGCGGGTCCATGACAAAGGCCATGCCGGCCCGCCGGCAGAGTGCCACGAGCTCGCGGAAGTAGGGTTCCGGATACACGCGCATCGCCCGCGCGTGGCAGGCCGTGACCCGGCCGCCCCACCCCTCGCGGAGCGCGGTCCTCGCCAGCAGCTCGGTCGTGCGCAGCCGCGGATCGCCGGCGTCGTCGACCAGGAACGCAACGTCGCGGTCGAACTCCTTGGCCAGCCGGACCATCTGGTCGGTGTGCGCCCTCGCGTCTGCCTCCGTGCGCTCGATCCATGGAATGCCGCCGACGACGTCGGCGCCCATGGCGATTGCGTCCCGCACGTACGTGCCGGCCCCCGGATCCCGCAGCACGCCGTCCTGCGGGAACGCGACGACCCGGACGTCCACGACACCCCGCAGCTCCTCGCGCACGCGCAGCACGGCGCGGATCGCTTCGAGACGTGCACGCGTGTCGGTATCCACAAATGCCTGCACGTGCGTGACGCCGTGCCCGAGGCCCTCCAAGAGGGCCCGCCGCGCGTTGGCGTAGATCCATCCCTCGGCGTACCGGTCTTTGATCGCCGAGGCCAGCTCGATCGCGGCGCCGGCTTGTTCCATGGCGCCGGTCGCGTACCGCCGGACCGCCTCATCGCCGATCATCGGCAGCGTGTAGACCTTGCACAGATGCAGGTGCGCGTCGACGAAGGACGGGGTGAGGAGGCCTCCCTCGCCGTCCAGCTCCCGCCGGCCGCGCAGGCGGTCCGCCGTCATCGCCGCGATGCGCCCACCGCGGACGGCGACGTTGACCCGATCGTCCGGCCGCCCCCGGAGCCGTACGTCGGCGACGACGAGATCGTACAGATCGGTCACGGTCGGTCAGCCGGACGCCGGCGTGTGGCGGACGGCGGCCACGGGGTAGTCCTCCGCTTCCAGGGCCGCCCGGAGGCGTTCCACGTCGACCGTTGTCTCGTCGTAGGAGACGCGAACCTCCTTGGCCGGAATGTCGACGTGCACCTCGCGCACGCCGCGGACGTTGCCCAGGGCCGTCTTGATGACGCGCTCGCAGTGGTCGCATGAGACATCGGGCACATGCAGGGTGGCGGTGATCACGGCAGTCCTCCTCCCTCGATGAACGTCACGGCGCGCCGCTAGCGATGGCCCGCCAGGGCGAGCGCGGCCGCGCCCGCCAGCACGGCGATGAACGCGATGCCGCCCAGGTACGCGTATTCTCCGAGGACGGACGGCAGCGGCGGGCGGACCAGATCGTCGACGCTGCTTGGACGGCGAAACCGCCGGAGCCGCAGGGCGTTCGTGACCACGCTCACGCTGCTGACGGCCATCGCCGCCGCGGCGAGCACCGGACTCAGCAGGACGTGCACGAACGGGTACAGGGCGCCCATGGCGACCGGGATGAGAATGATGTTGTAGGCAAACGCCCAGAACAACCCCTGCTTGATCACGGCGACGGTCTTGCGCGCGAGCGCGATCGCGCTGACGAGATTCCGCAGGGTGCCGCCGATCAGGGTGATGTCGGAGGCGGCGATGGCGACGTCCGTCCCTGTCCCGATCGCGATCCCCAGGTCCGCCTGCGCAAGCGCCGGCGCATCGTTGATCCCGTCCCCGACCATCGCGACCACGCGGCCGCCGGCTTGCAGGGCCCTGATCGTCTCGGCTTTCGCCCCGGGCGCGATCTCCGCCAGCACGTGCGCCGGGTCGATCCCGGCCTCCCGCGCGATCGTCTCCGCGCTCGCCCGGGCGTCTCCGGTCAGCATCCATACCTCCAAGCCGAGCGCGCGAAGCTCCGCGACGGTGTCGCGGGCGCCCGGCTTGAGCCGGTCCGCCACCGCGATCAGACCGGCGGGACGCCCGTCGATGGCCACGAACATCGCGGTCGCGCCGCGGCGCGCGGCCTCCGAGGCGTGCTTGTCCAGCGGATTCACGGAGACACCGGCCTGCTCCATCAACGCGCGGTTTCCGAGCGCGAGGCGGTGGCCGTCGACCGTGGCGGTGACCCCCTTGCCCGCGATCGACTCGAACCGCTCGGGGCTCGGGAGGTCGAGTCCGAGCATGCGGGCGCGTGCCACGATCGCCGCGCCCACCGGATGCTCGGAGCCGCGTTCGGCGCCGGCGGCGAGCCGGAGGAGTTCCGCCTCCGACCGCTCGCCGGCCGCCAGGAGCTGCACGACTTCGGGCGTTCCGGTCGTCAACGTGCCGGTCTTGTCCAGGACGATGCTGGTCACGCGCCGGGCCTGCTCGAGCGCTTCGCCGCTCCGGATCAGGATCCCGAGCTCCGCCGCCTTACCGCTTCCCACCATGATCGCCGTCGGCGTGGCCAGGCCCAGCGCGCACGGGCACGCGATAATGAGCACCGCGATCGCCGCGGTCAGTCCGAGGATGAGCCGCGGTTCCGGCCCGAACAGGAGCCAGCCGCCAAACGTGAGGAGGGCCAGGATCAAGACCACCGGAACGAAGACCCCCGCGATCGCATCGGCGAGGCGCTGGATCGGCGCCTTGGAGGCGTGCGCCTCCTCGACGAGCCGGACGATCTGCGCCAGCACCGTGTCGCGGCCGATCTGCGTCGCGCGGAACACGAACGAGCCGCTCGTATTGAGCGTGGCGCCGATCACAGGATCGCCCGGCTCCTTCTCGACCGGCAGGCTCTCGCCTGTCAGCATGCTTTCGTCGATCGCCGAGGCGCCTTCGAGGATCACGCCGTCCACCGGGACCTTCTCGCCCGGGCGCACCCTGATGTGGTCGCCGACGACCACCTCCTCGACCGGGATGTCGTGCTCCGCGCCGCCGCGGATCGCCCGTGCCGTCTTGGCCTGGAGCCGGACCAGGGTCCTGATCGCGGCGCCGGTCTGCCGCATCGCGCGTTGCTCCATCCACCGGCCGAGCAGGACCAACGCGATGATGATGACCGCCGACTCATAGTAGAGGTGGAATGGGAATCCCAAGCGACGGGCAAGCGCGGGCCACAGGGTCACGAACGCGCTGTAGCCGTAGGCCGCGCTCGTGCCCACGGCGATGAGCGTGTCCATCGTGGCGCCGCCGTGCCGGCCGGCGTTCCACGCGCCGGCGTAGAAGACGGCGCCGGGCCAAAATTGGATGACCGATGCCCCGATGAGCAGGACCGGCGCCCACACCGCCATGTCGAGATGCCATGGCAGATCCATGAGCACCATCATCGCCGCGCCCAGTACCAGACTCACGAGCCACTTGCGCCGCAGCTCGTCGAGTTCGTGTTGCCGCGAGCGCTCCTGATCGCGGTCGGGCGCCGCCGCGCCCGGGGCGGCGCCCGAGGCCACGGGGCGGTTCCGGACCTTATAGCCGGCCCTCTCCACGGCGGCCCGGAGATGTTCCGGGGTGGCGACCTCGGGGTCCGCGACGACGCGGGCCTGTTCGGTTGCCAGGTTTACCGTCGCCTCGCTGACGCCGGGCACGCGCAACAGGGCCTTCTCCACGCGCCGCACGCACGAGGCGCAGGTCATGCCGTCGATCGGAAGCTCCGCGACCGTCTTGGCCACTGCGGCTACCTCATGCTCCGGGGCTCATGAATGACCGTTCTCGAACACATCCAGTAGTTCCGAGATGACCCGCTCCCGTTCCCGGGGGGCCCCTGACCGGATCGCGGCGCTCACACAGTGGTTGAGGTGGCGGTCCAGCACGAGCGCGTTGACCCTATCGAGCGCGCGCTGGACCGCCTTGGTTTGCTTGAGGACATCCACGCAGTAGCGATCGTCCTCGACCATCCGTCGTATGCCGCGCAGGTGGCCCTCCACTGTCCTTAGACGCGCCAGGATCTGCGCCTTCGCGCGGGGGTCCAGCCCCGCGACGGTTTTCGGCTTCGCCAGCGTCGCCACGACGGCAACCTCCCTCCCCCCTGGCCGGGGGCCTCTACCCGTGCGCAACGTCGGGGGCCTCGGCGCGCATTCCCCGCACCGTTACGCGGACGGTCACCTCCTCGCCCGTGACCGGCGCGGAGATGGATTGCTCAGCCGGCGGACCCGCGGATGGTCGAGGAGCGCGGCGGCGACCGGGACGCGCCGGGCGTGCTCCGTCGTTCAACCGAACAAGACGGCCTGAGAGGATCACGGAAAGGGGTGACGGGTGGCATGGCGCGCGAGGAAGTAGCGGTGCGCGGGGTGCACAAGACGACCGGATACTCGCACGCGGCAAAGGCCGGTGATCTGATCTTCGTCGCGGGGCAAGTCGCCAACGACATCAACGGGAATCTCGTGGGCAAAGGCGACATCGAGGCGCAGGCGGCGCAGGTCTTCGACAACCTCAAGGCGGTGCTCGCCTCGGCCGGCGCCACGCTCAACGACGTCGTGAAGCTGACCACGTACACGACGAGCGTCGCCTATCGCGCCAAGATCGCCGAGGTACGCGCGCGGTATTTCAGCGGCTATTTCCCTCCCAACACGTTTCTCGTCGTCGCGAGCCTTGCGCAGCCGGAGTACCTGCTGGAGATCGAGGCGGTGGCCGTCCGCGGTTGACGCTGCGCGGTCGCGGACGGACGCCAAGGACGCGGTCGAGCCGGCGCACGCGATCCCGACGCCGCGATTGTGCGCCGCTCGCGTTCGAGGCGTCCGCACGCGGGCGGATCGAAAACCGCCGGGGGCCCGCGCGCCGTTGGCCCAGGGCGAAAGGAGCGAGCCGGGCCGGGCGCCAACGGGGTCCCGATGGAGCTGCAACTTCGCCGGGCCACCGAGGCGGATTTGCCGGATGTTCACGAGATATGGCGAACCGCGGCGGGCGCGGCCTCCGACCGTCCGCCTCCGGCGGCCTATCTCGGATTGTCGGGGATGGAAGGCACATCCTTCTTTTGAGCGACACGGCAACCGAGTCTCGTCCTTGACCGAGGCTCGGGCCCGAGGTCCGGCGCAGAGGCCGCAGCGCCCGTTATTTACGCCCCGCGCCCTGCGACGGCTGGATCCCGATTGACCGCGACAGCGCGCTTGACGCCCGTGGGGCCGCCGTGCTAAATAGATGATAATGATTTTCATCTGTTATTATACCGCCGCAGTTAGTTCATCTCGTCGCGGCGGCCGGCGGTGTGGACCGCGCGAACTGCGCGTGGCCGGCGTGGAGCAGTGGCTGCTGTACCCGGCGCAGATCGACTCGACCGTCTAAATCAAGGGGCGCCGCGGCGCGCATCGCGTGCGGCGGAGGGACGGAGATGACACGGGTCGGGTGGCATCGTGCGAGGACGCTGGTCGCGGCGGCGACCGTCGTGATCGCGATACTGGGGGAGTGGCCGGCGCGCGGCGCGGCTGCTCCGAGCGCGTCACGGCCGACCGTCGTCGCGGCGGAGAATTTTTATGGGGACATCGTGGGACAGCTTGCAGGCGACCGCGTCTCCATCACGAGCATCATCAGCGATCCGAATGTCGACCCGCACGAATACGAGAGCAGCGCGCGTGACGGCGCGGCCGTCGCCCGGGCCGCCCTCGTCGTGATGAACGGCCTCGGATACGACGACTTCACGTATCGCCTGATGAAGGCGGCGCCGAACCCCGCTCGGCAGGTGATCGTCGCGGGCGCGCTCGCCGGGCACAGGGGCGGCGATAACCCCCACGTGTGGTACGATCCCCGGACGATGCCGAAGGTGGCCGCGGCGGTGACCGGCGCGTTGAGCGAGATCGATCCCGCCGGTAGCCGCTCATTCCACGACCGGCTCGGATTGTTCCAAGGAGCGCTCCGTCGACTCCAGGACAAGATCGCGGAAATTCGCGACCGGTATCACGGCGCCCCGGTGGCGCTTACGGAGCCCGTCTTCGGCTACATGGCCGCGGCGCTCGATCTGCGCGTCATCACGCCGGAGGCGTTCCAGCGGGCGATCGAGGAGGGCCAGGAACCGCCGGCATTGTCGATGGCGCAGATGGACGACCAGCTGCGCATGCATCAGGCGAAGGTCCTGCTCTACAACGTGCAAACGGTGACGCCGATCACGACCCGGGTCCAGCGGCGCGCCAGGGAGCTCGGCATTCCCGTGGTCGGCGTCTCCGAAACGGAGCCGCGCGGAACGACCTACCAGCAATGGATGCTCGCGCAACTGGACAATCTTGAAGCGGCGCTCGCCGGCACCGCGAAGTAGGGCGGCGGTCGCTGCGGGTCTCGTCCGGACGGAGGGCGATCACCGCGCCGCCGCGCGGTGATCGCCCCGGAGGCGTCTATCAGCGAGCGGCCGAGCGGCTTTCCACGGCCCGGCGGGCCTCCGCCGACTTCCTCCATTCACCCGCGACCTGCCCAGTGGCCACGTTGAGCCGATTCCAGACGTTGATCAGCGCGATGGAGAGGAGCAGGGACGCCAGGGCGGGCTCGTCGTAGTGCCGGGCGGCCTCGTTCCAGATTTCGTCCGGGACCGGGTCCGCCCGGTCGCTGAGCCGGGTGACGGCCTCGGTGAGCGCCAGCGCGGCGCGCTCCGCATCGGTGAACCAGGGGGCGTCGCGCCACGCCGCCACGGCGAAGAGCCGTTCGTCGGTCTCACCCGCGTTCTTGAGGTCGCGGGCGTGCATGTCGACGCAGACGCTGCAGCCGTTGATCTGGCTCGCGCGCAACGTGATCAGGTCTCGTGTCCGCGCCGGGACGCCGCCCTTCTCCGCGGCCTTGGCGAACGCCAGCAGCGCCTGCATGGCCTCGGGGACGATCATCACGGGGCTGTTCATCCGTGCGTGCATGACCACACCTCCTTCGAGCGATCACCGTGTTGCGGGATCGGGCCTCCCGGTCACACCGGAGAGTTTGCCCGTCACTCCGATGACGAAACGGGACGAGGGAATGTGACGCCGGTCCCCGCCGGCATCACGACGCAGGGACTTGGCCGGTTGTGATGTAAGACGAGACGCGACCTAGGTCGCCGTCCTCTCCGTTCGCACCACCCGAGGGGTGCTCGCCTGGCACAGCAGCAACGTCCCGCGTCAACGCCACCGCGAATCGGGCCGGGGTGGTGGATTCTCGCCGCGCTGTTGCTGATCTGGAACTTGGTCACCCTGCTGCCGAAAGGCCAGCCGGCGGTCACGATTCCCTACACCACGTTTCTCGAGCAGGTGCGGGCGCACAACGTCACCGGCATCCGCGTGGACGGGACGCAGATTGCCGGCCGGTTTGCTCGCTCGATCCCATGGCCGCCCGCCCAACACGCGACATCGGTTCCCAAGCGCGGCGCAGCCGGCACGCCCGCGCCGCCGACCTACGCGTCCTTTGTCACGCAGTTTCCCCAGGCGATCGGCGATCCGAGCCTCATGCCGCTCCTGCAGGCGAGTAACGTGCCGGTGACCGTGGCGCCGCCGCCCAATCCGCTGCTCGGCCTCTTCCTGACGAGCGCGCTCCCGGCATTGCTGTTCATCGGATTGCTCGTGTTCATCGGCCGGCAGGCCGCCCGCTCCCAGGGAGGGGTGTTGAATTTTGGACGGATCATGCCGCGCCGGTACACGGTTGACCAGGCCCGCGTCACCTTCGCCGACGTTGCCGGCGAGGACGAGGCCAAAGCCGCCCTCGTGGAAGTCGTGGACTTCCTCCAGCACCCTAAGAAGTACCTCGAGCTCGGCGCCCGGATCCCGCGCGGCGTCCTGCTGGTGGGGCCTCCCGGAACCGGGAAGACGCTGCTGGCCCGGGCCGTGGCGGGCGAAGCCGGGGTGCCCTTCCTCAGCCTGAGCGCGTCGGAGTTCGTGCAGATGTTCGTCGGCGTCGGCGCGAGCCGGGTGCGTGACTTGTTCGCCCAGGCCAAAAAGGTGGCGCCCGCGATCGTATTCATCGACGAGATGGACGCGGTTGGGCGCCGGCGCGGGGCCGGCGTGGGCACGGTGAACGATGAACGGGAGCAGACGCTCAACCAGTTTCTCGTGGAGATGGACGGGTTTGACGAGCGCCACGAGATTATCGTGCTCGCCGCGACCAACCGGCCGGACGTGCTGGACCCGGCGCTCCTGCGTCCGGGCCGATTTGACCGGCAGGTCACGGTTGGGCTTCCCGATCGGCGGGGTCGCGAAGAAATCCTGCGCATTCATACGAAGCACCTTCCGCTCGCGGCGGACGTGGATCTGGACGTGCTGTCGCGGGAGACACCGGGGTTCAGCGGAGCCGATCTCGCCAACCTGGCCAATGAGGCCGCGCTGGCCGCCGCGCACCACGCGCACCATCAGGTGACGCGGGCCGACTTCGCGGAAGCCCTGCACAAGATCGTGCTGGGGGGCGTCCGCTCGGTCCTGCTGAGCCCCCAGGACCGGCGCGTCGTGGCCTATCACGAGGGCGGCCACGTCGTGGTCGCCTGGCTGCTGCCGGCCGCCGATCCTGTCCGGCGGGTCACGATCATTCCGCACGGGCGCGCACTTGGCGTCACCGAGCAACTGCCCGGCGAGGACCGCTACAATTACAGCCGGGAGTACCTGCTCACCCGTCTCGCCGTGATGCTCGGAGGCCGAATCGCGGAAGAACTGGCCGTGGGCGACATCACGACCGGCGCGGAAAACGACCTCATCGAGGCCACGCGGCTCGCCAGACGGATGGTCACACGCTGGGGCATGGGGAGCCAGGGGCCGCTGGCGTTCGATGCCGACGAACAGCAGCCGTTTCTTGGTTACAGCCTCTCCCACGGACGCGACTACAGCGAGGACACCGCCGCCCGCATCGACCGTGACGTTCGCGCGATCATCGAAGAACGCCAGGAGTTTGTCAGACGGCTGTTGACAGGCGCCCGCGACCGGTTGGACCGGCTCGCGGAGCTCTTGCTCCGGGAGGAAACGATCGGCGAGGACGCCCTGCTCCGCGTGCTCGGCCCCCGTCCGAGCCGCGCGAACGTCCCGCCCCATGAGGGTCCGCCGCCCATGAGCGTGAAGCCGCAGCGGCTGACATAGAAGTGCCGCGTTCATAACGGCTGCACGTATCCTGCACATGACCTCCGCGCACCGGGTTTAGCTGCGCTTGTAGAGTTTAGTGTTAGTATTCACCAACGTCTACGCGAATCGAGTTTCGGGCACATAACTACCGCGTTCGATCCACGGCCCAGTTGTGCTGCGGGTGGTGGCGATGGGGAGCCGTCAAATCGAGCCGCGGCCGGGTTCAAGCTGCGATGGCGCCGGCGCCGTCGCGGGTACGCCCTCCTGCTCCGATGGCGGGACGCGCCTCGCGCCCGTTGCGGCCTCTCAGCACGCGGCGGAAACTCACTATCGCAGTCTCGTGGAGAGCATGCCCGTGGGCCTTTGCCGTGCCACTCGGGACGGCAGGTTTTTGCACGCGAACCCGGCGTTTTTGCGAATCACGGGGTATCCGAGCCTCGAGGCACTCCAGAGGATAGGCGCGCCCGATCTGTACGTGAACCCCGCCGACCGCGACCGGTGGACGACCCAGCTGAGGGAAGACGGCCAGTTCACGGATTTCGAAGCGCAGGTGCGCCGCGGCGATGGGGCGATCATCTGGGTGTGGGTGAGCCTGCGTGCCGTGCTGGACCCCGTGATGCAGGCGCTCTGTTATGAGAGCGTGGTGGTCGACATCACGCCTCGTAAGCGGGCGGAGGCCGAGACGCGGAATCGTGCGCTGCAGTTGGAGATGTTTGCCGACGTGAGCCGGCGACTTCGCCAGGCCGACCGCCTCGAGCAGATGTATCCGATCCTCGTCGATGCCGCCATGGGTCTGCTCCAGGCCCAACATGGGGCCTTGAACCTCGTCGACGCGGACCGGGAGCGGCTCACGACGGTTTACCAGGCGGGGGCCATGCCGGGCGCGACGGGACAAACCTTCCCGATCGCGGGGAGCTTCTCCGGGCGCGTGATCGCCACCGGAACGCCCTATGTGATCGACGATATCGCCCGGGAGGAACGCTTCCCCTGGCTGCGCCCGGCGTACTACGACATCTTGGGACCGGTCGTGATCGTGCCCGTGCAGTCGGAACACGGCGCGATCGGAACGCTCTCGCTGGGCCGCGTCAGGAACGGCGGGCTGCGTCCATTCGTCGACTCCGAGGTGCGCCTGGTGCGCGCCCTGGCGGAAATCGGGGGCACGGCGATTCGCCGGGCCCAGCTCCACAACAATCTCGAGCAGGCGTACCTCCAGATGGTCCTGGCCCTCGCTCGTACCGTCGACGCGCGGGACTCATACACCGGGAGCCACAGTGAACACCTCGCCGTGTGGACGGAGGCGGTGGCGCGGGAACTCGGCTGCGGGGAGGACGAGCGGCGTGCGATCCGGTGGGGCGCATTGCTGCACGACATCGGCAAGATCGGCGTCCCGGACGAGGTCTTGCGAAAGCCCAGCCCGCTCACGGAGGATGAGTGGGCGATCATGCGGAGGCACCCTTCGATCGGCGAAGAGATCCTGCGGCCGGTCGAACGCATGGTCTCCGTGGCGGCGCTGGTGCGCCATCACCAGGAACGCTGGGACGGCACAGGCTATCCGGACGGCCTTCGCGGTGAGATGATCCCGCTCGGCGCCCGAATCATCGCGGTGGCCGACGCCTACAGTGCGATGATGGACGATCGGGCCTACCGGAAAGGCCGGAGAAAGGAGGAGGCGCTCCAGGTCCTGCGCCGCGGGGCGGGCACGCAGTTCGATCCTCGGGTAGTAGAGGTCTTTTGCCGTATCCTCGAAGAGGGCGCGGTGACCGCGACGTCACCGCAGGCCGAGGAGGACACGGCTGCGCGGCCCGCGGTGCAGGCGATTGCCAGATCGCTGACGCAGGTGCGGCAGGCCGGCCGGCTCATGCCCGCCATGGCCGATGTGGCGAAACGCTTGCTCCGGCCGCTGGACCTGGCCATGGTGCTGGAGGAGATTCTGAGCCAGATCCAGGACGTCTTCGCGTATCCCATGTGCGCGATCTGCCTGCTGGACGAGCACCGGCACGAACTCCGGGTCGTGGCCCAGCGGGGTCACGCCCCCGCGGCGACCGCCGGGCTCCCAGGTCGCGTGGAGGAGCACGGCGTGCTGCGCTGGGTCGCCCGCCACGGCCGTCCATACTACGCGGCCAACGCGATGCGCGATCCCCTGTGCGCGGCCGAGGTGGCCGGGGCGGCCTCCCAGGTCGCTTACCCGCTGATCGTCGACGGGCGGGTGATCGGGGTGCTCCACGTCGCCAGCCCCGTGCCGGACGCGTTCCCGCCGGACGTGCGGGACGCCCTCGAGACCTTTGCGACGCTGGCGGGCTTGGCCATCCTCCGCGCGCGACGGGACGACGAGCTGCAGCGGCTGGCGCTCACGGACGGCCTCACGGGACTGGCCAACCATCGGGCGCTGTGGGACACGCTGGAACGCGAGGTCGCGAGGGCTCGGCGGGACGCTCGGCCGCTGTCGGTCGTCATCGTGGAAATCGACCAGTTCAAAATCACGAACGATCGCCTCGGGCACCTCGAAGGTGACACGATACTCCGCGCGGTGGCGCAGGAGCTTACCCAACATACGCGCGCCGGAGACCTCGCCGCGCGGCTTGGTGGCGATGAGTTCGTGCTCGTTCTCCCCGGCGCGTCCAAGGCCGAGGCCGTGCAGATCGCGGAGCGAATCCGCGGCCGTATCACGGACATCCCCCGCGGGATGGAAGGAAAACGCCTCACGGTCAGCGTCGGCGTGGCCGGCCTGCCGGACGATGGGGGCGAGGCGAGGGCGCTCGTCGACGCCGCCGATCACGCGATGTACCAGGCCAAGTATATCGGCGGCAACCGGGTCAACGTGGCCTGACGGCCGGCCCGGCTACTTGATCGTGCCGCGGAGCGCGCCCGGGACGGCTTCGGGATCACCCACCGCTTTTGGCGGCAGCAGCGCGACGCCGGCGTCTTTGAGAATCCGCGACCCATCGGGACCCAGGAGGAACCGGACAAACGCGACCGCGCCGTCCGGGTTGGGCGCGCGCTGCACGACGGCCACGGTGTACTCGGCGCCGAGCGCGATCGCGGCAGGCGGCGTGACGTACGGGATGTGCGCTGCGGTGGCTTCGATGGAGTAGAAGAAGCCGGCATCGAGTTGCCCGGTCTCCAGCCGGCCGATGAGCGTCTCTTCCGGAAAGATCTGCGACGGATTCTCGTCCGGTCCCAGCACATCGGCCGCGAGGGTGGGACGATGGTAGTACCGGGCGGCTCGGTGCATGAACTGGACCGTCAAGGCGCCCTTGGGATCGAGTTGGGGGTCCGTCCGCCCGAGGCGGAATCCCGGACGCACCATGACGCCGTACCAGGCGCTCGACCTGAGGTCTGCCGCGAACCGGCTCCGAGGATTGTACCCGATCACGAGCGGTGAGGTCGCGAAGCTCGTGTACCAGCGGACCCAGTCGCCGTTCTTCGGCCCCATGAGGCGGAAGTTCACCGCCGCCACGGCGCTGATGAAGACGTCAGCCTGCCGGAGCCTGTCCTTGATCTGGTTGGCGAGCGCGACCGATCCCGCCGCGAACCCGCGAAACTGTTCCCCGGTCGCCTGGTCGAACGCCGGGCCAATGCGATTCTCCATGACGTTCACAAGCGACCCGGCGTAGAGAACCGCGACCACGCTCCGGCTCGCGCCATCCGCGGCGGTTCGTGGCCCGCCAGCCGCGGCAGCGATCGCGATCAGGGCGGCGGCCAGCCGCCACCACTGTACCCGACGCACGATGTCACCTCCAAGCGCTTTGGCGGGAGGGGCGGCCTACGCGAAGATGTATCGTGAACACATTACTTATGACGCGGATGCTTGACTTCCTCTAGCATCGCGAGATCCATCTGGGAGACGGAGCGCCGTCAGGCGGAGGCCGTCCAGGCCGGGAAACTCCTGCGCTACCAACTCCGGTGTGACGAGTACCTGGTCGCGCGCGCACGACCGCGGCGGCTACGCCGTCTGCACGCGGGCCGCCGCGGCCAGCCCCAGTTCGGCTATCGCGATCTCGCGCATGCGAAACTTCTGGATCTTGCCGGTGACCGTCAGCGGGAATCCGTCCACGAATTTCCAGTACCGGGGGATCTTGAACGTGGCGATCTTGCCGCGGCAGAACGCGGCGAGCTCGTTCTCGGTTACGGTTGCGCCCGGCCTGAGCTTGACCCAGGCCATGACCTCTTCGCCGTAGCGCTCGCTCGGCACGCCGATGACCTGAACGTCGGCCACGGCTGGGTGGGTGTAGAGAAACTCTTCGATCTCGCGCGGCGAGATATTCTCGCCGCCGCGGATGATCATGTCCTTGATGCGGCCCACGATGTTGACGTACCCGTCGTCGTCCATCGTCGCGAGATCGCCGGTGTGCATCCAGCGCGCCGCGTCGATCGCCGCGCGCGTGGCCGCGTCGTTGTTCCAGTAGCCGAGCATCACCAGGTATCCGCGCGCGCACAATTCCCCCGGCGCACCCCGCGGCACCACGGCGCCGGTCGCGGGGTCGACGATCTTGATCTCGACGTGCGCGTGGACCCGCCCGACCGTCGAGACGCGCTTGTCGAGCGGATCGTCGAGCGCGCTCTGGGTCGACACCGGCGAGGTCTCGGTCATGCCGTAACAGATCGTCACCTCCCGCATGCCGAGCTGCGTCTGCACCTTCTTCATGACCTCCACGGGGCACGGCGAGCCTGCCATGATGCCCGTGCGCAGCGTGGAGGTATCGAAGTCCGAAAACCGGGGGTGCTCGAGCTCCGCGATGAACATCGTGGGCACGCCGTACAGCGACGTACAGCGCTCCGCCTGCACGGTCTCGAGCACGGCGAGCGGATCGAAGGCCTCGCCCGGCACGACCATGCACGCGCCGTGGGTCGTGCACGCCAGGTTCCCCAGCACCATCCCGAAGCAGTGGTAGAACGGCACGGGAATGCAGACCCGGTCGCGCTCCGTGTAGCCGAGGGCTTCGCCGATGAAGAACCCGTTGTTGAGGAGGTTGTGATGGGAAAGCGTGGCGCCCTTTGGCGAACCGGTGGTGCCGGAGGTGTACTGGATGTTGATGGGATCGTCGAACTGGAGCGCCGTCTCGACCTCTTGCACGCGCTCGGGCGGCGTCGTGCCGCCGTCGCGGAGGAGCGCGTCCCATCCCTCGTCGAGCACCACAACCTCGCGCAGATCCGGGCAGCGTCCCCGCACCTCCCCGAGCATGGCCACGTAGTCGGACTGGCGAAACCCCCGCGACAGCGCGAGCACCGCGACGCCCGATTGCGTGAGCGCATACTCGAGCTCGGTCGTCTTGTAGCCGGGATTGATCGTCACGAGGATGGCGCCGATGCGCGCGGTCGCGTACTGGAGGACGACCCACTCGAATCGGTTGGGTGCCCAGATGCCGACGCGGTCGCCGCGTTTGACGCCGTGCGCGAGGAGGCCGCGGGCGGCGCTCGTGGTCTGCTCCCACAGCTCCCGGTATGTCGCGCGGTACCCTTGGTGGCGGACGATGAGGGCATCGCGGTCGGGGACGCGCTCGACGGTGCGCCGCAGGTTGGCGCCGATCGTCTCCGCGAGGAGCGGCGTCGCGCTCGCACCGTGCGCGTAGGACAATCTTGGCATCACGGCACCCCCGCTCGAAACCGCCCCGACGTGCCCATCCGGCGGGGCGACGTTCGGCGAACGCGTCTCTCGATCCTCCGGCCGTGGCGTTCGCCGCGAGCCGGCGCGGCGCCGACGCCGCGGGTAAGGCGGATGGTGCGTTCCTCGCCGGAGTGAATCAAAAGGATCGGACGCTTGGGGCGCGCACCAGGTACTACTGCCGGCGTCTCCCTGACGTCGCCCGGCTCAGCCGGGACGACCGGCTTGCCGTGCTTCGACGGACGGCCATGCGATGCCGCACCGTGCTCGCCAGTCTGGTGTGGAAGCGACGGGAAGTGGACGTCCCTGCGCCGGGCTCTGTCGGCGTCGATGGCCGCGACCGGGTTGACGAGAGCTTGGGAAATGGGATCACCCGGTCGACCCCAAGTGAGTAAGTCCACACTGTGGTTCAGCGCTACTTGACACGAGCATCTGTACGCCTAGACTCGCTGGCCCCCCTGATGGGCGAAATACCCTGAATTGCTAGACGATTCCCCGTGGAGTCAGTGGACGAATTGGCACGGATTCAGTGGACGATTTTCGCTGGAATACGCACGCCGGCGCGCCAGAGCCCGTTCTGTTTCCTCGGGGCGCCACCCGGTCTGCCGACCAGCGACCGGCCTCAGCCGCTCGAGGAACGCTTCTGGAACGCCTGGTGTGGTACCCGCTAACACGGACACTGATCTCGGAGGAGGGAACGGGGGATGAGATATGGGCAGCTCTGGATCCTGAGCATGGTGCTTGCCGCCGTGACCGTGCCGTCCGTCGCGCGTGCCGATATGGGCGGCACGATCGTGCAAAAGATCGCGACGCCGCACTACCGGTTGGAGCTCGACATCGGCCGCCCCGAGCAGATGTTCACAGCGGCAGACGCGGCCAAGATGCACCCGAGCTCGGGCGAGATCATGGTCAGCGGGACCATGACCGGGCCGATGCCCGGGATGGCCGGCATGGCCGCCGGCCCGGGCTCAGCGAGCGGCATGGGCGCGTGGCGCCATCTTGAGCTCCACGTCACCGATAAGACGACCGGGACCGCCGTTGAGTACGCGGCCGTGCGCATTACGGTGACGAACACCGCGACCGGCAAGCGGACGGACATCCCGATCGCGCAGATGTACGGCGTAAAGGAGGGCTTCGAGGACTGGCACTACGGCAACAACGCCCTGATGCCCCCGGGCAGCTACATCATCACGTGCGAGGTGAACGGCGACCACGCCACTTTCCAGGCGACCATTCCGAACATGTGAGGGGTGAGGTACGTGGCCCGGATCAAGGCACTCTCCTGAACCCGGGAGGACGGCCGTGGCAACACCCGGGGATGGGCGCCCACCGGCGGATCGCTGTCCCTGGGGGCGCGCTCACCGCGCGCAACGAGGAGGGTGATGATGAGTGAGGTCGCAACGGAGCTGAGCCTGCCGGTCGCGCCCGACCTTCCGAGCCTGGCCCTGCGCGACAACTGGTGGGTGCTGATCCCGGTTGCGGCGCTGGTCGCCGCGATTCAGAGCCATGTGTTGTGGGCGCTCAACTACGTGCACGTCTTCTCAGCCATCTTGTGGACCGGCACGGACATGTTCATGGGATTCATCCTCGGCCCGATCCTCCGGCGCGCGGACTTACAGACGCGGCGGGCCATCATCGTGCGGTTGATGCCGCGCATGCTCTATTTCATGACCACGATCACGACGGTGACGACAACGGCGGGCTGGTACCTCGCGTCGTGGCTGGGGTTGTTCCGGCTGCCGGCGCCGCAGATCTGGTGGCTGTACGCGGCGCTGGCGATCGTGGCCGTGATGGCCGTACAGGGCTTGGGCATCTTGCTGCCGACCAACCTCCGCGTCTACTTCGAGATGCGCCGGCCCGCGCCGGACGGTGCGCGGATCGGCCGGCTGATGCGGCGGTACATTGCGGTCGTGGCGAGCCAGACCGTGCTGCAGTTTGCGATCATCTTGATCATGGCCCGATTCGCCACAGGAATTTGATCCTCTGGATTCACAGCAGTGTGCAGGAAGCCGGGGAAGTTCAGCCATACCGGCGCATGGATGGAGCCGGGATTTCAGCGCCGGACGGTGCGTCGCGTCGAGCGCCCGGGACATGGCGAGGTTGGGGAGCGTCATCGGCGGATCTGTGCCGCGGTGTAGGCGCGGCGCGGATGCTCAGGCTGGAACCTGCGGAGCGCTTCTGGCCATGGCGAGCAGCGCAAATCGCGGCCCGACAGAGCCGCGCAAAAAGGTAGACGATGACGACCACTGGAAACGCAGGCAATAAGGTCTTTCGGTCGGTCATGACTTATGCGGGGGACGATCATGGGTCGCGTCGACGATCGACTGCGCGAGTTGGGCATCACGCTGCCGACGCCGCCGAAGCCGGTGGCCAATTACGTGCCCGCCAAACGCACCGGGGCGCTCGTGTACGTCGCCGGGCAGGTCTCCAGTTTTGGAGGCCGGGACTACAAAGGGGTGCTCACGGCTGAAGCGGACGTGGCGCGAGGGCGCGAGGCGGCGAGGGCGAGCGCCATCAACTGTCTGGCCGCGCTACTTGCAGTCATTGACTCCCTGGACCGGGTGCGTCAGCTGGTGCACGTCGGCGGGTTCGTGGCAAGCGCGCCGGGATTTCAAGGTCAGGCCGCCGTCGTCAACGGTGCCTCGGACTTCTTCGTCGACGTGTTCGACGAGGCGGGCAAGCACACCCGGATCGCCCTCGGCGTCAGCGGTTTGCCCCTCGACTACACGACCTCGGTGTACCTGATCGCCGAGGTCGAATAAGTCGATCTCGTAGGTTTCAGCTTATTCATGAGCGATTCCGGCAGGCGGATCCACGCGTCGAACACGTGTCCTTCAAGGCTGAGGATGCGGGCTCCCATCCCCGGTTTTGGATTTGCGGCTGGTGGATCGGTCAGCATGAGTTCAGCGACGACCACCTCGGAGGAACAACAGGTCCGACAGGGCCTGGCTCGAAGAGGGCACGGATAGAGGAATGCTTCACGCCCCCGAGAAGCGTAGCGTCCGATGCGTTCGATCGCTTCGAGCATGTCGAGCAGGCGCTCTCGATCGTCCCTCACAGTGGGACGGCGTGACGGAGGATGGCGTCTCTAACGCGAGGGCGCAGTCCGCGCTCCGGTACGACGTCAACGCGACAACCGAGCAATCGTTCCGATTCGACGATCATCGCGGCGTGATCCATGAGGCTGCGCCCCGGTTCCAGGTCCACCAGGAGATCGATATCGCTGGTCTCCGTAGCTTCCCTGCGGGCCGTTGAGCCGAACAGGCGCACGTGCCGGGCACCGTGCGCGGCGGCGATGCGAAGAATCTCCTCTCGCTTCGTCTTCGCAAGGGTTTCAAGCGTCATGGCCATCCCCCGTCAGGATATACGGTTCAGGTCTCGGTCGCAAGATCGGCACGTCGCTCGATATCGATGCTACGGAGCGGGCGAGAAATGCGCGCACGTGGAGTCTTCATCGAGCGTGGTGCCGCGAGTGATGTGCGCGCGTCCGCGGCGTCGCAGAAACAGCCAGCGGTGGCCGGCGACAGGCGCAACCGGCTTCCCCGACGCCGTGTAGCGGAGCTCCGGCTCGCCGGCGGCGCCCTCCGTTGCCCGGCGAGCGCCGCTGCCGCCCCTGCGGCCCGCTGGAGTCCGCTACGAGTTCACGGTATCGGCCTGGTAATCCGCGTGGGGACCGGGCACAACCGAGACCGCTTCAAGCTCGTGGCGTGCACCACGGCTTCCGCCACTGCACGTTACCTGGAGCTTCTGCGGCGTGGCCGTGGTGTGGGCGGCGCAGCGCGGTGGATCTGTCACCCGGACCCGAGGAGCCAGGATTCGAGGCCACACGTAACCTGGGAGGAGTTACCGCCGCGACGGCAGTCGTCTGGCGAGCCTCGCGACGGTCAGGCGCCGGCGTGTCACCGGTGGTGGGCCGGCGGATGCCGTGATCGCGCTGCCGGTCCAGTTTATGCTGTCGAGCGCCTGTAGCAGGTATGCGAGCGGCCGCTGCGGCTTCTTGCGACGACGATACACGACGGCGATGTCCCAGGTCCACGATGGTAAATCGCGCACCGGTAGTGCGACCAAGGTGCCTGCCTGGAGGTCGGGCTGGACCGTCAAACGCGGGAGGAACGAGACGTACCCATGCTTCAGTACGAGGGCGTGCGCGACTGCAGCCGGCGACACCTCGCGCCGGCCCATGCCCTGGGCACCGTTCCGTTGGAACATCTCCAGGGCCTCCAAATATCCGGGCCCCCATGTAAAGAACACGATGGGATGCGCGCAGAGATCCTGTACGCGCAGGCTCTCACGCACGGTCAGCAGATGACCCCGGGCCGCGACGGCAAGCACCGGGTCCCGATGGAGCGTACGGAGCCTCAGGCCGCTTGATGCCGGACCGGCCAGGACGAACCCGGCGTCGGCGGCGCCGTCGAGTACCATCTGCTTGACCTCGGACGTGTGCGCGGTGCGACAGGCCACGTCCATCGGCGCCCCGCGTAACGCTGCTGCTACGACTGTTGGAAACACGTGCGGGGCGATCGACGCCGGAGCCGCGAGCGAGAGGCTCCATACGTCGTGCGCCGCACGGGCTCGCTCCCGGCCTTCCTCCACGAGGCGGAGGCTGCGTATGGCATACGGCAGCAGCGTCTTGCCTGCATTAGTCAGCGTAAGCCGCCGTCCGCCCCGCACGCACAGCGGCGCGCCCAGTTCGGCCTCTAGGAGCGCGATGCGCCGGCTGACAGCCGCTTGGGCGAGGTACAGCGCCGCGGCCGCGCGGCTGAAACTCCCGTCCGCGGCAACCTGCGCGAACACACGCAGGTCCGTCAGATCCACCGGCCATCACGGTTTGCGATCACGGCGATCACGATTCTGTGACTTCTCGGCTGCGCGAGGTCATGCCACAGTGAAGCTGCTTCGATCTCCCTCTTGGAGGGCCCTGTCGTGCAGATCGGTGCCGTGCGCCGCGCATGTCCCCTGCCGGCGCTACGCCACACCGCCTTCCGGTGGTTCCTGGTCGGTCAGTCCGTCTCGCTCGTTGGCACCTGGATGCACCGGGTCGCGTTGCCGTGGCTCGTGCTGGAACTCACGCGCTCCGCGCTGCTGCTTGGCGCCGTAACCGCTCTGCAGGCGGTCCCGGTGATCCTGCTCTCCCTGGCCGGCGGGGTCCTCGCCGACCGCGTGCCCAAGCGCCGCATTCTTATCTGCACCCAAGCGGCTCAGATGACGATCGCCCTCGCAATCGGCGTGCTCGTCGTCACCGGCACGGTGCGGGTGTGGCAGCTCGCGGTCCTCATCGCGTGCTTCGGGCTATCCACCGCGCTCGACGATCCCGCGCGGCACGCCTTCGTCGCAGAACTCGTGGGCCGGGAGGACGTGCTGAACGCGGTCGGGCTCACCTCCACGATCTTCAACGTCGCCCGCCTGATCGGCCCCGCGTTCGGCGCGGCGGTGATGACGAGGTTGGGGATCGGCTGGACGTTCCTGGTGAACGCCGCGAGTTTCGTCCCCGTCCTCGCCGCTCTGCTCCTGATGCGCCCGCCGGCGCCGTCGCTGGCAAGGTCCGCCGCGTCGAACCTCCGAGATCAACTCCGGGAAGGTTTGACCTATGTTTGGGGGACGCCCACCGTCCGCCGCACGCTCCTCCTGGTAGGAGCCAGCGCGCTCCTTCTCATGAACTTTTCTGTGCTTGTGCCGGTCTTTGCCCGGACCGTGCTGCGGGTCCCTGCCGGGGCGTTCAGCATGCTGATGGCCGCCCAGGGGGCCGGGGCGTTCGCAGGCGCCTTGGGAGTCGTGCTCGCCGGTCCACGGCGCCCACGCGGGTCTGTCGTGACCGCGTGCGCGGCGGTGCTCGCCGCTACCGAACTCGCAATGGCTGTGATGCGCGGATACCCGATGGTCGCCGCAGGCCTGGCTGTAGGTGGTGCTGCGCTCGTCGTCCTCCAGGCCATGGCAAATACGACCCTCCAGGTCTCGAGTCCCGATTACGTACGCGCACGCGTCATGGCGGTCTATTCGCTGGTGCTCGCCGGTGCTCCGCCGATCGGGGCGATGCTGGCCGGCGCCCTCGCTCAAACCTGGGGTGCGCCTGTCGCCTTCCTGGCATGTGGGACGGTGGCTTTGCTCGTCGTGTGGGTCCTGACATCACCGCGGGTGACGCTGGTCTTGCTGACCCGAACCTAAACCGATCCCCATCGGGTACCGCGTCCGTCAGGGCGGTACCTTCTAGGAGCATTTTAGCGCGTCAGGGTGTCCCCATCTGTCCGGTGGCTGCGTCGCGGGCGACGATCGAGTAGGTCGCGATGAGTCGGTCGCGCACCCGCGAGCCTTGGCCGCTCGCGGAGCCGGCTGTTCCGTGTCTCGGGACGCGCCTCATCTCCTCCCCGTCAGACCGCACCGCGTCTCGCCGACGGGACCGGGCGTTTGGAGGATCGCCGGATGGCGGGCGCCCGCCCCCGGGTGGACTCGGCGGCAAGCGGTCTTGATCCCGGAGTTCCTCGTCGGCCCCGCAGGACTCCTGTCGCTAAATAAAATGCCCGAAGTCTTGCGAGAATGACTTGGCTATGGTAAGCATGGTAGAAAATCACCTGCCTTTCGGGGTGGAGGGACGACATGCGGCCACCGCTGTTCGTCCGTCCGCTCTCGTCCGGGCAGGTCGCGGCGCTGGAGGCGCGCTATCGACGGACTCCTGTTCCGGCCGAGCGGACGCGCTGCCACATCGTCCTGTTGTCGCACCAGAGGCTGAGGCCTCCGGCGATTGCCGCGATTGTCCGGGTGCACCCGGACACGGTTCGTCGGACGATCCGACGCTACAATACCGCTGGCCTGGCGGGGTTGCCCGACCGAGCCCGCTCGGGTCGCCCACCTACCATCACTCCCGCCTGGATCCGGCTGTTGCTGAACCTCGTCGAACAAGATCCGCAACGCGTCGGTGTCCATCGTACTGCCTGGACCGCCCCCGCTCTGGCCGCCTACTTGAGCGAGCAGACAGGCATCAAGGTCGGTCCGCAAGTGGTCCGCCGGCAGTTGCGCAAACATGGCTACACGCCGCGCCGCCCGACGTGGACGGTCCGCCATTTGGCTCGGCGCGATCCGGAGTATGCGTCAAAAAACGCCGCGCCGAGGCGCTGTTCCTGAGCCCGCCACCTCGGACGGATCTGTACGTGGAAGACGAAAGCGAACTGGCGTTGTTGCCGGCCTTGACGCGATGCTGGACCTTGCGTGGACGCCAGCGCAAGATCCCCGCCCCGGGGAAGAACCGCAAGCGCCATCTCTTTGCCGCCGTTGATTGGCGCGACGGCACGGCCTTCCGCCGCTACGCGGATCGCCGGGATGCTCGGACCTTCTGTGCCTTGGCCGAGACGTTGGTGTGGCGCACCCGCCGCCGGGGCCGCCGTGCGATGATCGTGCTCGACAATGCGGGCGTCCATCGCGCCGAGAAATCGCGCCTGGTGGCGGCCCTGCTTGACCGGCACGGCTCTTGGTTGACGTTGGTCTTCCCGCCGGCCTACTCGCCGGAACTTCAACCGTTGGACCACCTGTTCCGCGCGTGGCGCCGCGAGGTGACCCACAATCATCACCGGACGAGCCTCGACGTGCTGCAGACCGACTCTGAGGCATTCTTCCATCGTCGCGCCAGGCGTCCGCAGCTCATCTTGCGCATGATTGGAAGCCCGTTTTTCCATCGCATGATCAGGAGACGCACTCATGTTGCATGAGTTTTGTCACTTTATTTAGGCGGCCTGGTTCGCGATGGTGCGCTCGTAGAGCGTTTCGGGCGCGATGTCGGCCCCGTTCGGCCAGGCGACCGTGCCACCGTCCAGAAAGAAGCGCTGGAAGTACTGCGGGTCTGTGAGTGGCTCGAAGACGGGGCCCTCAAGCCACGGTGAGAAGTCCACCGCGCCTTCCACGCCATCGGTGAACGCGAGGTGGATCGTGTAGCCACCGCGGTGCTCCGCGCGAACGACGGTCGGCAGCGACGGCATCGAACACCTCCTCAGTCCAGCGGCGGGATCCGCTCCAGGGGTTCGCCGGCCTGCAAGCGGTTCCAGTTTGTCTCCAGCTATTGCCGGGATACGACCGCCCATTCTTTGAGCAGGCGCAACGCGGTCTTCGAGTGGAGAGCGCCGGCCAGGAGTTCGCCATCGAACGTGAACGTGGCCTGCTGCCCCTGGTACTCCGCGTGAAAGTGCGGGACGCCGTGCTCCCGGTAGAACATCCGGATCACGATGCCGAAGAAGACCGAAACGACCGGCACGGATCAATTCTACCAGGATGGATGCGCCCGCGGCGGGCGCCGGCGTCGCGCCGCGTGCCGGTTCCGACATTGTAGGAGCGTCTGGTCCGGCAGGGCGCCTACCTGGGCGATCACGTCGCGCGGAGTCTGGGCGTGACGGTAGAGGCGGGCACACCGCGCCCGTAACGGGACCTGCGACCGTCGTGGTGCACGGTTACCCTCGGGAGCACCTGAGCCGCACCGTCCATGAGCACGCCAATGAGGTCGCGGAGAGGCAGAACGGCGAGTCTGCGGTTCCAGGAGGGCTCTGGTCCGGCGGTGAGGGGCTCTGAAACAGGACGTGGAGTCCGGCTCCGCAGGAGGCTCTCGCCGGGTGACCCGAGCTGAATTGGGTCCGGTCGGCGGCTCGCCGCGCGGCGTCCGCGCGAGATGACGGGGGACAACAGGGCGATGGGTTCTTGAGCCGCATAGAAATGGGCCCGCCAGGTCTCGAACCTGGATCCGCCGGTTATGAGCCGGATGCTCTACCCTTGAGCTACGGGCCCAGATGAGATTATACCAGTGTCCCGACGGGGGCGGAGCATCTACCCCTTGAGCCCGGAATACATAAAGCTCTCGACGAAGCGCCGCTGGAACAGGATGAACAACACGAGGAGCGGCAGGACGACGATCACCGTGCCCGCGGCGACGAGGTTCCATTGGGCCCCCGATTCGGCCGATTGGGTGAACGACGCGAGCCCGACCGTGACCGTGCGCGCCCGATCCGTGTCCGTGATGATCAGCGGCCACAGGAACTCATTGTAGTGGTACACGATGCTCACGATGGAAAACGCGACGAACGTCGGCTTGGCGAGCGGCACGAAGACGTGCCAGATCGTTTGCAGCGGTGAGCAGCCGTCGATGGCGGCCGCGTCCTCGAGATCGCGGGGCACGCCTCGGAAGGCCTGCCGGAGCAGAAACGTGCCGAACGCCGAGGCGAAGTACGGGATCATGATGCCGAGACGCGTGTTGAGGAGCCCGAGCGTCTTGAGCGTCACGAAGTTCGGCAGGATCAACGACGACGGCGCCACCATGAGCTGGAGGAGAAACAGCCGGAACAGCCATTCCCGCCCGGCAAACTCCAGGCGGGCGAACGCGTAGGCGGCGAGCGTGATGGTGACCAATTGCACCGCCAGAATTCCGAAGACGACCACCGCCGTGTTGTAGTAGAGGCGCAGAAACGGCGCGTCCCCCCAGGCGTCGCGGAAATTGGCCAGGCTCGCATGATGCACCCACAGCGATGCGATCTCGCTGCCAAGCTGTCCCGGCGGACGCAGGGAGGTGGCGAGCGCCCACAGCAGCGGGAAGACCCAGATGAAGGCGAGCGCTCCGACCCCCAGGGCCCAGCATGTCGTCGCGACTCGGCGGGCCACGACGGGTGTCATGTCACACTTCGTAGTGGACGCGCCGCTCGAGCAGGCCAAAGCTCAGCATCGCGATCGCCATGAGCACCGCGAGCAGGAACACGGTCAGCGTCGCCGCCTTGCTCAGGTCGAAGAACATGAACGCGGCTTGGTAGACGTAGAACAGGAGGAGATTCGTGGCGTTGTCGGGTCCACCGCCCGTCATGACCCAGATCTGATCGACGGACTGAAACGCGTTGATGCTCGCGATCAAGAGCACGAACAACGTCGTCGGCGCCAGCAGGGGAAACGTGATCGTGCGGAACTGCTGCCACGCCGATGCGCCCTCGAGGCGCCCCGCCTCGTAGAGCTCGACCGGGACCGACTGCAGCCCCGCGAGATAAAAGAGCATGTAGTAGCCGGCGTTCTTCCAGATCGTGAGCGCGATGACGGCCGCCAGCGCGTACCTGGGGTCGCCCAGGTAGTTCACGCTCGCCGGCACGAGGCCGTGCAGGTAGACATCGATCAGCCCGTATCCGGGCGTGTACACAAACAGCCAGATCGCGGCGGCGCCGACGAGCGGCAGCAGGGTCGGGTAGAAGAAGGCCGTGCGAAACGCGGCGCTGAGCGCGTGCGTGCGGACGAGCAGGAGGGCCAGCACGAGCGCCAGCGCCACCGTGATGGGTACCGATCCCAGCAGGAACACGGCGCTGTTCTTGAGGACACGCCCAAACACGGGATCGGCGGCGAGCGCGGTGTAGTTGGCGAACCCGACGAACTGGCGCTGGTGCGTGATCGGGCTCAGCCGGTACAGGCTCATCTCCAGGGACGAGAGCACCGGGTAGTACGTGAACGTGCCGAGGAACACGAGCGAGGGGAGCAGGAAGAGGTACGGCTGGATCCGCCACCGCCGGCGCGCGGCTTTGGCCGCCGCCCGGGGCACGTCCGTAGGCCGCGCCGCGTTCAGCACGCCGGTGCGCGGACGCAACGATCGGGAAGGGCCGTGCCGGTCACGGCACGGCCCTCCGAGATCGTGCCCGGGGCGCGATCGTCACAGCCGGCACGCGGAGCGTATGGTGTCAGTACTTGGCGAGCAGCTGCGTTGCATCGCGCTGCGCCTGATCGAGCGCCGCCTGGGCGCTCATCCGGCCGGACTGCGCGGCTTGCACGGCGTTGAGGAGCACCATGCCCACGCGGTCCACATCGTGAATCGTCATCTGCTCGCCCGCCACCCGCAGTTGTAGCGTTGCGGTCAACGCCTGCGGCACTTGATTGAGGTATGCCGCGAACGCGGGCGTCGAGAGCTCGGTCTTCCGAATGGGCACATAGCCCGTCCCGATGCTCCAGCGGGCCGCCTGCGGGGGCTCCGTCATCCACTTGATAAACGTCCACGCCGCCTGCACGTGGTCCGGCGGGATCTTGTTGAAGATGTAGAAGCTCCCGCCGCCGGTGGGGGAGCCCCACTGTTTGCCTGCCGGCATGAACGCGGCGTTCCAGGCGAACTTCGCGTTCGTGCGGATGAACGTCATGTTGCCGGTGGTCGTGTAGATCATGGCGACCTTTTGCTGGATGAAGTCCTGGGGCACTTGGGCCCAGAACGCGGCGCTGGACGGCCCCGGCGGATGGACCTTGTACTTGTTCTGCAGGTCCAGGATGAACTGCACCGCCGAGGTCGTCTCCGGCGAGTTGAACTTGACCCACTTGCCGCTGACCGTGTCGAAGTATTTCGCCTTTTGCTCGATGAAGAAGCCTTGGATCACCCAGGGCGACGTGTCGACGACCGGCGCCTCCACGCCCCATCGCGTGACGTTGCCGCTCGCGTCCCGGACCGTCAGCTTCTGGGCATCGGCCACGAGTTCTTGCCAGGTCTTGGGAGGCGCGTTCGGATCGAGCCCGGCCTCCCGGAACAGGTCCTTATTATAGAAGAAGATCACCGTGCTGCGCTGCCACGGGATGCTATACGTGTGGCCGTTGGACCGTGCGTTGAGCAGCAGGGCGCCGTAGAAGTCGTCGAGCCAACCCTTGGGTTCCTTGGCGATGAGGTCGTCGAGCGGTATCACCGCGTTTTGATCCAGCAGCGAGTACAACTCGGGAGTGTCGAGCACCGCGAGGTCGGGCGGATTGCCGCCCATGACGCCCGTCATGGCTTTGGCCATGGCTTCAACGTAGTTGCCCGCAAACACAGGCTCCACGCTGATGCCGGGATGCGAGCGGTTGAAGTCGTTGACCATGCTCGTCATGAGCTGGTTGAGCGGGCCTGAGACCCCTACCGGGTAGTAGTACTTGAGCGAGATTGTGGCCTGGGCGCCCGCGCCGCCCGGAAGTACCGCGATGGCGACGATCAGGGCGAGGGCCAGCGCCGCCCATCCCCGCAGGACTGCCATACAGGATCACCCCCCCTTGCCGTGCGTGACGATCAACCTGATGCCACCTCGGTCGTGCGCCGCCGTCGCTGCTCCGGGATATGCCCGGCCATTTCCGTAGTATCCTGTCCGACGATGAGTTCCCCGCGGTGACGCGATGAACGGTCCGCCAAGGTTGTGTTAAGGATGACGCATACGCTCGCGCCGCGACCCCCGGCGCAGCGCCGCGAGAGGAAAGCTTCGCCTCCTCACGAACAGTACCTGCGTCTGTTCCGGCGTGACGAGTGCGCGGCGACGATCGGTGTGGTCCCGGCAGGTGTATTCTCGCGGGGTTGGCTGAACTGCGGCCACGCGCGCATGTCACGCGGGAGCAGGGGGGCGCGGTGGCCGAACACGAGAAAACCGGGATTTTCCAGGTCGGAAGCCGCCAGCTCCGCGACGTGGGCGAGGCGTTGCGCTACGTCTACGACGCGCTTTTGGAGCGTGGATATAACCCCATCGACCAAATCGTCGGCTACTTGGTGTCCGGGGATCCCACGTACATCACCAGTCACAAGGACGCCCGCACGCTGATCCGGCAGATCGAGCGGGACCGGCTCCTGGAAGAGCTCGTCCGTTCCTACGTGCAGACGGCGATGAAAGGACCGTCCGCTGGCCCGCGCTGAGATCATCGAGGACACACGCACGGAACGTCTGCTCATTAGCGGCGGGGCGCGCCTTCGCGGGCGATTGCGGGTGGCGGGCGCCAAGAACAGCTCGCTCGCGATTATCGTCGCCGCCGCGCTGGCCGAGGATCGCTCGGTCATCGAAAACGTCCCCCATTGCCGCGACGTCCAGACGCTGCTCGAGATTCTCCGAACCCTCGGCGTCGGCGCGGAATGGACGGGGCCGGACCGTCTCGAGGTCGACGCGAGGCGCCTCACCGGGCACACCGCGCCCCACGATTTGTCGAGGCAGATGCGCGCGTCATTCTACGTGGCGGGCATGCTCCTCGCCCGCCTGGGCCGCGCGGAGGTGCCGTTGCCCGGCGGGTGTGTCATCGGGAGCCGGCCCGTCGATTTTCATATTCGCGGGTTCGAAGCGCTCGGAACGAGGGTTGCGACGGAACACGGGTACTTCAAGGGACAGGCGGATCAGCTGCGCCCCGCCACCTACTATGTTCCGCGCAGCAGCATGGGCACGACGATCAACCTCATGCTCGCGGCGTCGCGCACGGCGGACGTCACGGTCCTCCAAAATGCCGCGCGGGAGCCCGAGGTCGTGGACACCGCCGTCTTTCTCTCGCTCATGGGGGCCAGGGTCCGCGGGGCGGGGACGAGTACCGTGACGGTGGAGGGGACCCAGGCGCTCCGCGGCGTGACCTACACCGTGATCCCGGACCGGATCGAGGCCGGTACCTACTTGATCGCCGCCGCCGCGACCCGAGGAGACGTCCTGGTGGAGGACCTGATCTCGGAGCACGTCACCGCGCTCCTGACCAAGCTCGGCGACGCCGGCGTCACGGTGGAGTCGGGGCCGTCCGGCGTCCGCGTCAAGGTCGACGGGGAGCTCCGGCCCGTGGACGTGGATACGGCGCCGTACCCGGGCTTCGCCACGGACCTGCATCCGCAGTTCGCGGCGATGCTCGCGGCCGTCCCGGGGCGCAGCGCGATTCGGGAGACGATCTTTGAACGGCGCTTCGGGTATGTGGACGAGCTCCGGCGGATGGGCGCCGACATTCGAGTCGATGGCGATACGGCGATCATCACCGGGGTCCAGCGCCTCTCCGGCGCTCCCGTCGAGGCCGTGGACATCCGGGCCGGGGCCGCCATGGTGATCGCCGGTTTGGCGGCGCAGGGCGAGACACAGATCTCCAACGTCGAGAACCTGGATCGCGGCTACGACCGTCTCGAAGAGAAACTGACCGGGCTCGGCGCCACCGTGCGGCGGGTGCGGGGTTAGCGGTTTGTCGGCTCGGCTCGGTCCCCAGGCCGCCAGAGATCGTCTGATATACTGAGGGCCGGGGGCGAGTAGCTCAGCGGTAGAGCGCCTCGCTTACACCGAGGAGGTCGCGGGTTCGACCCCTGCCTCGCCCACCATATTTTTCAACGTTTCTGAACGGCTGCTCACCGCGAACATGGGGTCATTGTCGTTAGTAAATCGTAAGTACGCCATCACCGCGCGAACTGCCCCCGCGCGGCGAGCAACTCGCCGGCCACGATAGCCGCGTGCTCATGGGCCCGGGTAACGGGGTGCGCGTAGGTCCTGAGCGTGAATGACGCGCTTGAGTGCCCGATGCGGTCGGCGACTGTGCGGCCGTCCACACCTCGGCGCTGAGGTACGTTACGTGGAGATGCGCAGATCGTGGAGCCGGATACGCGGCAGCCCAAGCCGCTTGAGGCCCGGGTAGTGATCACGGAGACCAATCGGTGTCGACCCGCTCGGCGTCACCCACTTCGCCGAAATCCTGACGCTGTTCGAGTCCGATCCGTCGACGGACGCCGTGGTAGTCATCGGCGAGATAGGCGGCACGGACGAACTCGCCGCCGCGGACGCCGCCCTCCGGATGGCTAAGCCGGTCGTGGCATACGTCGCCGGGAAGTCTGCGCCCCAGGGGAAGCGTATGGGCCACGCTGGCGCGATCGTGGCGGGGGGTCAGGATACCGCCGCGGCCAAGATCAACACTTTTCGGAGGGTCGGAGTTCGAGTGGCCGATCTTATCACTGACGTCGCGCCGCTGATCGCGCATGTGCTACACGGGTGACACGCTAGCTCCGCCCGCCGGGCGTCGTCCAGGGACCAAGCCGGGCGCGCGCTGACACTGCTGGCATCGCTACCCGACCTGCCGCGGGTCGACGAATTCGCCGCGTCGCTCGTCCCTTAATTGGCTATCCGCGTATAGCGCATCATTCTCGAACCATCCGAATCATCCGCACTCGCCGCCAGGTCGAGTACGCAGGATTACGTCATGCGACTCGTCCTCTGCTTCCCGTCGGGAGCGGCACTGTCGGAGATACGCTCTGCAGCGGGCCCCCCGATTTGTACCTCGTACACGCGGTGCCTAGCATCCGTCCATGGTCAATAAGGTCCAGGCGACCCAAGTCCCCAGAGGGTCACTGCGGCAAATACGAAGTCCCTCCCGGATTTGGACCACCCTTCGATGACGAAGTTGCCAACGCCCGACGTCGATCGCAGAAATCAGTCCACCGCGGTCCCCTGTTGCTCATGCGATCCGTGTCCGGAATGGCAGGAATTTCGATGACAATGCTGTATTACTGTCGACAGCCTACTGTCAGTGGAGGAACACGTTGGCAGCATCCGTGACCGATTTTCGGATTCTTGAGCAAAAATCAGTCAGCCAGCAAGTGTTTGACGAGCTGCGGAGGCGCATCGTTCAGGGGCGTTTGCAACCGGGCGAGCGCCTCAATGAGGCCCGAATCGCCCAGGGCATGGGGATCAGCCGTGCGCCCGTCCGGGAGGCGGTCCAGCGGCTTCGGCAGGAAGGCCTCGTCATCCTCAAACCGCGGCACGGGCCGGTCGTCGCAGAGATCACCGGTACTGACGCGACTCACCTGTACCGCCTCCGCTGTGCTCTGGAAGAACTCGCCGTGGCGCTATTTATCGAGCACAGATCGCCAGAAGCCCTCGAAGCACTGGATGCTGCGGTCACCGCGATGACCCAAGCGAGTCAAGTCGATGATATGGCTCAAGTTGTCGAGCAGGACGTGCGGTTCCACGAAGCACTGTGTGAGCACTCGGGGAACCCGCTGCTCAGCCGCATCTATCAGACCATTAGCGCGCAGTTTCGTATCGCCGCGATCCAGGACGATTCCCGCGAAGCTAGGCTTACAGAGATTGCGGTCGCGCATGCCGAGCTCCTCGACGTTATCCGGCAGGGCGTCGTCTCTGCCGCGGTATCCAAGCTTCGCGAACATATTCTCCATTCGCTGCCGGGCCTGGTCGCTCATCTCAATAGGCACGCGGCGAAGCGATCGCAGTGACGCGGCACGCACCCATAATGACCGACCGAAGCGCATTGGCGGAACGCCGCGTCTCGCTCGAGGGTCCGCTCTCTCGAATCGCAGGCTGTCAATTTGGGTCGCCGGAGGAGCGCGGTGACGGGTGTTTGCGATGGCGGTGCCGGAGCCTATAAGGCGATTCCCACCAGTGGGGATTTTCAATTTCTCGTGGTCGATGCCTAACCAGAAGCGGGGGGTGACCTATGACTTCGGGCAGGTTAGACAGAAGGCGTCTCCTCGGTACGGCTGCTAGGTTCAGCGTCGCCATATTGGCGGCGGGTTCCGTGCCCAAGGTGTTCGAGCGACGCAGCGACGCGGCTACGGCCGATGATTCGCTCGCACGCGCCAGACGGCAAGGGTATCTCCGGGCCGCCTTCATCAACCTGAAGCCCCTGTCGTATGTTGACGACAAGACCGGGAACTTTACGGGCAGCGGCCCGGCGGTGGCAGGCGCCATCCTGAAGAAGCTCGGCATCAAGAACCTCGACCCGGTCCTGATTGAATTCGATGCGATCATCCCTGGTCTGCTGGATCGGCGTTGGGATATGTCGGCCTTTCCGTTCTACATCACGCCGAAGCGATGCGCGCAGGTGGCGTTCACGAACCCGATGGCGCAATATCGCGAAGGGGCGCTCGTGAAAGCCGGAAACCCGAAGAACCTCCATAGCTACACCGATCTCGCGAAGGACCCGGCGGTCAAGGTCGGGATCGGGACGGGGAACGCCGAGATCGATTGGGCCAAGCAGGCTGGGGTGAAGCAGGAGCAGATCGTCCTGTTCCCTGAGGAGGCCCTGGGGGTTGAGGCTCTCAAGGAAGGCCGGATCGATGCGTTTTTGAACGGCGATCTGAGCCTCGTGCTCGATGTCAAGGAGTACGGTGGCGCCGGTCAGCTCGAGCTGGCGAAACCGTTCACGGGGCCGATGGAACACGGGAAGGAGATCATTGCATACGGTGGCTGGGCGATGCGTCACGACGATGTCAGTCTGCTGAACGCCTTCAACCAGCAGCTGGAGATGATGGTGAAGAGCGGTGAATTGCAGAAACTGCAAGGCCCATTTGGGTACACACCGGATATGCTGCCGCCCCCCGGCGTCACGGCCAAGGATCTCTGCCCGGCGGCACCCTGGAAGCCGGGGTATAAGGTGTTCAAGTGACGTAGCCCGTCGCTGACGGCGCGTCGGTCTCGCACCATGACGTTACCGGGCGTTAATCCAATCGTGCTGCGCTTGTTGCTCCAGGGCGTGGGGGTGACGATCCTCTCGGCGACCTTGAGCATGATGCTCGCTTTCGCGATGGCCTTCATTGCCGGACTCGCCCAGCTGTCCCGATTTCGGACCGTACGGACGGCGGCCACGGTATACGTCGAGTTCTTCCGGGGTACGTCGGCGTTAGTCCAACTCTACTGGGCATTCTTCGTACTGCCGTACGTTGGGATCCTTCTTTCGCCGCTGCAGGTCGGGATCGGCGTGCTCGGCTGCAATGCGGGCGCCTATGGGGCGGAGGTCGTTCGCGGTGCCATCCTCGGGGTCGCCCGCGGGCAATGGGAAGCCGCTGCCGCACTGAGCTTGCCTCCGCGGTTGACGATGTCGAAGGTCATTCTCCCCCAGGCCTTGCCGACGATGATCCCATCGTTTGGGAACCTCGCGATCGACGTCCTGAAAGCGACCGCACTGCTCTCCTTGATCACGGTGACGGATCTCACCCGCGTCGTCAGCCGACTCGCCGTGATCGGAAGTTGGACGTTCTCGTGGGGGTACACGGTCATCCTGGTCGTGTACTTTTGCCTGTCGCTGCCCCTGATCTTCGCCGCGCGAAGCGTCGAGCGCCGCATACGGAAACATATGCCGCAGGTCGCGAGGCCCTAGAATGGATTTTCGCTATCTCCTTTCGGCGTTACCGCTTCTGTTGCAGGGCCTCGTGGTCACTGTCGAAGCCACGGTATTGGGCATGGTCCTCGCAGGCGCGCTCGGGCTGCTGATTGCAGTCATCCGGCTCTTGAGGCTGCCGATCGTGAGCCGGATCATGGACTTCTACATCCTGTTTGTCCGCAGTACCCCGCTCCTCGTGCAGCTCTTCTTCCTCTTCTATGTGCTGCCGTGGTACGGGCTCACGCTGAGCGCGTTTGGCGTCGGCGTGTGGGGGCTGGGGCTCCATTTTGCCGCGTACACGGCCGAAGTGTATCGCGCCGGATTCGAGCACGTTCCGAAGGGCCAGTGGGAGGCCGCGCGCGCTCTAAGCTTGAGCACGGTCGACACGTTAACGTTGGTGGTGTTCCCGCAGGCGCTTCGGCCCGTCCTGCCGGCGCTGGGGAACTACTTGATTTCCATGTTCAAAGATTCAAGCCTGCTCGCAACGATCACAGTGTATGAGCTGCTGGGAGTGACTCGTCAACTCGCCAGCGCAACATTTCAATACACAACGCTCTTCACCGCCCTCGGTGCGTTGTATTTTCTCCTTGCCTATCCATCGTCACTCGCGGTTCGATACGCTGAGGCGCGTCTTGGCCGCAGGTAAGCTAATGAGTGCTGCTGCGTCGTCTCCGGGAACGCGGCCGTCAACGCAGATTCTGGTGCGCCTTCTCGAGGCGGACAAATCGTACGGATCGTTGCATGTCTTGAATCGGCTTAGCCTCGAGGTGCGCCGCGGAGAGCATGTCGTGCTCATTGGCCCAAGTGGGTCCGGCAAAACCACAGTCCTGCGCTGCCTGATGACGCTCGAGCACCTCGATGCGGGAACGATCGAGATCGACGGCGATACGCTCGAATATCACCCTCGCCGGCCATCTACAGATCCCCAGTTCGCACGCCAGCAACGTTTGATCCGCCAGAAAGTGGGGATGGTCTTCCAACAATTCAACCTCTTCCCCCATATGACCGCGCTTGCGAATGTGACGCTTGCACCGTGCCGCGTTCTTCGGCTGTCTCGAAGCGACGCCGAGGCGCAGGCGAGCGAACTTCTGGGGCTGGTCGGACTCGGTGACAAGCTCCATGCGTATCCTTACCAGCTGTCGGGGGGCCAGCAACAGCGGGTCGCGATTGCCCGCGCCCTGGCGATGCGCCCCAAAGTTATGCTGTTCGACGAAGTCACGTCGGCACTCGATCCGGAGCTCGTCGGCGAGGTCCTGAAGGTTATTCGGCGCCTCGCGCACGACACCGGCATGACCATGTTGATCGTCACCCATGAAATGGAGTTTGCTGCGGAGATCGGCGATCGCGTCGTCTTTATGGAACATGGGCAGGTTATCGAGGACAGCCCACCAGGGGTGATCTTCAAAGCTCCTGTCAACGAGCGGACACGCCAGTTCCTGCGCGCACTGCGAGACCGGTAGGGCCAACGCCGCAGGTGGTGCGTCGATGCGAGGGGGAATGGTCGCTGTGTCCAACACCGGGAACAAGGCTCTCAGGATCGTCACTGTTAACGGCCCCATCCGCCCGGAAGAGCTTGGGGTAACGCTGAGTCATGATCACATCTTGGTCGACGCCTGGGGCATGACACCCGGGTATGAGGACTATGGAACCATCCTCGATAACGAGGACCTGGCGATCGAAGAGCTCAAGGGCTACCGTCAGGCTGGCGGACGTGCGTTGTGCGATCCGACCACGGTGGGGATCGGGCGCAATCCGGAGGCGCTCAAACGAATTAGCCAGGCGGTGGGGATCCACATCGTAATGGGCTGCGGATGGTATCGAGAGCGCGTGTATCCGCCCTATGTGTTTCAAGAGCATCCGGACCGCCTCGCCGACCGCCTCGTTCAGGAACTTACCGAGGGTGTCGACGGAACGGGCATTCGCCCCGGCTTCATCGGCGAGATCGGGACCGAACGTTTCTACATCACGCCGGCGCAAGAGCGTGTCTTTCGAGCCGCCGCGCGTGCACAGCGCCTGGTCGGGTGCGCGATCATGACGCACACGACGCACTGGGGTGAACTGGCTCTTGAGCAGTTGGATCTTCTCGCGGAAGAAGGCGTCCCGGCCGATCGCGTCATCGTATCCCACCTCGGTGACAGGCCCGGCGCGCACGGGTTGCTGCCCATCGCCGAGCGGGGTGCATGGATCGACGTCGATAACCTGGCGTTTGCCGACTACGCGCCGCTGGAGGTTCGCGCTGATAACGTCGTCGCCCTGTGGAAGGCGGGTTTCGGCGGACAGATCATGCTGAGCAACGACATTTCCAAGATCAATCAGCTGACCTTCTACGGTGGCTGCGGCTATCAGAATGTGATCACGAATTTCTACCCTCTCCTCAAAGCTCGCGGCCTTACGGACGACCAGATCACCACGATGACCGTCAGGAATCCGAGCAAAGCCTTCGCGTACGCAGCGGGTTGACCCGGTCCATTGGCGTACGTCGATCATATGGAAGGAGGCTATGGCGAGGTGTCGGTGTACGACCGGCTCGGTGTGAAGACGATCATCAACGCTGCGGGACCAGCGACGCGGTTGGGCGGTACTCTGATGGACTCCGAAGTTCTCAGAGCCATGACCGAAGCCGCGGGCGCGTATGTGAAGATGGATGAGTTACAGGAGGCGGCTGGGCGGGTGATTGCCCAAATCACGGGCGCAGAAGCGGGGTACGTCACTTCCGGGGCGGCCGCGGCTATGGCGCTCGCTACGGCCGCCTGCATGACGGGGGTGGACCCGGTCAAGATCAACCGCTTGCCGGATAGCCGCGGTATGAAAGACCAGGTGATCATCCAGCGCGCGCACCGATACGACTATGATCACGCGATTCGGTCGGTAGGGGCGACTCTCGTCGAAGTCGGCTTCCCAGACTTGACCTTTGCCTACGACATCGAAGCCGCGATTACGTGTGAAACAGCAGCAATAGCCTACTATCCTGTCAGGTCTCGCCCTTCTGTGCCACTTCACACCGTTGCGGATATCGCGCACCGTCACGGTATCCCAGTGATTGTCGACGCGGCGCTGGAAGTGCCGCCCACCGAAAATCTCCGGCGGTACATCCAGGAAGGTGCAGACCTCGTCGCGTTCAGCGGTGGCAAGGCTATCCGCGGACCGCAAGCAAGCGGCATTCTCTGCGGGCGCGCAGACTTGATCAGGGCCGTTGCGTTGCACAATCTCGACATGGACGTGCGGCCAGAAACGTGGACGTACCAGCGCATGATCGACGAAGGTCGCATCCCGGGGCCGCCGTACCATGGTATCGGCCGCTCCATGAAAGTCGGTAAGGAGGAGATCGTGGGCTTGCTCGTCGCCTTGGAGCGGTACGTCCGCCAGGATCATGCGACGATCCGCGCGGAGTGGCTGAATAAGCTCGCGTCCATCCGGAACGCGTTGAGCGAAATCGATGGCCTCACGGTGACAATAGTTGAGGAGCCGCTGGGCGGACTCGCTGTCCCGTATGCCCTGGTGCAGTTGGACGAGCACAAGCTTGGGATCACCGCGTATCAACTGCTCAACGGTCTTCAGGAATGCGATCCCCCGATCTACCTAATCGAAGAACCGGCTTGGCGTGGAGCCGTGGCGGTCAGTCCGATGACACTGCAGGACGGTGATGAACTCGCAATTGTCCACGCGATCCCCCAGGTTCTCAAGCACGTGGCACGTGGACGAACGTGAGCACGTCTTGATCGCACGATTCCGCACGCTGATCGGCCTGCCAGTGCCGGTCTCGTAGATCGCGGGAGGCTGATGCGTCTCAACGTTATTGGAGGACAGGAGCTCACGCCACGGCGAGCGCGAGGCGCTGGTGTGCCTTGAGGGGCTTGAAGCAGGAGCTATCCCTGAGCGCGGGAAGGGTGCCTAAAGTCTTAGCCTCGTAGTGTGGACGTCGCTTACCCCGGGCGTCGTGTAGACGATATTATCCATGGCGAGCAGTTCTTCGTATGATTTCGTCTCTAGCTCCCGGGTAATCACATCGGCAAGCGCGTCGAACTGCGCCACTACCCATGTACGCGCTTGAGTCGCAAGCAGATGCAGGTTCTGGTAGTTCTCCTGGCCCAAGACGCTGGCGACGATTGGGGAGGCGATGACCTTAGCAATCTTGGGGCTCACCTCCCTTTTGTTGAGTATGGTGCCGACCAGACATTGCGTATATGAATTGTCGTCGTGGACGATGTGTTTGTTCCGCAGACTTTCGAAATATTTAAATGCTTGAAGCGCTCCGGCGTCCCGCTTGTAAGCTTGCGCCGTATTCAGACTGAAGCGGGATTCGCTGTCGCTGAAGCATTTGATGAGATGCACGATCGCTGATTCCCACAGGATCTCGCGCAGTCGGTGGTCTTGGTCAGGCACGTGGTTTATCGCGTCGAGGTAGTAAAGCGTGGCATCGAGGTCCTCTTGGTGTAGCATCAGATCAGCGAGCCTCTGGGCCTTTGGGCCGGTGAGGCGAACGATCTTGACAGCATCCGGGAATCCCTCAAGGTGGAATTGTCGGTCGGTAACGGTGAACGTAAGATGCTCCATGATATCTTCTGTCGAGCCACCTTGTCGTTTCGGACCCGATGTAATCCCACTCGCACCGATTATGACACACACGTGAGTGAGACGGGGCGGCAGAAACTGTAACCATCCTTCTAACCCGGCGTTGACATGGGCGACGCCAGACCAACACTGCTGGTAGCTCAGATAAGCTGGTGATCGTGTGAGTCGGCATCCCTGTGTCATCGGTGGGCAGCTCGTCGGCAAACTTGCCTCTTCGAACCCAGACCGTAGTCGCGCCGCAGCGATTGCCCCACCGGATCCCACGCACCGCCCGGTCATCGACGATCGCGACCGCTTGCGGCGGACAGTGCAATCTGGCAAGCGCCTCGTCGCATAAGCGATCCTTTCGGTCCGGCGCGAACAGCACGACCGCAAACAATCGCTCGAGTCCCGTCGCACGGACCAGCGCGTACCTCCGTCCCACCTCCCCATCTGATGCAAGTCCGACTAAGGTGAGCGCATACGCCTGGGACAGCAACCGCACGGTCGCCGTGGCGTCAGAGAAGAGGCACCCTTTCTCGCTGTCCCATAGCGTCCTTCCCCAGTCGAAAATCACGGCGCAGATGTTAACCCTCGTCACAACACTCTCCGCCAACGGTTTTCGACTGACCACTCCGGCTAACCTATAACCTAACCTACGGCGCCGACGTCATGAGCGATGTTCATTCCCAAACCAACGGGCTACCAAACCCACGTTCGACCTAGAGTCCGCGGATCCCCGGTTCGCCTGGCGTGCTTCGCGGCACTTCCCCTGTCGCCTGACGGTGGCAAGTCCCCGCGCCCTCATTCTTATGGTATGCGCTCAGGCGGCCCCGGCTATCTAGTGCCGATCCAACTTGATTGACAGGGTGCGATATGATGGGGGCGACTGGTCATGGCAGCATTCATCGTCACAGCGGAGGCACCCATGCATCCTCTCATTCTTCGACGCATACGACCCCACGAACGGCAGCTGCTGCATGCCAAGCTCCGCACGTCGACCCTGCCCGTTCGTTTCCATCAACGGTATCGGATTGTAGCGGAAGCCGCCCGCGGCCGCTCGGCCTCGGTGATTGCCGATCGCGTGGCGTGCGACGTCGATACCGTGTACCTGTGGATCCATCGGTTCAACACCTCGGGGTTCGA
>JAJPJL010000013.1 GCA_021324255.1 Bacillota bacterium
AGCAGGTCGTCCCAGGTCTGCGGCGCCCGCTCGCCGACCTGCGCGAAGTAGTCCGCGCGGTAGACGCCGAGCTCGGAGTTGCCGAGCCACGGCACCGACAACCAGTGTCCGCCCACGTAGCCGGAGCGCTTGGCCACATCATAGAAGGGGCCGAAGCTCTTGGTGATGTCGGCCACCACGTCGTCGAGGGGGACGAGAAACTCCCGGTGAATCGCGGGCAGGTTGTCCTGCAGATCCACGATATCGTGTCCCGCCTGCGCCTGCTCCTCGGCCGTCAGCTTCGCGGCGACCTGCGGCTGGTCGATGAACTCCCCGACGAACGTCGCGCCGTGCTTGGCCGCAAACGCGGCGCCGATCTTTTGAATCGCCTTGTCGCTGTCCTCGTTGTAGGAGCTGTGCGCGAGCAGACGGATCGTCCCGGACGCCGCGGCGCGCCCGCCGGACGGCGCCAGCGCACCCGCCATGAGGCCCGCCCCCGCCCCCGCGGTCGCCGCAAGAAACTTCCTGCGCGTCATGCCCATGAGCATCCCTCCCCGTGTGACGTCATCCGGATCACCGGTCCGCGCACCTCCCGCATCTCCTCACCCCCTATCCCTTGACTGCGCCCGCGGTCAACCCCGAGACATAGTGGTCCAGAAAGAGGGAGAACAACACCACCACCGGCAGCGACGCCGTCAGGGCGCCGGCCATCAGCGACCCCCAGTAGAAGACGTCGCCGCGGATCAGATCGACGACGACGCCGGCCGTGACGGTCTTGAGATTGGTCGTCGAAATGAAGGTCAGCGCGTAGATGAACTCGCTCCAGGCGAGCGTAAAGCCGAACAGCGTCGCCGTGATGATACCCGGCCGTGCGAGCGGCAGGACGATGCGGCGGAGCGCGCCCAGGCGCGTGCATCCGTCCACCAGGGCGCTCTCCTCCAGATCCTTCGGAATGGCGGCCAGGTACGCCGCGAGCATCCAGGTGATGAACGGCACCATGAACGCGGGATACGTGACGATGAGCGACCACAGCGTGTTGGCGAGGTGCAGCAGGGAGACGAGCCGCGCCAGCGGCAGAAACAACAGCGTCGTCGGCATCAAGTACACGACGAAGATGAACGTGGACACCCCTTCCGCGTAGCGGAATCGCATCCGGGCCAGCGCATATGCCGCGAGCAGCGCCAGCACCACCGAGGCCGCCGTGGACGACACCGCGACCAGCACGGAGTTACGGAGCCAGAGCGGAAACGCGGTCTGCTCGAAGAGGAACCGGTAGTGGTCCCAGGTGATCCCCGTCCGGATCAGGAACGGGTTCTGGGCGAGATCGTACAGTTCGGCGTCCTTCTTCACGGACGTGATCAGCATCCAGGCGAACGGGAAGAGCGCGAACACCACGAACGGCGCCGCGCCGGCGTAGGCCCAGATCGCGCGCCGCGCCGGCGACCCTACCACTGCCAGGACCTCCGCATCAGCCGCGCCTGGATCGCCGTCACGGCGATGAGGATGGGAAAGAGGTACAGCGAAATCGCCGCGCCGGTTCCCAGGTCGCCGGTGGCGAGCCCCAACCGGTAGGCCAGCGTGGCGAGGACCTGCGTGGTGTTCATCGGACCGCCGCGGGTCAGCACGAAGATCGTGGCGAAATCGCTGCTGGTCATGACCACGGAGAAGAGCACGACCGTCGCGAGCACGGGCCGCAGCAACGGGAGCGTGAGCCGCCGGAACTGCCCGAGCGCGCCGACGCCGTCAACCGTCGCGGCCTCGTAGAGTTCCCTCGGGATCGTCACCAAGCCGGCCAGGAACGTGATCCCGAAGAAGGGCAGGCCGGCCCAGACGTTCACGAGCACGACCGCGAACCGCGCGAGGGCGGGTACCCCGAGCCAGGCCACGGGGGCCGCGACGAGATGCAGGCGCATCAGCACCCAGTTGAAGACGCTGTACGTGGAATCGAACATCCACGTCCACGCGAGCACGCTCAACGCGATCGGAGCGACCCACGGCACCAGGACCGCCCCGCGGATCCATTTCATGCCGGGAACGCGCTGCGCGAGGACGAGGGCGAGGGTCAACCCGAGTACGAGCTTCGCGAACACCGCCACGGCCGTGTACCAGACGGTGTTCCACAGGGTCAGCGAGAAGATCTCGGTGCGGGCGAGGCGGATAAAATTTGCGGCCCCGACGAACCGGCCTGGAACGCCGATCTGGGCCGTCGTCATGCTGAGGTACAGGGCGTAGCCTAACGGGTAGACCGCCAGCAGCACCAGCAGAAGCAGCGCCGGGGCGAGAAAGGCCCACGCGACCATGGGCTCGCCATTCCACCGGACCCGATACCTCGGCAGCCGCGACGCGCGGGAAACACCTTCCGCCGACTGCATGCTCTGTGGGCCGTCCCCCTTCCCGCGACGGAAATCGCCTCACGAGTCCAGGAGATCCTTAGCCACACCCTCGAGGTGGATCCGCATCGCATCCCGCGCCCGGCCGGCGTCGCCCGTCTCGACCGCCTCGTACACCGCCCGGTGTTCCCGGACGTAGCGTTCCAGGCGCGGGCGCTCGTTGCCGGTCATGCCCTCGACGAGACGGAAGAACTGGCCGTTCTGCAGATCCCACAGGTAGGCCACGAGGTCCGCAAACACGGCGTTGCCGCTGGCACGAGCGAGCAGCAGATGAAACGACCGATCAGCCTCGCCGTTCAACTGTCCCCGCCTCAGTTCGTCCGCAAAGGCCTCCACCGCCTGATGTAGCCCCACGACGAGCTCGTCGTCGTGATGCGCCGCGACCTGTTCGGCAATCGCACACTCGACGAGCACGCGCGCCTGTAGAATGTCCGACGGCGGGCGCCCCTCGACCGACGACACGTCGAGCGAGGAGTCGGGGGCGCGCTTTACAAACCAGCCGTCGCCCACTCGCCCTTCGACGACGTCCAGCAGCTCCAAGGCCACGAGCGCCTCCCGCACCGGTGCGCGGCTGACCCGAAGTCGCTGCGCGAGTTCCCGCTCCGGAGGCAGCTTGTCTCCTGGGCGGTATTCGCCCGACTGGATCAGCTGCTTAAGCTGCTCGACGATCAAGTGGTAGAGCTTTGTCGATTTGACCGGTGTAATCGGCATAGATTTAGCTGATAGCCTGGCCATATTATGACCTTATGGCCTTACCAATTTCACGCCGGCGGGGGGTTTTCCTTCTTAGACCTGGAAGCCTGGAAAGTCCCGGGATATTTAGATAGCGTCGACCCGAGGCGCGCCGGGACGAAGGCAAGCACCAAGAGGACTACGAGGCTGAAATGAGCAGACAGCTAGCGGTCGTGCTTTACGTGGTGGTGATGGCAGCCGTCATCGCCGGTGTAGATTTCGCGTTCTTCAGAAACCGATTCTGGGAACGGCTGACGGTGAATATCGGCATTGTCTTGGTGTTCGCAGCGTTCTACTTGAGATTCCTCAGGCATCCATGAACGAGCTGTCGATCTGCCTGCCGGCAGCCAACTCCGCAGTGTCTCCGCCATCGCCATCCCAAGGCCGCCGGCCGCGCCCGCGCGCAGGCCACGCCGCGGTGAGACCGGACGACGCCGTGCAACGCTTCTCGGAGGCCGAATGGCGAATTGTCCTTGTCGCAACAGCCCTGATACACTACCCTCAAGGCATGTGGATGAACGGCGTCGGATGAAGGTCACGAGACGTGAGCGTCCGAAGCAAGCTCTGGACCCGTGAGGAATATGATCGTCTGGTAGCAGCCGGTGCGTTCGCGCCCGAGGCGCGCGTGCAGCTCATTGCCGGCGAGATCGTTGAGATGACACCGCAAGGCCCCGGACACGCCACAGCTGTTCGCCGTCTGCAAGAGGCACTCGGTCGCGTCTTCTCCCGCGGGCACGAAGTGCGGGCGCAAATGCCGCTCGCGCTGGCGCACGACACGATGTCCGAACCCGAACCGGACATCGCCGTCGTCATCGGAACCATCGATGACTATCGCGATCACCACCCGGCCATGGCCATCCTGGTGGCCGAGGTCGCCGATACGACCGTGGAGTTCGACCGGACACGCAAGGCGGAGATGTACGCGCGCAGCCACATCCCAGAGTATTGGATCCTCAACCTCGCCGATCATCGGCTCGAAGTGCTCCGGCAGCCTCGCGGGAATCACTACGAGGTGCACCTCGTCTTCGGCGCGGACGATTCCGTCAGCCCCCTGGCGGCGCCCGAGGCGCGCATCAAGGTCTCGTCCCTGTTTCCATAGCCGGACGCCGCTCCGCGGCCCTCGCCACGGACCTGCTTGGGGATCGGTATGGCGACTACTGTACTTCTCGATCGCCGGGCCGTCTCGAGGTTGTCGCGTCGATGCCGCGCGCTAAGGTTACTCCCGCACGCCCAGCCCGATGAGGGCCGTGGCATCCAGCCAAAGGCCGTTCTCCGTCCGGAGTGCGGCGGCGTCCTCGATCGTCTCCCGCTTGAAGCGCTCGCGCGCTTCGGGTGACAGACGGCTCAGCCCGGCCCGGTGCAGCGGCGCGCGGTACTCCCACCAGTCTTCCGGCTCGATAAAGTACCCCGCGGCTTCGCGCACCGCACGCCGACCGTGAAACCAGTGCGATTCAGCGGCTCGGCTCGCTGGGCCTTATTTGGCAAGGCGCTGCGGGGTACCGGCTAATGAATTGCCAATGCTTCTGCATATCAATACAGACCCTCCACACGAATCCCTCGATCGCGGTCATAATGGCGCGTCCCGTCCCACAACTCATGGTAGCGGGACGGAATGTTCAGACGCCAAGACATTGGTGTGTCTCAAATGTGTCGGAGATTGCGGCCGCGGGCCCGAGGCGGGAGGAGATCGCCCAGAGATCGCGTTTCAGACCGATGAGTTTTGGCGGGCTCGGTTGTCTCTATCTTTGGAACGCCATGATCACACCACAAGGAGGAACTGACATGACCAACACAGCGAGCAGCAAAGTTCGCCTGGTCACCGAGACAGCCGAAGGGTACGCCATCGCGACTTTGCCGCCCGGATGACCAACACCGCGCAGGAGACGCTTGCGCGCTGCTGCACCGCCCACAGCCGAGAGCAGGCGGAGTCTAACACCCCGCATGATGCGAACCGCGACCAGTGGAATGTCCGTAGCATATGTGCTACACTGGGTTCATGAAGACTATCCCACAGCGTGACCTCCGGAACCGTATCGGTCAGATCCTACGCCAGGTGGAACGCGGCCATCGCGTGAGGATTACCATCAGCGGTCGGCCGGTGGCTGACTTGGTCCCGATCGCCGGCCCAAGGCGGACTTTCGTGCCGCGCGATGCTGTCACGGAGCTCCTGTCGCACGCTCCGCTTGACCGCGCGTTCATCCGCGATATCGCTGCGGCTACTGGAACCACCATCGACGAGGTATAACTGGATCTCCGGTGGATCCAGCCGAACGCGGGTTGCTTGACACTTCAATTTTCATAGCCAGGGAGCGTCGGCGTCCACTCGGTCTTCTTCCGGACGCCACCGCAGTTTCCGTCATTACGATCGCTGAACTCCACCTCGGCGTTCTGATGGCGGACAATCCGAGAGTCCGGGCCATCCGCCTCCGGACGCTCTCCGCCGTGCAGGCGCTATTCGAGCCCTTGCCCATCGACGCCACCGTTGCTCGCGCGTTTGCCGAGATTGTCGCCGAGGCCAGACGCCAAGGCAAACGCCCCAAGATCATGGACACCTGGGTTGCCGCTACTGCGGTAGCGCACAGTTTGCCAGTATATACTCAGGACGATGATTTTCTAGCTATCCCGCAAGTACAGGTAGTCCGCGTGTAAAGACGTCATTGCCCGCGCCTGGTGGCCGCCGGCGCAGACGTGCGCACCGTAGTGGATCGACCTGGATCCTTCTCGCCATCTTCACGCTGAAACGATGCGCCCACATCGTCTCGCGCGCAAGACATGCCGCGGGCGTTGCTAATGAAAACCGTTGTGAGCGACCGTTCCAAAACGTTGACAAACCTGGCGGAGATCAGTGGCGAACGGAAGTCGTGTATTCGCAGTCTTTAGCGATCACTCAGAAACCAAGAAAAATATGGTGGAGACGAGGAGATTCGAACTCCCGACCTCCTGAGTGCGATTCAGGCGCTCTCCCAGCTGAGCTACGTCCCCACGTCCGGCTGTAGCGCAACGACGCATCCCGCCGCACCCGGGACGCCGCCTCACCCGCAGGCGAGGCCAAACGTGATTATATCGGACGCCGGTGGCCCCCGCAACACGGTACCGCGACGCACGCGACGCAACGCGGCGGCCGGCGAGGCCGGCGCGCCACAGATCCACCCGCATGGTTCAGCCGCGGTGCCGGTGCAGCAGGGCCGCGAGCGCGGCCCCGAGGTCGGGGTAACGAAACCGGTATCCGGATGCAAGGAGCCGCGCAGGCTCGACACGCGTGCTCGCCAGGAGCGCCTCGTCCGCGAGCCGCCCGAACGCCAATCGGAGCGCCGCGGCCGGCACGGGCAGGGGCGTCGGGCGCCGCAGCGCACGCCCCAGCGCTCGGGTGAACTCGCGGTTGGTGACCGCATGCGGGGCCACGAGATTGACGGGCCCTGCGATCCCGTCCGCGCCCAATAGGTACTGGAGCGCGCCGATGTGGTCGGCCAGCGCGATCCAACTCAGATACTGCGCCCCGCTCCCGAGCACACCGCCGAGGCCAAGGCGGAACAGCGGCAGCACGCGGGGCAGCATCCCGCCGGCCGTGGACAGGACCGTGCCGCTCCGCGCATAGACGACCCGGATGCCGGCGGCGCGCGCGGGCGACGCGGCCGCTTCCCAGTCGCGGCACAAGTCCGCCAGGAACCCGGCGCCGGACCCGCTGTCCTCGTGCAGCACCTCGTCGCCGCGATCGCCGTAGTATCCGACGGCGGACGCGCAGACGAAGACCCGCGGCGGACGGGCCAGGCGGGCGAGGGTTCCCGCGAGCAAGGCCGTGGCGTCGATGCGGCTGCGCCGGATCCGATCTCGGCGCGCCGCCGTCCACCTGCCGCCGGCGATACTCTCACCGGCGAGGTGCACGACCGCATCGAGGCCTTCGAGACCGCCCGCATCGACCCGGCCCGCCGCCGGGTCCCACACGAGTCCCTGAGGCGTGGGGGCGCTCGCCGGCCGAACGAGCGGAACGACCCGGTCGCCTCCGGAAGAGAGCGCCCGCGCCAGAGCCGATCCGATCAGCCCGTGAGACCCCGACACGAGGATCGAGCGCATGCTGAGCGATGCCTCCCCGAAAGCCCGGCGCCCTCCACGGCGTTGGCGCACCGATCGCCCGCGGCCGGCAGGAACGACCGCCGTGGTCCACAAATGCTCGTGCAAGCGGCGTCTGCCGCTCGCGGCGGAGCGGGACCTACAGGCATTCTCGCATCCGCGTGCGGGCGGGACAAGCCGTGCCAGGCATCCGCGCAACCGCGCCGGCGTTTACCAGTACGACGCTTGCCTGTCGTTTCCGGAGGCCGCCGTGACCGACACACTCGATATCCATGCCATCTCCGCCTACCTCGAAGGGGTACTTCCGCCGCGCCACGAGGTGCTCCGGGAGATGGAGGCGCGGGCGCGCGCCAGCCGCTTCCCGATCGTGGGCCCCGCCGTCGGGCATCTCCTCTATCTCGTCACGCGGCTCGGCGGCGCGCGCCGGGTCTTTGAGTTGGGGTCGGGCTTCGGCTACTCCACGGCATGGTTCGCGATGGGCGTGCGCGACAACGGCGGCGGCGAGGTGACGCACGTGGTCTGGGACGAGGCGCTCTCCAACGACGCGCGGGGATACCTTCGCCGGCTCGGACTGGAGGAGTTCGTCCGGTACCACGTCGGCGAGGCGGTCGCGCAGTTGCGCCGGGCAGACGGCCCGTTCGACATCATCTTCAACGACATCGAGAAGGACGGGTATCCCGCTGCGCTCCCGGTGATCAAGGAGCACCTCGCCCGGGGCGGCCTGTTGGTGTCCGACAACATGCTGTGGTCGGGCCGGGTGTTGAATTCGAGAGCGAGGGACGCGGCCACGGCGGGCGTCCGTGAGTTCACGCGCGCCGTGTTCGCCGATCCGGACTTCTCCGCCGTCATCGTCCCCCTGCGCGACGGCGTGCTGCTTGCCCGCAAGCGCTAGTCCGGCAGCCCGGCGCTCCCACCGCGCGGGCACTCGGGGGCCGCGCGGCGGTGTCCGCACGGCGACGCCGCCGCACGGCGCGGCGGCCGCCGCCGCGGTCCCCGGCGCCCGCCCGCAGCACGAAGCTGTCACGATCGGGGTCCGCATGACAACTCGTGCATAGTCGACGCTTCTGGCAATATGTCCGGCGGCACGGCCGGGCGTACCTGACCGGGTACGCGGCCTCGGCGGTGGCCGTGGCCATGGCGCAACTCTCGCCGTGGGCCCTGCGGGCCGCGGTCGACGCGATCCAGCACGGGGCGGGTGGGCGGCTGGGCATGTTTGCCGGCATCCTGGCCGTGCTGGCGCTCGCGGAGGCGGCGGCGACCTACGTCATGCGCATCCAGATCCTCAGCGTCGCCTACCGCGTCGAATCCGACCTCCGGCACGATTACTTTGCGCACCTGCAGCGCATGCCGCTCCGCTTCTACCAGCGCATGCCGGTCGGCGATCTCATGGCCCGCGCGGTCAACGACATCCGGGCCGTCCAGCGACTCGCGGGCGTCGGCCTGATGCGGTCCGTGCAGACGACCATCATGATCGTCGCGTCCGTCGCGGCGATGCTGACGCTGCACGCCGGCCTCACGTTGCTGATGCTCACGGTGATGCCGCTGATCACGCTCCTCTACCTCGGGCTGGGGCGCGAGATCCGCCGGCGTTTCGACCGCGTCCAGGCGCAGTTTGCCGCCCTCTCGACACGGGTCCAGGAGAACCTGAGCGGCATCCGCGTGGTCAAGGCGTTTGCCCAGGAGCCCGCGGAGCAGGCGCGCTTCGCACAGGAGGTCGATGCGGTCGTCGGCGTCAACGTGCGGCTGGCCCGGGTCCAGGGGGCCTTGTGGCCCGCCATCGGCCTGATCTTCGGGCTCGCGTCCGTCGTGCTGCTGTGGCAGGGCGGCGACCTGGTGATTCGGGGCCGGCTGACGCTCGGGCAGATGGTGCAGTTTTCGTACTATTTGGCGCGGCTGACCTTCCCCATGGTCGCGCTGGGATGGATCACGAACCTGTGGCAGCAGGGGAGCGCGTCGATGCGGCGGCTCGACGAGATCTTCGGCGTGAAGCCCGAGGTCCGGGATCCGGAGCATCCGGCGGCGCTGGCGGCGCCTCGAGGCGCCGTCGAATTCAGGAACGTGACGGTGGCCTTCGACGGCGTGCCCGTGCTGCGCGACGTTTCGTTCGCGGTGCCCCCGGGCCACACGGTCGCGATCGTCGGTCCCACCGGGGCGGGCAAGAGCACGCTCGTCGGCCTCGTCCCGCGCCTGTACGATCCGGTCCAGGGTCAGGTGCTCGTGGACGGGCACGATGTGCGTTCCCTGTCGCTGGCGTCGCTGCGCCGTGCGGTCGCCCTCGTGCCGCAGGAGACGTTCCTGTTCTCGGACACGCTCGCGGAAAACATCCGCCTCGGCCTCGACGGCGCCGAGGAACCGGGGGGGACGCCGCACGGCGGCGCCGTCACCCGGGCCGCGGCGGTGGCGCAACTGGCGGGCGACGTCGAGCGGTTTCCGCTCCGCTATGAGACGGTGGTCGGCGAGCGCGGCGTGACGCTTTCCGGCGGGCAACGCCAGCGGGCCGCGCTCGCGCGGGCGGTCATCCGGGATCCCCGCATCCTGATCCTCGACGACGCGCTGAGCAGCGTGGACACCGACACCGAGCGCCGCATCCTCGCGGGCTTGCGCGGCGTCATGGCGACGCGGACGTGCCTGGTCATCTCGCACCGGATCTCGGCGGTCCGCGACGCGGACTGGATCGTCGTCCTCCGCGACGGGAGGATCGCGGAGCAGGGCACCCATGAGACCCTCGTCCGCGCGGACGGGCTCTACGCCGCGCTGTACGAGCAGCAGCTCCTGCGCGACGAACTCGACGCCGCGGACACGGGGCCGGACGCGGCCGACCCCCCGCGCCCGGCGCGGGCGCCCCGCGCGTGAACGCGATGCTCGACGACGACCAGATCGTCGGGCGGGCGTACGACGCCCGGCTCATGCGGCGGCTGCTGCGCTATGTGCGGCCGTACCGGCGCGTCGTCGCCACGGCGGTCGGCGTCCTGCTGGTCGCGTCCGCGGCCGATCTCGTGGGCCCGCTCCTGTACCGGGTCGCGATCGACCGGTATATCGCGCCGCAGGCGGCGGGTGCCCGCGCGCTGAGCCCCGCGGCCGACGCCCGTGGACTCGCGGGCGTGGCGGCGCTGTACCTCGCGATCCTCGGCGCCGGCTTCGCGGCGCGGTGGCTCCAAAGCAACCTGATGCAGTACGTGGGGCAGCGTGTCATGGCCGACCTCCGCGTGGAGATGTTCGGCCACCTGCAAACGCTCTCCCTCGGGTTCTTTTCCCGCACTCCCGTCGGCCGGCTGGTGACGCGGCTCACCAACGACGTGGACGCGCTCAACGAGCTCATCACGTCGGGCGTCGTCGCCATCTTCGGCGACATCGCCACGCTGGTGGGCATCACAACCATCATGCTCTGGATGAACTGGCGCCTGGCCCTGGCGGCGTTCGTGGTGCTGCCGGCGGTGTTCGCCGTTACCGAGCGGTTCCGCCGGCGGTCGCGGGGCGCCTACCGGGCCGTGCGCACGCGGCTCGCGCGGCTCAACGCCTTTCTCAACGAGCACCTGATGGGCATGACGGTGACGCAGCTCTTCACGCAGGAGCGCCGCAGCCGGGCCCGCTTCGACGAGTTGAACGCGAGCCTGCTCGACGCCAACTTGATCTCCACGCGAAACTTTTCACAGTTCTACCCGATCATCCAGGTGCTGGGCGCGATCGGGGTCGCGGTCCTCGTATGGTATGGGGGCGGGCAGGTCGTCCGGAGCGCGGCCACGCTCGGGGTGCTCGTCGCGACGATCCAGTACGCCGAGCGGTTCTTCGATCCCCTCCGCGACCTCGCGGACAAGTTCAACATCCTGCAGGCGGCGATGGCGTCGTCGGAGCGCATCTTCCGCGTGCTCGACGAACCGGTGACGGTGGAGGACCCGCCGGCGCCGGCGCCGCTGCCGCGCGGGCGGGGCCGGCTCGAGTTTCGCGACGTGTGGTTCGCCTACGACGACGATGAGACGTGGGCGCTGCGCGGCGTCACGTTCGCGATCCAGCCGGGCGAATCCGTGGCCATCGTGGGGCACACCGGCGCGGGGAAGACGTCGATCCTCAACCTGCTCACCCGATTTTACGACCCGCAGCGCGGGCAGGTGCTGATCGACGGCGTGGACGTGCGCCGGGTCGCCCAGCGGGAGCTGCGGCGGCGCATCGGGCTGGTGCTGCAGGACGTGTTCCTCTTCGCGGGGACCGTCGAAAGCAACATCCGCCTCGGCAACGCGGACCTCAGCGCCGAGGACATCCGCCGCGCCGCCGAACGGGTCGGCGCCCACCGCTTCATCGAGGCGCTCCCGGGCGGATACGGCGCCGTGCTCCAGGAGCGCGGCGCCGGCCTCTCCGTGGGCCAGAAGCAGCTCATCGCGTTCGCCCGCGCGCTCGCCGCCGATCCGGAGATCCTCCTCGTCCTCGACGAAGCCACGAGCAGCGTGGACGCCGAGACGGAAACGTTGATCCGGCGCGCGATGGCGACGGCCCTGCGCGGCCGCACCTCGATCACGATCGCGCACCGGCTGTCGACCGTCCAGCACGCGGACCGCATCCTGGTGCTGCATCACGGCCGCCTCGCGGAGGAGGGCCGGCACGCGGACCTGCTGCGCCGCAACGGGATCTACGCCAAGCTCTACCGCCTGCAGTTCGAGGTGGAGGCCCGGTCCGCGCGTTGAAGCGCGGCCGCCCCGCCCGCCCCCGCGGCCGCACGCCGCCCGCGCTCCGGCGAACGGCGTAGACGCCGTACGGGCCGTCCGGGTCGGCGGGCGCGTTCCATAATGCCGGCGCGATGCGGCGGGCACCGCGCCGCGTCAGGCGCCGGCGAACTCGTAGAAGAACTGCGCCACGGACCGCTCGAACAACCGCATGCCCTCGATCGTGGCGTACTCATTGGGACTGTGCGGCCGGCCGCCGTGGCCGAGCCCGCCCGCGGCGAACGGCTGGCCGAGCGTCCGGCGAAACAGGTAGAACGGCGCGGACCCGGCGAGATGCGGCCACACCTCCGGTTCGCGTCCCGTGCTGCGGATCGCGCGGATGAGCGCCTGCACCACCGGCTCGTTGAGGCTCGTCTTGGCAGGCGGGTACCCCTCGTAGAAGTGCACCTGGATGTCCTCGCGCCCGAGGCGCGCGAGGTGCGCGCGGATCCGCGCCCGCACGCCCTCCGGCTCCATGTTTGGCACGAGCCGCACGTCCATCTTGGCCCGCACCTCATGGGGCAGCAGCGTCTTCATGCCGGGCCCGGTGTACCCGCCCCAGATCCCGTCGATGTTGAGGGTGGGGTCGTAGAGGTAGTGACGGAGGAGCGCCGCGCGGTCGTCGGCGTGCTTGAACCGCTCCGCGTCCCAGCTCCACAGGTGCGTCGCCGGATCGAACGTCTCCGCGAGCGTCCGGAGCAGCGCCTCGTCCTCGGCGCTCGGCGAAATCACGTCGTCGCGGAGGCCGGCCACCTGGATCTCCTCCTCGTCGTCCATCATCGTCGCGAGCGCGCGCACGAGCCGCCACGCCGGGCTGCCGATCCAGACGGCGTTGCTGCCGTGCACCCCGCGCGTGCGCGGGCCGCCCCACGCGCCGCCCCGGCACGTGACCTCGAAGTACTGGATCCCCTTGACGCCGAGCCACAGCACCGGCTTGCCGTGCCGGTCCTGGCAGTAGAACGCGAAGTACGTGGCGTCGGCCGCGAGCGCGTCGCGGTGCGCGTGGATGAACCCCGGCAAGTTGCGGCTCCCGAGCTCCTCCTCCCCCTCGATGACGAACTTCACGTTGACCGGGAGCCGGCCGTCGGCACGCTGGATCGTCTCCAGCACGTTGAATAAGCCCGCGAGTGGTCCCTTGGTATTGTAGACGCCGCGCGCGACGATGCTGGGTCCGACGTCCGGCAAGGTCACCGTCTCACCCGCAAAGGGGGACACCATCCACTCTTCGCCTTCCACCGGCTGCACGTCATACATCCCGTACAGCAGCAGTGTCTTGGGGCGGCCCGCATCGATGCCTCCCCAGACCACCGGCCACCCGGGGGTGGCCGCGATCTCGGCGCGCCCGCCCAACCGCACGATGGTCTCCCGCAGCAACTCCGCCATCTCGGCCATGCCGACGCCCTCGCCGCTGATGCTGGGCTGCCGCACAAACGCGCGCACGCGGTCCAGGTGGGACTGGAAGTCGGCGTCGATGCGCGCGAAGATCCGATCCATGCTCATGGCGTCCTCCCCGAAGGACAAACGCGGACCGCCGGGTCGGCTACGACGTCCCCGGCGCGCGTTCCTCCGCCCGGCGCCGCGGCGCCGCCGGCCGGCCTCATCGCAGCAAACGCGACCGGCGGCGATCCGCGTAGACCTTGCCGGCCGACTGGCACGCGGGGCAGTAGTACGTTTGCCGGTCCTCGTAATAGATAACCGCGATGGGGGTGCCGCACCGGGGGCACGGTTCCTTCCCGTGGCGGTGGACGGCGAGCAGGTGCCGGGGCTCCTTCATCGGCAGCGCGCCGCCGAACTCGCGCCGGTGGGTATCCACGGCGCGGGACAGCGTCTCCACGATGGCGGCGTGAAGCCGCTCGACCGCGGCGGCGTCGAGCCGGTCGGCCA
>JAJPJL010000142.1 GCA_021324255.1 Bacillota bacterium
CCTCGCCGCGCGGCTTGCCGACCCCGCGGGCGCGCGGGCGTGGCTCGAGGCCGAGACCGGCGTGGATGCCGAGGGCGCGGCCCAGGCGGTGCAGTACGCGGCCGAAACGGTGGCCGCGCTGGGATGTGTTCCGTCCCAGCGCACGATCGTCGCCGAGCGGTTCTTCGACGAAGCGGGCGGCATGCAAATCATCCTGCACGCGCCGTTCGGCGCGCGCATCAACCGGGCCTGGGGGCTCGCGCTGCGCAAGCGGTTTTGCCTCACGTTCGACTTCGAGCTCCAGGCCGCGGCGACGGACGACGGGATCGTGCTGTCGTTGGGCCAGCAGCACAGCTTCCCGCTCGCCACGCTCTTCGCGTTTGTCCGCACCCAGACGGCCGAGGCCGATCTCGTGCAGGCCATGCTCGCGACCCCGCTGTTTACGACGCGCTGGCGTTGGAACGCCACGCGCGCCCTGGCGCTCCTCCGGCATACCGGCGGCCGGCGCGTCCCGATGCCCATCCAGCGGATGCGCGCCGAGGACCTGCTGGCCGCGGTGTTCCCGGAGCAGGTGGGGTGCCAGGACAACCACATGGGGCCGATCACGCCGCCGGACCATCCGCTGGTCACGGAGACGGTGCGGAACTGCCTCTACGAGGCGATGGACCTCGACGGGCTCCGCGGGGTGCTGGCCGGCGTGGAGGCGGGCCGGATCCGGACCGTGGCCATCGACACGCCAGCCCCGTCCCCGATCGCGCAGGAGATCCTGCACGCCAACCCCTACGCGTTTCTCGACGACGCGCCGTTGGAAGAGCGCCGCGCCCGGGCCGTGTCGATGCGCCGCGCCGATCCCGACCTCGCCCGGAGCGCGGGCGCGCTCGATCCCGCGGCCATCGCCGAGGTGCGCGCGCAGGCATGGCCGGACGTCCGCGACGCGGACGACCTGCACGACCAGCTGCTCACCGTCGGTCTCCTGCCGGTCGAGGACGCGTCCTGGGCCGCGCGGTCCGGCGGTGCCGCCCTGGCCGCGAGCCTGATCGCCGCCGGCCGCGCCACGCTCGCCCGCTGGCATGACCAGTCCGGCGCGGCACGCAGCGCGTACGTGGCGGCCGAGCGGACCACGCTCGTCGCGGCGGCGGTGCCGGGCGTCCGCTTCGAGCCGCCGGCGTCCGGAGGCGCGGCGGCAGGCGCCGGCGACGAGGTCGGACAGAGTGACGCGATCCGGGACATCGTGCACGGGTGGGTCCAGTGTACCGGGCCGACGACCGCCGCGGCGCTGAGCGCCCGTATCGGGCTCCCGGAGCCGCGGGTCGACGCCGCGCTCGCCGCGCTGGAGGGAGCCGGGACCGTCCTCCGCGGGCGGTTTGCCGCGGACGGCGAGGCCACCGAGTGGTGCGAACGCCGCCTGCTCGCGCGCATCCATCGGCTCACGCTCGGCCGCCTGCGCCGCGAGATCGAACCCGTATCGCCGGCCGTGTTTGTCCGGTTTCTGCTGCGCTGGCAGCACGTGTATCCGGGCACGCAGCTGCACGGCCGCGACGGCGTCGCGGAGGTGGTGGGCCTCCTGCAGGGCACGGAAGCCCCGGCGCGCGCGTGGGAGGATCAGATCCTGCCCGCGCGCATCCGCGAGTACAGCCCGGCCGACCTGGACGCGCTGTGCCTCGGCGGGACGGTGACCTGGGGCCGGATCGTCCCCGGGCACCCGGCCGATGACCACGAGCCGGCCGCTGCCGTCACGGGACGCCGGCCGCGCGCCGCGCTCTCCGCCGCGGTGCCGATCACGCTCCTGCTGCGGGACGACCTGCCGGTGTTTCTGGAGCGGCGTCCGGACGAGGCCACGGCGCGCCTGAGTCACGCGGCGGCCGATGTCGTCCGTCACCTCCGCGTGCGCGGCGCGTCGTTCCTGCCGGACATCGCGCGGGCGGTGCGGCGGATGCCGGCCGAGGTCGAGGCCGCGCTGTGGGAACTCGTGGCGGCGGGTCTCGTCACCGGCGACGGGCTCGCCGGCCTGCGGCGTCGCGTCACTGCCTCCTCGCGCGCGCGTCGCGCCCGCCGGCCCCTCACGCTGGTGAGCGCGCGGGCGGCGGCGGGCGGTCTTCCCGCGGGACGGTGGGCGCTCTGGGACATCGGGGCGGAGCCGCTGGACGCCGACGCCAGGGCGGACGCGCTCGCCGGGCAGCTGCTGCGCCGCTACGGCGTCGTGTTCCGGGAGCTCGCGCTCCGCGAGCGCTGCGCCCCGCCGTGGCGCAGCCTGCTCGATCGCTACCGGCGGTGGGAAGCGCAGGGACGCATCCGCGGCGGGCGCTTCGTCGCCGGGTTCGCCGGGGAACAGTTCGCGTTGCCCGAGGCCGTGGAGGCGTTGCGGGCGGTGCGCCGCGGTCCCGAGGACGGTGAGACCGTCGTCATCGGCGCCGCGGACCCGCTCAACCTGACCGGCTCGGTGCTGCCGGGAACGCGCGTCGTGCCGGCGGGCGGCGTGGCGATCGCGCTCCGCCAGGGCGCCGTGGTCGATGTCGCGCCGCGGGGCGCGCTGCTGGCGCGCCTCGGGCACGCGCGGGCGCGCGTGACGATGCCGGCCTCCGCGGGGTAACTCGCCGGGCCGGCTCCCCGATCGCAGCGCCCGGGGTCGAACAACACGCGAGCGAGTCGCGCGCCGGTCCCCCGGCCGCACGACTCCCTCGCTGTTCCCCGGTTCGGAGCCTGTGGCTACGCCTGGATCGACGGCTGCGTCCGCGGAACCGTGCTCGTCGCCGGCGGCGTCAGCATCGGCAGGCCCATGGCCTCACCGAGCGCCTCGCTGAGCACCTCGTCCATGTGTTCCACGAACACGAACCGCAACTTCTTGCGGACGTTGGCGGGGATCTCGAAGAGATCCTTTTCGTTTTCCTTCGGCAGGATCACCGTCTTGATCCCGGCTCGATGCGCCGCGATGACCTTTTCCTTGACGCCGCC
>JAJPJL010000021.1 GCA_021324255.1 Bacillota bacterium
AAGGTACTCAATCCGCGTCCCCCGGCGCCATCGGGCGCCGAACGGATGTCGGCACCCGGCTGGCGCCGGGGTGTGGACCTACGTTCGCGCGTTCAGTGGCCCAACCGGCTGAAGGCCAGGCCGAGGTAGTAGGGCCACAGCACGATGGCCAGCACGGCCTTCCAAAAGGCGAGGTGAAGGAACCCAATCGTGAACAGCCACCCCGCGATCCACAGCAACACCAGCGAACCCGGCGCCGGGTCGACTGTCGCCCTTTCCACGGCATGTCCCTCCCATCGGGAACACGGCGGCGCCAGCCGGTACGGCCGGTCCAGTCAGGACGATAGGGCACACGGCCCCGATCGGGAATCGGACGCGCGCCTGATCTCGCCGGCGCCGTGGCCTAGCGCGACCGCCGCTGGTGCCAGGCTCCGTCCACCGCTTGTAGCATGCATCAGCGGCAAATACAGTGTCTGCCCTATGGCCGTGCCGGCTCGCCACGCCCAACATGAAGAGTGAAAGGGGGTGAAGGTGCATGTGGCCGAGCATGTTTGGTCCTGGCTGGCCGTGGGGCGTTATCGCGGTGGCGACCTGGGTCGCGCTCATGGTAGCGTGGCTTCTATGGGTAGTGGGGCTGGCATCGCGCGCAACATCCGAGATGCCCCCGGACGACCTCTGGCACCGCTATGAGGAAGGTGACCTCACGCACGAGGAGTTCGAGCGCCTGCGGCGTCAACGCGCGGCCTGAGACAGGTACGGTTGACTTCGGCCGAGCCCGATGCGTCCCGCCACCGCGGCCGGCGCGGTAACGAGCGTAGTCCTCTACATCGCCTGGCCATTGCTGGATGGGGAGGCGGCGGTCCATTCTTTGCGCACCCAGCACGCGCCGTGCAGGGCCCCGCTACGGCGTCCGAGGAGGCGCGGCAGGCTTCGTTTCGCCACCGCTCCTGCGCGGCGAGCCACCACCCTCGACTTCGCCCCAATAGCAGCCGTCGCAAAAACGCACGATCACGCCGTTTCGCTCCAGTTCATGTCGAACCGCACGAAGGCCGCACCGATCGCATGGCGTTTGGGCTTTCATCGTTCTCCCCCTTTGCCGGTCATGACGCAATAGAGCCGCACGCCGCTTACGCGATGCGCTTCTTCATATCCTCGAATTGGTCCGCCGTCAGATCGCCGTGCGCGTACCGGCGTTTGAGAATGTCCAGGGCCGTCTCCCTCGGCGGCTCGCTTGCCGCATGCCGTGCTCCGGCCACGCGCACGAGGGCCGCGACGCCGACGACGAGAAGACCCCAGAAGACGATCATCATGATCCATGCACCGGGCGCCCATCCCCATCCGGGGCCGTATCCATAGCCGTACATCATGGCTCACCTCGTGGCGTTCGATCCCGCCATGGCCACATGATGCGCCTTCTTCGGGCCCGCGGACATCGGGCGGCAGCCGGATTTTGTGGCCCCGTCGTCCCGGGTACCACCTCCGAGCAAACGGCTGTGTTGATGCGCCAACGTAAGGTCGGGGCCTGTGCATACCTTCCCAAACGATCGGCCCTCAGCGGGCAGCGTAAGCGTTGCGGCTTCCGGGGCGTTGATCCGCCGCGACCCGATTCCGTTAGGTTCCCTACTTACTTTCCGGTGCAAAAACCCGTTCGTCGAATTTGATGCGTGACGGTGCAGTTTCCTGGTGTGCGGGGAGAGAGCGGGTGAGGCGGAGTTACCGAGCGGGCGACGGTTGGTCGGGCCGGGTGAGCAGCAGACGGAGGTTGTGCGCGAGGACGCCCCAACCGGTCCACCGTTGACTGCCAGTAAATTGCCGATAGCGGCACCGACTCAAGCCGTCTCGACGTTTGAGGAGGCTGATGCGTCCTTCTGATCCGGTGCGCCAGCGTTGGCCGCGGCGGAACCATCGTTGGTGCTGGCGCTCGCGTTGCGCGGCGGACGGCCGCCCGGTCGCCGGCACGCAGACGCGCTTTACGCCGGCCTCCTCGGCAAGCGTGCGGTTCTTCCCCGACCAGAATCCGGCATCGGCCGCCAGCAGATAGGGCGCCCGACCGAAGACGTGCTTGTGGCGGTCGATCGTCGGGGCCACGAGGATCGTGTCTGCCGGCCGATGTTCGTACACCTCGTAATCGACGACCACACCGTGCTCCGCTTCTTGGATCTTCACGAGATGGCCGAACTCCGCGGGTTTGGCGGCCTTGCCTTTCCGAATCGCTTCCGTATGCGGCTCGAAGAGGCTGAGCAGCTTCTCTGGATAGTGCGTGTTGCCACCGAACACCCGGGCGCGCGTCTGCGCGATGACCCGCTCGACGCGCGGCATAAAGGTCTCCAGCAGGTCCCGGGCACGGAGCACCGCGCGCCAAATCGCCGCGCGGACAGGCGGTTGGGGCGCCTGCACGAGCGCTTCCTGGACGCGGCGGGCATCACGGAGTGTTGCACGCGTGAGGGCCAGTAACCGGCGGTAGCCAGCCTGCAGGCGCTCACGTCCATGCTGCGCGATGCCGCGACTGGCGCGGCCGATCTCTCGGACGCGCCGATTGGCCGCTCGCAGGCGATCGTGGATCCGCAACACCGCATTGCCGGTCACCGCGGCCACCCGGTGCGCGGTCCGCGTCAGTACGCGGAGCCCATCCAGCAGCAATGTCGCATCCGTCGGATAGTGGACGTTCGTTTCCACGACGGTTGTGTCGACCCGTGCCCGCCGACCCTGGACCTTGAGCTCGGTGCGGGCGACCTCGACGACGCGCTCATGGAGTGCCCGCACTCCAGCATCCCCGAGCACGAGAGACTGCCGCACCAGGGTTTTCGCATCTGGCACCGGGCCCAAGTAGATGCGCGTCACCCACCGATACACCAAGCTCGCCCGGACCTCGCGCTCGGTCTCGTCGAACGTCCAGCCGCGCACGCGCTGCAGCACCAGCAGCCGCAGGATGACATCCGCCGGTGTGCCCGGCCGTCCGCGGTCTCGACTGTGCGGAAAGCGCCCGGCCTGGCGCTCGAACACCGCGTTGACCAACTGCTCGTCCGCCAAGATCGCATCGAGTCGTCGTAACGTCGGGTCGAGCAGCAGCTCGATGGTGTCGGCGCCGAGCGCCGCCTCGAACAGGCTCCGCTGTCCGCCGTAGCGGCGAATCATCGCTTCGACCGCCGCCGGCGCTGCGGCCCCAGCACGCGCTCGAGATTCGTGGCGGCCACCTGGTGCCCGAGCTCGCGATACTGTTGAAAGGCCTCGACGCCGCGCCGGACGGCATCCAGGTGCTCGGGGGGGACAAAGCGCATATGGGTGCGGCCCTGCGCATGTTGGGACAGGTACCAGACAGGGCCGTGCTTCTCGCCGGTCGCGCAATGGCAGGTGGGCTTGCCGCACTTCCGATACACGGCGACGAGGCTGCCCCAGAGCATGTGCTCCGCGGCCAGAACCAGATCGCGAATCCATCCACGGCGCCCCGTCGTCATTACTGTAATGCGTACCACAATACAGATCTTGTGTCAAGACTGACTGTGCACCACAATACAGATCTCGCGTCAAGACTGGGCGAACTGAAATCGTGCGAAGTGCCACGTTTGCGCAGCGACAGCCCATACGCGCTCTAACATGGGCGATGGACTATTGCACCGGAAAGTACTTATCCCGGCACTTATCCCGGCGATGCGGGCGAAGGCTCACCGGCCAAATGCCGCCGGTTTGATGTCCACGCCATCGGGATTCCGGAGATATCCCGGCTCGCGCCCCGGGACACCCGTCACGCCGTACTGCCAGACAATGCGCGTTATCGTCCGGTCGGGCACGATTACCCGCTGATTCGTGCCTCGCTTCGCCGTCGCGTCGAGGCTCAGCGACAACGCCGCCGCACCGGCCGCCTTCCGCCTCCGCGGTCACGTGGGCGGTCAACAGCGGCGTCGTTGAAGCCGAGAAGGCTACCGGAAAGCGGCGGCCCGCAGCGTACCCGATCACGCCCGCCGCCCCATCATGGAGATCGTAGAGCGGCGTCACGGACGCGTAGGGGGCTACGGAGCGCCGCGGACCAGCGTGACCCCCAAGGCGAGGATGGCGATTGAGAGCACCAGCACGATCCGACCGACCCAGGCGGCTCGCCGCCGGTAGCGGCGGAGTTGGGCGGGATCCACGTCACCGAGTGCCAGGTGTGCCTGGCGGCTCGCCGAGATGTCGTGCCACGCGCTGATCAGGACAACGGCAAGCACGAGCATAAGTTTCAGGGCCAGCACGTGGCCAAACCATCCGCGCCACATCTCACCGTCCTGCACCTGCCGCCAACCGTATCCGCGAACCATCAGGTTTGCGCTCCCCGTGATTGCGAGCGTGAGCAGCGCGGCCCACCCAACCCACCGGAACCGGATGGCCGTAGCCCGGATCAGCGGAAGCGCCACGCCACGATAGTCGGGCTGCCGTAGCGCCGGGAGGAGAACCGCCGCGAGAAACACCATACCGCCAATCCAAATGCAGGCGGCGAGGATGTGGACCGAGACTGCGGCGATGTACCAGCCCATCACTGCTCGTGCTCCACGGATGGCTTGGTTCGGGCCGCCGCTCGCGCGGGGACGTTCTTCCGCGGGTTAACATCGCCCAGTGTGGCGGCCGGCCGAGCAGTTTGACGTTGGACCGCGAAGGCCGACGAGGTCGAGTTGAACAGGAACAGCACGATCGCGACGGCCCCGGCCAACCCACCCCAGGCCCGCACCCGGTCCCACCCGCCGAAATCTCCCAGCAGGCGCACAACGAGCGAGAAATTGAGCAGCCCGACATGGCTGTAGCACCACGCCCGATACGGGACGGCGCCGCCCAGGACCGCGGGGAAGATGATCGGAGCGTGCGCGAAGACCACCGAGAATACGAACCCGAGGAACACCGTGTGCAGCATCGCGTCGTACCGCGGGCCCGCGACCGCGTCCCCGGATACCAGCCACAGAACGCCGCCGATTCCGAGCCAGACATATCCGGCCAGAAGACTGAGCCCGATGAACCGCGGCAGCCCGGCCCTCCGAACCGTATACCGTGCGATATCGTACCGCCACAGCCAGGCGGCCAGCCCGACCATGGTGAGGCCGGCGATTGCTTGCCCGGCCTGGCGAGAGAAACCGGCCAGTACGATAGCCGCGACATAAACGCACACGATCGCAATGATGGCGACCTGCCGGAACCGCGTGCCGCCTGCCACGCGGCTGAGCTCGAGCCGTTCGCCCACGACCGTGAGCACGAGGAAACCTGTCAGGCTCGACACGAGAAACGGGACGGCGGCGCCCGCGAGCCACGCGATATTAGCTCCGAGCCACGTGAGCACCGCCACCGTCATGATGCCCGTGAACCACGTGAGTTGCCGCTGCACAATCCGGCCGAAGATGCAAACGAGGCCGAGGCTCCCGAGGGTGATAAGAGCTGGGCCGACCGGAGCCGGCGTGTCGGCCACAAGGGCCAGGGCCCCGAGCCCACTCAGAAGCGGCGCGGCGAATGCCCAGGGCTCCCGGATCGCGACCGCGCGTTCGACGCTGATGAGCGTACCGAGAAACCCCGACACCATAAGAGGCCCGTGAGCCGCGAGCAATATGGGGCCTGGGAATGGCAGGAGCCAGCCGATGCGCTCCAGGCCGGCCCACAGGCCGGCCAGCAGCGCCACAACGCCCAGGGCCATGAGCGCAAGACGGCCGGGGCGCCCGACGCCGAACCCAGCATGGAGCGGCGGTCCGCTCCGGGCTACCGCCACCGGCCGCGGCGCAATCCTTCCGTGACCTCCGCGTGATCGGTATCTGTCGGCGGCGGCGTGACGAACGTCAGCGCCGTCATCCGGGTCGTGGCGAGCACCCCGCGTGCCTGGTCGCCAGGCACCACGGCAACGGCGCCCGGACCAACCTGCTCTTCCCGCTCGCCCGCAACGAGCCGGCCTTCGCCCTCCAAGATCACGATCGCGAGGTCCACGCTCGGATGGTGGACCGGGATGAACTGGCCGGGCTCCAGACACACCAACAGCACGCGGACCCGAGGTGTTTGTCCTACCGGGACGGTGGTAAAGCGGCCGCGGGCGAAAGATGCTGCCGCGCGATACGAGGCGAGAAATGCGGTCACGGCGACTCCGGCGCGCCGGCCGGTCACACGCCGGACACCCGCGCGATCCTGACCTGCCAGACTTCGGGACCCCGCTCCAGGTACTCCCAGCTGAATTGTCCGGTCAGATCCGCCTGGAACTGGTAGTAGAGGGGTTTGGGATCGTAGTCGTTCACGAGCGTGAACGCCTGCCCCGGCGCCAGCGCGCCAAAGGTCCCAAGAATTAGTGGGTGACGCCGGGACGGCGGAACCTCCCGGACATCCAGCACGTCTGCGGCAGGAGATCCCGGTTGTATGGGAGGTTCGTGCATCTGCTCCAGGACCCGTTGCTGCGCCGCCGCAGGCACGTACTGCTCGAACAAAGGCAGGTACACCTGCTCCTCTTTGGCCAGGTGTACGCAGAACAAGGCCTGCAGCCGGAGCATCAGGCGGCCGAGCTCACGCTCGAGCGCCGGGCGCTGGTCAGCGGACGCTGCCCGCAGACACCCGGCCAGGTCCTCGATCTTCGCGGTGTAGTCCTCGAGAAACCGATGATCGACCCGCATGGTCGCCGTGGCCATCCCGTGGGCCTTGAGAAGCGGCTCCACGGCCGGATACAGGTGTCGCTCCTCCCCGGCCGCGTGCGCGAGGAGTTCGCGCCTGAGGAACACCGCGAGATCAACGGGGTCCGCGCCTGGGGCACCCGATGTGATCGCGTCTGTACGCTCCTCGAGCTCCCGTGCAAGCGCCTGGTGGTGGCGCCGGAACGCCTCTCCAACGCTACTCATGACGTCGCTCCTCTCCCCCCATGGGCTGCGATCGCCGTGGCCGCATAATCACGGACTCCTTCTCCCCATGGTCTCAGGGTGCGATCTCCCGAGCGTGCATCGCCTACCGGCCTTCTACCTGCTGTGGCCGCCGGCTCACGCGAGCCATCCAAGAGACACCTTTGCCAGATCCGACATCATCGCGGGTTCCCACCGCGGCTCCCACACGATATCGACCGCGACGGCACGAACTTCTGGAAAGCGCTGGCGAACGGCCGCCTCGATCGCGCGCTTCAGGTAATCGCCCAGCGGACAGGCGGGTGTTGTCATGGTCATCGTGACGCTCACCTCTCCGCCGTCCGCGACCTCGACGCCGTAGACCAGGCCCAAGTCCACGATATTCATGCCGAGTTCGGGATCGTCCACGAGGCGCAGGACATCGCTGACCTCGTCCGCGGTCGTCACCGGCTTATCCCTGCCGCCGGCGATTTCGGACTCGAGTGAGGCGTGTTGTCTTTCGGGCCGTGATCGCACGCCGGAGCTCCTTTACGAACGTATCGAGCGGTACGCGGTACACTGCTGCCACGTCCGCGACCGACTCGAACCGATTGATCGCGCATCCCACGCACGACATGCGGCGCCTGACGAACACTCGCACGGTTCGCGGCCAGCGCGTCACCAACTCGGCGACGGTCGTGTGAATCAAGGGCGAAGTGGGTGACATCGCTCCCCACGAGGACCGTATCCGATTGCCCCGACGCTGTCTTTGCTCCAGCGCAATAGTCGCTGAGGAAGCGTTCAACGGCTCCTGTCTCGCCCGCGGGCCGCGTTGCGCTCCACGATGCTGACGAGGCCGTGCGGGTCTCGCACGACCACGCGTTGCCGATCGGCCGTGATCAACCCCTGGGACTCCCACCCACTGAGGATACGGCTCGCCGTGTAGAGGGTCGTACCTGTCAGCTCGGCTAGGTCGCGTCGCGACAAGGGCATGTCGATGAGGATGCCGCCTTCCACCCTGGCACCCGCCTTGTCTACCAAGCGCAGCAGCGCCTGGGCAAGACGCTGCTCCACCCTTTCGGCGACGAGCTCGGACAGGCGGTCCTGGAGTTCATGCACCCGGGCGACGAGAATCCGGACCGTATTGAGCGCGACGACCGGGTACTCGAGAAGCAACCGCGCGACGGTCTCGCCGTCCCACGCGAGGGCTTCGCTCGTCTGTACCGCCTCTGCCGACACGGGATAGGTCGCATCGCCAACCGCCGCGACCGCCCCGCAGACCTCACCGGGCCCGATGATCCGGACAATCACTTCTTGGCCATCGGGGTGCACCTGGGTGAGCTTGACCTTGCCACGCACGAGGACGTACACGCCGGCGGCGCGGTTGCCCTGTCGAAAGAGCAGCGTACGACGCTCGAGATGTACGCGTTTGGCGCGCTCCAGCACGGCTTGGACGTCTGCCCGCACAAGGCCTTGGAACAGCGCTGAACGTGACAGCAGTCCCTCCCACCTGTCTGACGGTATCGTTGGCGGCACGGTCTCCTCGAAGACGCCTCTCCCATGATCGCATGACGTCGCAGCACGTAGTCGCGAGACCGCGACAGCGACGCGGGCTTGCCACACCGTGCTCCGATGCATCCGACATTCGAGTGGGAGGGCGCCCGGTTCCTTTGGCGGGCGCGACGCGGCCGATCCGCTGTCACTGCGAGAGAGGCGCCGACGCAAGCCCCTGAAGAATACTCTGCGGACCCGATAGCAAACATCTCGGAGGTTGCTACAGTGGCGGGAAGAGGCGATTTCCGATGCTCGTACGAGATTTCATGACCGCCGCCGTGGTCACCATCGCACGCGACGCACGTATCGCAGGCGCCGCGCGTCTCATGCAAAGGAAGCGTATCCGCCGCCTGCCCGTTCTCGACGGGACGCGACTCGACGGGATTGTGACGTGGACCGACCTGGCGCGCACATCACCCCTGTTCGCGCCACGGTCTGCGGCGCGGTCGACGACGGGTGCCACCGACTCGACGTGCGTCGGCGACATCATGACGCCCAACCCGCTCACGGTCGCCCCGGATACCACCATCGAGCAAACGGCCGTGTTGATGCGCGAGCGCAAGATCGGGGGCCTTCCCGTGATGGAGGACGGGGTCCTCGCCGGCATCATTACGGAGAGCGACGTGCTCGAGGCTTTCATCAGAATCATGGGACTGCGTAGCGGCGGGACGCGCTTGACGATCCGCCAGAACGAGACCGCTTCCGCGCTCGCAGACATCGTTAACACCGTGCACGCGTGCGACGCGGCCATCCTCAGCCTCGCTACGCATCGTATGCACAACGTCCAATGGATAGTCGTCCGCGTCGGGGCGCCGTACCCACTGCATGTCGTGCAAACCCTCGTGGAACGCGGTATCAACGTCACGCACCTGGCACCGCTTCCGCAGCCGCGTCGCGCCAGTTCCCACCGCAAATCTCGCGCGTAGTCTGGCGCGGTCGCGCGTGGGCCATCGTGCCATCGGGTCCCAGGCCTTAGTTGTTAGCGCTCGTTGCGGCGGCGTCGCTGTGGCGGAAACGGCAATCGTGCCACAATCGTCGTCCCCTGACCAGGCGCCGAGATCAGCTGGAACGTACCGCTTACCAGCTCGGCTCGTTCGCGCATTCCGTCGAGCCCAAGCGTAGCTCTCGTTGGTGCCGCTTTCGTGTCGAACCCAATCCCATTGTCGCGGACCGCGACCGTCACCGAATCTTGGCGCTGGTCGATACGGATCTCCAACCGCGTCGCCTCGGCGTGGCGAAGCGCGTTGGTCGTGGCTTCCTGGATAATCCGATAGGCCGCCGTTTCGACGTCCCGCGAACACCGGCTTTCGGTCCCGGCGGTCTTAAGCTCCACGTGCATCCCGGCCGGTTGCAGGTGACTGTGGACGTACGCGCGCACGGCTGCAACGAGACCGTACTCGTCAAGCACCGGTGGCCGCAAATCATACACGAGCTTGTGAATCTCCTCGAGGCCCTGATCGGTCATCGTACCGAACCGATCGAGTTCCGAGGCAATCCTGGCGCGTTCTGCTTCACCCAGGTGCGCGCGCAGATGTCTGAGTTGCATGCTGAGCGCAGACATCACCTGCCCCGCGTGATCGTGGAGGTCCTGCGCAATCCGGCGGCGCTCATCTTCTTGGGCGGTCAGGAGACGTTGCGTGAGCTGCCGCATGCGCGCTTCTCTGTGGCGCGCCTCCTCAAACAGCTGCACGCGCTGGACCGCAACCGCGACCTCATGACCCAGCGCTTCGAGCACATCCAGGTCCGCGCGGCCCAGCGACCCGCCTGCCGGAAGCAAGAGGTTCAAAAGACCGATCACGTCGCCCGCGTGAGAGCGCAGCGGAACGCTGGCATGCCGGTGCCTCTGCGGCGAGGCTGGAAGCGCCTGCTCAAGCCGGCGGCACTCCACAACGTTGACCGCCTGGGTAAGCTGACCGTCCTGCAGCATCTGAAGACATCGGCACTCTCCCGTCATCCGGTGCTTGCCGCCCATCAGTAGCGGCACCGGTAGATTCACGTCGGCGGCCAGCAAGAAATCATCTGTCTCCCCATCGCGCAGAAAGATCCACCCGGCCTCGGCTCCAGCCAGTTCAACAATTCGCGGCAACGCGCCATCGAGCGCCTCGCGGAGCGTGGCCGCGCGATTAAGACTCTGAGCCAATATCCGGAAGACCTCGGTCTTGCCCGCCTGCACCGTCACGATCCCCGGTTCTCGGCCTCAGACGCTGGGGAATATCTCTCCATCATCGCCCCAGACGGGGTCCCGCGACTCCACGAGCCGTGCATTCATAACATGATAACACGCGAGAGGGCCATGGTCGTTGCGCCTCAGCAATGACGTGCCACCCTGTCACGAGATACGCCATCGCCACTCGAATGCGAGCCGGCCCGACAACACAGGAGGGATCCACCGATAGGCGAGCATATAGGCCAAGCCGAACGCCGAAAGCGCGATCGCAACGGCGCCGGCCTCCGCTATCGTCGCGGCACGTTCCCAAATACCGATGGTCATCAGGACCACCCCGGTGTTGCTCGCCCAGAACACGCCGCTGCCTACCGGCGGGGAGTACAGATCCGGTCTCCGGGAAATCGCCGGCACGTCCGGGATCGTCGAGCGATAGTACCACATCAGAAAGGGCGCGATCTTGTACAGTTGCCCGATCACCGCCTGGGTGACCCACCCCAGGAGAAACAGGACGGCGACACATTCGCCCAGCCGATCGGGCGGCCCGCTGCGCACCGCCCCCAGGCTCCAGGCCACGGCGACGCCTGCCAGAACGATCGAGTAGCCCAGGACGGCGTACCAGTGGCGCACGTTCAGATCGGGTGCTCGACTACGGCGATGCTGAAGCACGTGCCCGACCTCCACAGCGAGGAGCACCAATGCAGCCGCTGCGGAGAGCGCCGCGACGCGAAGCGACCAGTCGAGTCTCCCCGCCACTCCGCCAAACGTCGAGACAATCGCCCATCCTGCGAGCAGCAGAACCGCCAGGCCTCTCGACCGGCTGGCCACCCTGGCGCCGTGGATCAAGGGTACCAGGCGGTAGAACGTCCCCACAACCATCAGGCCGAACCAGCCTCCGAGGCCGAGAGCCAGATGCACGACGAGTCCACGGTGTCCCACCAGGAGACCCGGCCAAAACCCGAGGCTCAGGTTCGCGGCGAGCATGGTACCCCAGAGCGTGACGAGACCAAGGCAGACAAACGCGACCGGCAGATGGAGCGGCATCGACGCCGGTCTCGACCGCGCCGCCCGCGCGGTCCAAAGCATCAACGCCACAAACCACAGCGACGCCAGGGCGACCCCGGCTCCCCCAACCGCGGCGAGAACGAACCGGCCCCCAAGGAACCCGACGACGAGTAACGCCGCGCTCACGGTGAACACCCCGTACAGGTACGGCAGCGTCGCTTCTCCCCGAACCCGAGCGCCGAGCAGCGCGGGCGCCATCTGGGCCGCCGCGCCGATGATCGTCATGGTGACCCAGCCGAGTGTCGCTATGTGCGTGCTCGCCAAAACGGGAGGTGCTTCCCAAGCGCCACGCGCCAGCAAGCGGGCCACCGCCACGAGGGAGATCCCGACGCCTGGGAACCCGATACCGACCGCGGTCCACGTGAACCAGTTTCCGATCGTGAACGCGAGAGGGCCGGCGGTCGGAAGGGCGCGCTCACGTAGTGCCCCGCGCGTTCCCGCGTCCCCTGCTAGCGGCATATCTCCTTCCGGGACCTGCGCGTGCGGCGAACTCGGGCAGGCCATGTGGGCGGCACGGTCCAGGAGTTAGCCGAAGAATGGCGCGGCCCCTGTCGAACCGTGAACGCCCGCGGCGGGATGCAAATCGCGGTCAGCGGCCGCACGAGCCCGCCGACCCTACTGCCGGTCTTCCAAGAGGGACCCGGTCACTTTTACTCGGACTCCAACTCCCGCCGGGCGCGTGGCGGCTGGGGATCACAGCCCGGGATCAGGCGGTCAGGTACTGCGGACATACGTTATCGTCCGTCTCTGAAAGCTTACGGCCCCTGCGTGGGGCGAGCCCTCTTCAAGCGCTCGAACTCCGGGCGCGTCAGATCGCCGATCTCATACTGATGCCATACGGCCTGAATATAATCCACCTTGGCCGCCGCCTGAACGCTCGTGGCCATGCGAACCAGCGCGGTTAGGATTGCTACGACTCCGGCGACAGATAGGACGCCCCAGATCCATCCAGGACCAAAACTATCCGGCCACATGACGCACCCCCGCTTCAGGTGATAGATTGCCACCGCATCGTAACTCCCCACAGGCGGTGTCGCTGTGAGGCGCATCACACCGTGGGTGTCGGACACGCCACACATCCGTGTCCTCCCGGTTCGTTGCCTCGCTCATGCGGGTCTCGTCACGCCGGCGCCGGAACCCATGCCGAACTCGACGTACCCAATTCGCACCACAGCGCGCGTTCGAGCAGCGTGTGGCCACGAGTCCGAGGTGCGGACAACCGCCAAGGGAAGCGGTGCAAAGCGGCGAACGACGTAGGAGCAGGCAACAACAGGCTCCCACGATGTTTCGCTCTTGGAGGCCGGCGTGGACTACGGTGTCACGTTGCCGACTGCGGGCCCGCTCGCGGCACCCGACGCGCTCACCGCCGTCGCGACCCGAGCAGAGGCACTCGGCTACACGTCGGTCTGGGTCACGGACCACATCGCGATGCCGCTTACGATTCAGAGCCCGTACCCGTACACGGCCAGCCGGCGGCCGCCGTGGGATCCGAGCATTCCGTACCTCGACGCGTTCACGGCACTCACCTGGGCGGCCGCCGTCACACGGCGAGTCCTGCTGGGCACATCGGTGCTCGTGCTGCCCATGCGCCCGCCCCTGGCCGTCGCGAAGACCGCCGGCACGCTCGACTACCTCTCGGGTGGACGGGTGATCCTCGGCATCGGCGCCGGCTGGATGGCCGAGGAGTTCGAACTGCTTGGACAGGCGTTCGGAGACCGCGGCCGCCGCACCGTCGAAGCCGTCCGGGTCTTGAAAGCGTGCTGGTCGGGTGATCCGGTCTCGTTTACGGGCGCGTCGTATCAGTTCGCGCCGTTTGCGATGGCCCCAAAACCGCGGCAGGGTGCACGCCTTCCGGTGTTAGGCGGCGGCGAAAGCGATGCGGCGCTGCGCCGGGTCGCCGAGGTGTGTGACGGCTGGCATCCGCTCGGGCTCGACCCCGATGCCTTCGGCACGGCGCGCGCCCGCCTTGAGCGGTTCGTGACACGCGCTGGGCGGTCGATGGCGGAGATCCTTCTCACCGTTCGGCCGGGTTTGGCCAACCCGCTGACCCCGGAGCTGGTCTCCGGCTACGGAGCGCTCGGCGCAAGGCTGCTCGTCGCCGATGTGAACTACCGGCAGCTCACCCTGACGCAAGCGCTGGCAGAAATTGAGCGGTTAGCCCGAACTCTTCATCTCTGAGTAGACTAACGGACCTAGGAAGATCGCAAGCATCATGGATACCGCATCACGCGATCAACCGCCGAACGGACATGGGGTGTCCCCAGATACGCGTCCGCGTCCTGCAGGGTGACCCAGGTCCAGGTGCGTTCGTCGAGGTCCGCGCCGAGTATCGTCTCGTGACCCGGCTGCCACGCCGCGGACATCGCGATCAACCCGGTGGCGGCTGACGCCATCAGTAGTGTGCGCCGGCGTTGATGCGCACCTTGCCGGCGAACACCCGGTACACGACCACCTGGTACAGCAAAATCAGTAGGACGCCGGGAAGCAGCCAAAACGCCGCGGTGACGAGCCCGCTCGATGAGGCAGCCGCGTTGGCTACTGTCAGGCTCCGCTCGGGAAACGGCTGCGACCGGAGGAGGTACGGATAGGCGCCGATCGCCGTTGCCGCAAGCAGCGCGGCCATGAACCCGCTCGACCCCAGGAAGGCCGCGCTGTGGCGGCGTCGGCGGTGAGCCCGCCGCATCACGATGACGCACCATGCCGCGGCAAGCGGCGCGAGCAGCCAGATCGGGTGGGTCCGATAGTTCCCCAGCAACTCGGGCCGCAACGCAAATGTCACGGCGGTCAGCACGATCCCCAGGGCCAGTACAGCGGCCCACAAAGGCTCCGCCGCGCGGGAGGCGCGCTCGTAGACCGGACCGTCGGCTTTCAGGCACAGATAGTACGCGCCGTGGAGCATGAGAAGCGCGACGCTAAACAAGCCCATGACGAGCGCATACGGGTTGAGGATCCACCCGAAGAGACCCTGGAAATACCCGTTGGCACCGATCGGCACGCCCGTCACCACGTTGCCGACCGCGACGCCGTAGAAGAGCGCAAGTAGCAGGCTGCTGCCGGAGAAAATGACATCCCACGCGCCCTGCCATAACGGGTCGCTGATGTGGTGCCGAAATTCGAGCGCGATGCCGCGCCCCATCAGGAGCCACAGGACGATCATCAATGGCAGGTAGAAGCCGCTAAAACCTACCGCAAAGGCTCGGGGAAAGGCCAAAAAAGCGCCGACGCCAAAGCCGAGCAGCCATACCTCATTGGCGTCCCAGACCGGCCCGATCGCGTTGAGCGCGGTTCGACGCTCGGCATCCGCGCGCGCAACCGCCAGGTGCAGGGCCCCGACGCCCAGGTCGAATCCGTCCAAGATCGCGTACGCCACGACCAGCACGACCAGAATAATAAACCAGAACGTGGCCATCAGCGCGCCGCCTCCGACGGCGCGGTTTGCTCGTCGGGACCGCGCAGCACGAGCAGAACCGCCAAAAATACCGCGAGCACGCCGAGGAGAGCATACATTCCGGCGAACCCGAGCACCGTGAAGATCGTCTCCCCGGCTTCGACGGTGGGCGAGACCCCCGCGGCGGTCCGCAGCAGCCCGTAGATCAGCCACGGCTGGCGGCCGACCTCGGTCACGACCCAGCCGGCTTCATTCGCGATATAGGGAAAGGGCAGCAGGAGCATCAACACCCAGAGGAACCACCGGCTCGTGAACAGGGCGCCGCGCGACCACAGCGCGACCCCCAGCAGCAGCGCGGCGATCAAGATCGTCCCCAGTCCGACCATGATGTGGTAGGCGTAATAGGTGATTTGTACGAGCGGCCATTCTGTCTGGGGGTAGTCGTTGAGCCCCTTCACCTCGGCGCGCAGGTTGCCATAGGCGAGGAAGCTCAGGGCGTCCGGCACGAAGACGGGATCTAGCAGCCGATGCTCTGTCGTCGACGGCATCCCGATGATCGCGATCGGCGCGCCGTACCGTGTTGCGAACAATCCTTCCATCGCGGCGAGTTTGACCGGCTGATAGGCTGTCACGTTGCGGCTGTTCATGTCGCCGGTTGGAAACAGCTGCGTCAACGAGAACACCACGCCGACCCCGACCCCGAGCGCGACGGACAGTCGCCCGAACTCGACGTGCCGGCCGGCCAGCAGGTAGTATGCGCCGACCGACGCCGTCACCACCGCGGCGGACAGGACGGCGCCGTTGATCACGTGGGCGTACTGCCACCACAGGAACGGGTTGCCGAGCAGCGCCCCAAGGCTGGCCAACTGCACGGTCCCGTCCGCAGCGATGCGGTACCCCACCGGATGCTGCATCCAGGCATTCGTGGCGGTGATGAACAGCCCCGACAACCACGCGCCCACGGCGACCAGCACGGCCGACAACCAGTGCGCCCGCGGCGACACCCGGCCCTCCCCAAACAGGAGGATCCCCAGGAATGTGGACTCGAGGAAGAACGAAAAGACGCCTTCGAGTCCGAGGGTCTGCCCGATGACCCCGCCGGCGAACGCGGAAAACTGCGCCCAGTTGGTCCCAAATTGAAACTCCATCGGGATACCGGTAATCACGCCGACGGCGAAGTTGAGCGCGAAGATCTTCGTCCAGAAACGGGCCGCCGCCGCGTACCGCGGTTCGCCGCGGGTCAGGTGCAGCGTCTTAAGCACAACGATCAGCGGAGCCAACCCCATCGTCAGGATCGGAAAGAGGTAATGAAACATGACGGTGAACGTGAATTGAATGCGGTCAGCAATCGCCGTGTCCGTCATGCAGGGCACCTGTCGGTTGTAACACTTGAACTTTGGCGTCGAACGCGAAACTTCACCGGTGTTGAAGCCAGGTCGACACGAGCTTCACCGTCCCCCCCATCAGGTCCCCGCAGACGGAGGCGGGTACTCGTCGCTCTGCAGCCGCGCCGTGAGATCGTCGGAATCGCCGCTGCAGACGTCTCCGGTACTCTCGTGAGTCATTTGGCGGTCATCGCGGGACTCATTCCCACATCACCCCGGGCGGTACTCCAAGTCCAGGCGCAGGTGCGGTGCCTCGACGAGCGGAATAGGTTTTTGAGTCAGCAAGAGTACAGCGAATCCCACGCCTCGGCGGTGAAATCCCCCAGGTCGTGACAAGAGCGGTTCGGAGCGCGGAGTTGCACAGGCGCCCGAAGGAGGAATGCGATGACGACATTGCCGGCCGCGTACGAAGCGTTTAAGCGAGCATACCCCGCCGTATGGGAGGCATACGATCGCCTCGGCGCCGCCGCCCACGGCGCTGGCCCGTTAGACGAGAAATCGCGAGCCCTCGTCAAGCTCGGCATGGCGATCGGCCGCCAGATAGAGGGAGCCACGCACGCACACGTCAGGCTTGCCCTGCAGTCAGGGGTCACCGCTGATGAAATCCGCCACGTGGTCCTCCTAGCGGTCACGACACTCGGATTCCCGGCGATTATGACGGTGCGCACCTGGGTCGAAGAGGCCCTCTCGACATCGCAGAAGACGCGGTAGCGTCGTCCCATCTGTCAGCGCATCGCGGCTCTGGCTATTGTGCCTTCGCGTGTGTTTGGAGGTACTTCAGGACCAGCAGCAGATCATCCCCGCTCAGGCCGGCACGATCGGCCATGTTTTGGAGGGTTCCCGGCCACTGGTTGGCCGTGTACTGTTCGGGTGCATAGAGAGAGTGGCAGGTGCTGCAGTGGGATTCATACACCTGGCGGCCGTGCGTCCATACGGCCTGCAGGTCGGACGTGAGGGCCCCGGCGGCGACCCACCCGGTGACCGTCACTTGCGTCCACACCGTCCCGTAACTGTCCTTCGTCTGCGAACCCATCTGCCGCTCAGCCTGGTCCGGCGCCGTGACATTGACAAGCACCACGCGCTGCCCGACCGCCGCCACGATCGCGTTGCTTCCCGCGGATGACCAGCCCTGGACGGACACGTGGACGTCCGAGGCACGTGTCTCCGTGACTGACAGCGGCGTCCCGGGTGTGACGGTCCCGACCGCTGTCCCGCCCGGGTCCTTTCTCAGTGGCGTCGATCCTGCGGCATACGCGGTCTTTCCCACCGCCGGCGGGGCGGCCGCGGCGAGGCGCATCGACGGGGTCGTCCCGAGCGGTGCTGGCGGCGCATCGGTAAGAGCCCCCCCTCGAGACCATACCAAGCCGGGCGCCGCAAGACAGGCCGCGACGCCCATCGCAACCAGCACCGTCCGTCGCAACATACCCGGCATCTCCTCGAGTCCCTCCGCGGTCGTCATAGACTCCCCGAGATCGCTGGTACCGGTCCGGACACACACTCACCTGGCCGCGTGTTCGGCGCCGGCAATCACGTGACATAACCACGCATCGTCGCGCCGCAGAAACGCCACGAGCAACCCCGCCGCCTCTCGGTAGAATCCGGACACGGTTTCGCGCGCCACATCCTCGGCCCATCGCGGTGCCCAGCCCAACAAGTGCCCCTGGAGGAATGCAAGCTGCTTTCGATAGCTCCGTGCGGCATCCGCATCCGCGGCTTCGATGGTGGGGCTGCGCTCCGCGAGATGCTGCATGATCGCCAGCTCGACGGCCACGTGGTCGGGAGGGGCACCGAACTCGCGCCCGACCTCAAGCCCCTCATCGCGCAGTACCGCGGCGACCTCGGAAAACGCTTCTCCGTAGAACCGTTGGATCTGGCCTGCATAGGCCGATTCGTACGGTGGTGCCAACCCGGGACCCGGGCCGATGAACAGCCGCGCGTACTCGACGGCCAAGTCGCCGACGACGTCGGCCGGGACTCGCGTCCTGGACGCGGCGACGGACCGAAGGAGGCTTCCGGCCTCGCGCTCGACGCGGCAGTCGGCCGCGACGTGCCGCAGCCGCGCCTGCGTATCGGTGGCAGAGAGGCGCGTCCATCCGTCCTGGGTCAGCTCCCGCGCAAAGATCGCCGACAGCGTCGCGTACATGGCGGCCCGGGAAGACGCGCTGTCGGCCGCGTTGGGGCGTCCTTGTGCGTGCGCCGTCATCACGAAGTCACGCTCCTGGCGGCGACCGAAACGCCGTCACGGCCGGAGGCACGCCGACGTACTTCTCTACCTCCACCAGCGCCGTGTGCGACGGATTGCCATCGGCCAGGCGCGAACTCGGGACATCGGAGGTGAGCATGTTGACGTTCCCGTGGCGGTCCAGGGTCCCCGGGCGGCCGGATTCGAGAGGATCGTACCATCCGCCCTCGTGCATGGCCACCACCCCGCGCCGTGTGCGCGCGGTGACGACGGCACCGGCCAGCGTCTGCCCGCGGTCGTTGTACACGCGCACGAGGTCGCCGTTGGCGATCCCCCGGGCGGCGGCGTCCTGGGGATGAATCCAGATCGGTTCGCGGTCAGCGACCTCGTACGTGCGGCGCAACCCCGTTTCATCGAGCTGGGAGTGCAGCCGCTCGCGGGGGTGCGGCGAGACCAGGTGCAGGGGAAACCGGGTCGCCAGCGGGCTCCTGAGCCACTCGGGCGGCGGCACCCACACGGGATGCGGCGGCACGTCGTCGTACCTGAACGAGGCGATCGTCTCGGAGTAGATCTCGATCTTGCCGGATGGGGTCGACAACGGGTGGTTGGCGGGGTCGGCCCGGAACCCAGCGTACGCCACGACCTGGTTCGCCGCCTCGGGCACGGGAAACTCGAGGTAGCCGCGCTGCCAAAAGACGTCGAAATCGGGGAGCTCGGCGCCGCCGGCGCCGGTCTGTTGCCGCGCGGGCGCTTCGGCATTGCGGGCGTTCCACTGCTGCTGCGCCGCCCTGTAGAACTGCCGCAGCCACGCCATCTCGTCCTTGCCCTCCGTGTACTGCGGGCCGAACCCGAGCCGCTCGGCCAAGGCAGCGCAGATATCGAAGTCGTGCCGCGCCTCGAAGAGTGGCGGCACGACCTGCTGCATCGCGAGGATGAATTTGTCGGTGCCCACGAGGTCGTTGCGCTCGAGCGTGGTGGTCGCGGGTAGCACGATGTCGGCGTGCTTGGCCGTCGCTGTCCAAACGTAGTCGTGCACGATCGTCACCTCCGGACGCTGCCACGCCCGCAGCGTGCGGTTCGTGTCCTGTGCGTGATGCAGTGGGTTCCCCCCCGCCCAATAGACCAGTTTGATGTCGGGGTACGTGACGGTGCGCCCGTCGTACTCGATCATCTTTCCCGGATTGAGCAGCATGTCGACCCACATGTTGATCGGCACGAAATCCTTGACGGGGTTGCTCCCCGCCGGTAGTCCAGGAAGCGGGGGCGCGCTGCCGACTGGTGAGCCGAGCCCGCTCGGGAAGTTGATCTGCGCACCGCCGCCCGGCAGTCCGATCTGCCCCAGCATGGCCGCGAGCGTGATCATCATCCATACCGGTTGCTCTCCATGCGCGGCCCGCTGCAGTGAAAACCCGCCGACGAGCGCCGTCCGCGACCGGGCCATGCGACGCGCCAGCGCCCGGATCGTGGCGGCCGGCACGTCCGCGATCGCCGCGGCCCATTCCGGCGACTTCGGCTGACCGTCGGCCTTGCCGCTGACGTAGTCCGCGAACCGGTCGAACCCGACCGTATAGTTCGCCAGAAACTCCTTGTCGTGCAGGTTCTCCATGACCAAGGCGTGCGCGATGCCGAGGAGCAGCGCCGTGTCGGTGTTGGGACGGATCGCGATCCGCTCGGTGCGGAGATACTGATCCGTGTCGGTCTCCAACGGGTTCACGGAGACGACCGGCGTCCTCTTGTCGCGAAGCTGGGTGAGCCATCCTTTGTCGAGGTGGGCGCCATCGCCGCCGGAGAGAATCTCGGCCGTGATTAGTGGATCCGTGCCGATGAGGACGACCAGCGTGCTGTGCTGCACGATCGTCGGCCACGCGGACGCCAGAGGCCGCGCGTCGCCGAGCACGTGCGGCGTGATCACGGGCAGGACGGGCGCGCTGTAGGTGTTGACGTACGACACGTAGCCGCCAAACATCCCCAGCATGCGCTGGAGCGCCTGGGTAGCGCCGTGAAACTTGCCCGCGCTCTGCCAGCCGTAGCTGCCACCGTAGATCGCCCGGTTGCCATATTGGCTCTTGACGCGCCGCAGTTCCGCCGCCACGATGTCGAGGGCCTGGTCCCACGACACGCGGACAAACGGTTCGACGCCGCGGCCCGTCGTGTCGCTCCGCCCGCGATCACGGTAGAAGCCCTGCCGGACCATGGGAGATTTGATGCGGTTCGGCGCGTACAAGACGTCCCGCATCACGGTGACCATGCGGTTCGGGTCGGGGTCGCGGGCGAACGCCCGCGTGCGGACGAGCCGGCCGCCGGCGACGTCCGCGGTGAACGCGCCCCAGTGCGCTACGCTGAGGCGGGTCACCGGCGCCGCCGGTGGTGCGGCGCTCGCCTGTATCGCGCGCACCAGTGGCGCCGCAGCAAGACCCCCGATCGTCATGCCGGTATCGCGCAGCAGCGCGCGTCGTGTGAGCCTGTGCATCATGCGTGCTTCCACCTCCCGAGTAGACTCAACCGGACGCGTCCCCGCGTCCGAGGCTCTACCACAACATCTCCCCGCCCGCCTGCGACCGGCGACCTGGCGCACCGCCCTATGCGCCGGGCGGTGGCGAGAACGCGGTGACGGCTGGTGGGACCCCTACGTACTTCTCGACCTGTACCAACGCCGTGTGGGATGGGTTCCCGTCGGACAATTTCGAGTTCGGGGCATCCGTCGTCACGTTGTTCACACTCCCGTGGCGATCGAGCGTGCCGATCGCCTCTGGGCTCAAGGGATCGTACCAGCCGCCTTCGCGCATGGCGACGACGCCATGCCGGATCCGCGAAGTGACGACCGCGCCCGCGAGCGTCTGGCCGCGGTCATTGAACACGCGGACAATGTCGCCGTCGGCGATCCCGCGGGCCTGAGCGTCCGCTGGATTGATCCAGATCGGCTCCCGGCCGCGCACTTCATACTGCTGGTGCAGGCGCGTCTGATCCAACTGGGAGTGCAGCCGATCCTTCGGGTGGGGTGTCAGGAGGTGGAGCGGGAACCACGCCGCAAGCGAGCTTCCCAGCCATTCCGCGGGCGGAATCCATGTGGGATGCCCAGGGCAGTCTTCGTAGCCAAACCCCGCGATGGTCTGGGAGTAGATCTCGATCTTTCCCGACGGCGTGCCGAGCGGGCGATTGGCCGGATCGGCCCGAGAATCCGCGTAAGCCACGACCCGGTCCGCATTCATGGTGACCGGGAACTCGATATACCCCTGCCGCCAAAACGTGTCAAAGTCCGGCAGCGCGACCGCTTGAGGCTGGTTCCCTTGGTCCGGCATATTGGTGCGCGTTTGCATCTGTTGCTGGGCGGCGCCGTAGAATTGGCGGAGCCACGCCATCTCATTCTTGCCCTCCGTGTATTGGGAATCAACGCCCAGCCGCTCGGCGAGGGCCGCGCAGATGTCAAAATCGTTTCGTGACTCGAATACCGGCGGGACCGCCTGCTGCATCGCCGCGATAAATCGGCTCGTCCCCATGATGTCGTTTCGCTCAAGAACGGTCGTGGCCGGCAAGACGATGTCCGCGTGTTTCGTGGTCGCCGTCCACGCGTATTCGTGCACGATGATGACCTCCGGCCGCTGCCATGCACGGAGCACTCGGTTCACGTCCTGGGCATGATGCAACGGATTGCCGCCAGCCCAGTACACCAGCTTGATGTCCGGGTAGGTGATCTTGCGGCCATCGTAGTCGATCGTTTTGCCGGGGTTGAGGAGTAGATCGGTCCACATGTTGATCGGGACGAAATCCTTGACGGGGTTGGTCCCGGTCGACAACCCGGGCACAGCGGGCGCCATACCGAGCGCCGTGCCGACGCGGCCGGGGAAATCGATCTGGACGCCGCCACCGGGAAGCCCGATCTGCCCGAGCATGGCCGCGAGCGTGATCATCATCCACACTGGTTGCTCCCCGTGGGCCGCCCGCTGCAGCGGGTATCCGCCCATGAGCATGGTCGGCGACTTCGCCATGCGGCGGGCGAGTGTCCGGATCGTCGCCGCCGGCACCTCGGTGATGGCGGCGGCCCACTCCGGCGACTTCGGCTGTCCGTCGGTCTGGCCGCTGAGATACTCGGCGAACCGGTCGAAACCGACGGTGCACTTCGCGAGGAAGTCCTGCGCGTAGAGATTCTCGGTGGAGAAGATATAGGCCAGCGCGAGCATGAGCGCGGTGTCCGTGTTAGGACGAATCGCGATCCGCTCGGCGTGGAGGTACTGATCGGTATCGGTTTCAATCGGATTCACGGACACGACCGGGATCCTGGCGTCCCGGAGCTGGCGGACGTAATCCATGATGAGGTGGCCGCCGTCTCCGGACACCACCTCGGCGTTGACGAGCGGGTCGTACCCGAACATGACGACCAGTCGGCTGTTTCGAATGATCGTCGGCCACGCGGATGCCCGCGGCGCCGAATCCCCGACCACGTGGGGACTGATGACCGGCAGGGTAGGCGCGCTATAGGAGTTCACGTGGTAGACGTAGCCGCCAAGCAACACCAAGAGCCGCTGCATCGCCGCGGTCGCACTATGGAACTTGCCGGGGCTCTGCCACCCGTAGCTGCCACCGTAGATGGCACGGTTCCCGTACTGCGTCTTCACGCGTTGCAATTCGCCGGCGACGATCCCGAGCGCCTCGTCCCAAGAGACGCGGACGAACGGTTCTGCCCCGCGGCCAGCGGTGTCGCTGCGCGACCGGTCGCGGTAGAATCCCCGGCGGATCATGGGGTATTTGACACGACTGGGTCCGTAGAGCAGGTCCGGCATCACCGTTACCATGGGGTTCGGGTGCGGATCCTTAGAGAACGGTATCGTCCGGACTACCCGCCCGCCGACCACTTCTGCCGTAAAGAGTCCCCAGTGGGCGTTATTGAGCCTCGTGACCGTCGCGGGAGCGGCGGCCGCCTCTGTGCTGGCGAGCCCGAGCAACGGTGCGACCATGAAGCTCCCCGCCGTGAGCCCGCCCTGGCGAAGGAACGTTCGTCGCGTCATCGGTTGCATCGCTGATCCTCCACGTGGCGATTCGCGTCGTCGGTGTTCACGGTAGCCTATCGGCACATCGGGCTTGCGTGTCCGTCGACACGTTGCTCGTGCCATGCACAACGAGCGATGCGCGGGTCGCGAGGAACACTGGAAAGTCGGACATCTCTAACCTCCGTATCCTCGGCTTTGCGTCATTGAGTCCGGTATCAGCGTAAACGCGCGCTCTCGCGTTCCGCTATCGGACACTCAACCGATTCCTGCATCGGTCCAGGATCACATCACGCGAAGAGAAAACTCGCCCCAGGCAACCCCCCCACTATCCAGGGGGTGACCCGCAAGGAACCAGCGGCGCATTGGTCGCATAGGATGCGGGGGTGCTTTCGACAGGCGATCCTCCGCCGTGCGTTGGTTTGCAAGATTGGTGGTCCCGGGCGGCGGGGCTCCACGATGCTGGCTGGTCCAAGATTGAGATTCGATCGAGCCAGAACCGGCGCCACGGCCTGACGCGCACTGGGCTTCCACGGCCGATGAGGAGGGCGTGCTGTGAAGGTGAACCGATATCCGCGTCACCATCACATGCCGCTCTACGAAACGACGCCCTCGCATTATCTGGTTTCCATCGCGATCGCAACCGGCCTCGCCATCGGTCTGACGGCCCTGCTGGTGCACTTCGTGTACCCGCACAATGCCTTTGACGTTAACCGGATTTCCTTGGGCGTCATCGTGCAGGGGGCGCTCAACACCTTGGCGCGCATGGTGCTGGCATTCATATTGTCCGTGGCCGTGGCCGTCCCGCTCGCCCTTTTCATCGGCAGCACGCCGCGCATCCAAACCATCTTCCTGCCGATCGCGGACATTCTTCAGTCGGTTCCGGTGCTGGCATTCTTTCCGGTCGTGGCGGTCTTCTTCGTGGCCAACAATGCCTTCGAGCTGGCGGCGGTCTTCGTCATCTGCGTCTCGATGGTCTGGAACATCGTCTTCCCGGTCATCGGCGGGCTCCAGACCATCCCCGACGACATCAAATCGGCGGCGTTCGTCTTCCGCGTCCGCGGCTGGCGCCGGTTCTGGTTTATTACCTTGCCGTCGCTGTTCCCGTTCCTCGTGACCGGGTCACTCCTCGCCTGGGCTCAGGGGTGGACGATCGTGATCGTCGCCGAGGTTCTGCACGCATACATCCCGAAGGGAAATCCCTCCCAGGACCTGCTGGGGTTGGGCAGCTTGCTGGTCGACTCCAACGCCCAAGTCAAGAACGGCGTGTTTCTCGCCTCGCTGACCGCGATGATTCTGGTTGTCACGCTCATGAATTTCGCGGTCTGGCAACCGCTGCTCCGCTTGTCCCAGAGGTTCCGCTTTGATTAACGGGACTGCGCCCATCGTGCTGGCGCACGTCAGCAAGTCCTACGTGACGCCGCCGAACTATGTGGTTCGCGACTTCTCGCTGTCGATCGCCGACAGGGAATTTTTCTGTCTCATCGGCGCGTCGGGATGCGGGAAGTCCACCGTGATCAAACTGATGGCCGGACTCCAGGCGCCAAGCACCGGAACCGTCGTGCGTCCGGAGCGCATCGGCATGGTCTTCCAATCCTTCGCCCTGCTGCCATGGCTCACCGTGGAACGTAACGTTGCCTTCGCGGTGCGGATGCAGGGGTTCGATCGGGACAAAGTCAGAGCCACTACTGAACGACACTTGCGCATGGTCCACCTGGAGGACTTCGCCGAGCGGTATCCTCGCGAGCTGTCGGGCGGCCAGCGCCAGCGTGTCGGGATCGCGCGCGCACTCGCGATCGAGCCCGAGGTTCTCCTGATGGATGAGCCCTTTTCCGCCCTCGATCCAGTCATGACTGACGAACTCCACGCCGATGTGCTCCGGATCTGGGAGCATACGAAGACCACCGTGGTCATGGTTTCACATCATTTCGAAGAGGCGGTCACATTGGCCGATCGCATCGGCGTCATGAAGGACGGCACGCTGGCAGAAATCGTCGACGTGAAACTGCCGCGGCCACGGCGCGAGGGCGATCCGGCGTTCACGTCCACGGTGCGCAAGCTGCGTGGATTTCTCGAGGGCAGCCATGCAGCGCCCACCGTGGGCCCCCAACCCGAATAGGGGCGCTGTCAGGGAGGCAACACGACGATACAGATAGAGTAGCATCTGCTCGTCGGCCTCAAGCACGATCACCGGGTCTGGAACAAGATGTGGCCGCGCGTGCCAGACGCCGGCTGTCGACACCGGGCCAGTGCGATGACAAGACGGCGCCAGCACCGTGGACGCCGTCTACCGCGTCATCGAGCGCCTCCAGGATTTCCTCGAGTTGCTCCCGCAGGGGATCAGAGTCGCTGAGCCGACGCGCATTCAACCGAATGAAATCAGCGACGCCGGCGAGCCGCTGTTCGACGCCCGTAAGGATCGCCATCTCCTCATCGCGGAGGTCCACCTGTGCCGTGCCCACGACCATCAACTCCTTCGGGGCCCATTGCCGACGCCCTCAGAGCCTACCCGCTCCTGCTATGTCCCCAAAGGTACGGTATCATCCGCGCTGCCTGGAGGGGATCGGGTGGAGGATCGATTTGGCCCTCTTGAAATCCAGGCTGGCGGTGTTCAAACGGATGATCGGCGAGGACGCTGCCAGTGGACCTGGGGCGCGTGCCACGCGTGGACGATCCGGGAACGGAGCCCCACGCTCGCGAACGTCAGGAGCGCCAGCGCCGCGAACGCCCACGGCACGGCGCCGTGCCCTTCTCCGACCCCGCGCCCGAGCGCCACGAGGAGCACGTCGGCGGGCAGGATGCTCGCGGCCAGCGTCCACAGGAACGTCGTCCACGTGAGCCGGGTGATACCGAGCAGAAAGTTCAGCAGGCTAAACGGAACGAGTGGAAGGAACTGAAGCGCCAAGACGCTCATCCAGGCGCCCTGCGCGGCCACGCCGTCCACCCAATCCACGACCGATGCGGGCACGAGCCGCAGGGCCGCGGGCCGGCCCAGGATTCGTCCGAGCCCGAACGCGACGCACCCGCTGAGGACCGCCCCGGCAAGCGACACGGCGAGGCCTTCCCAGAACCCAAACGCGGCGCCGTTGGCCATGATGAGGAGGTCGGCGGGAAAGGGGAGGAACGTCTGCACGACCATGATGGCCGTCGATGCCACGGCCGCCCACGGCCCCCACGGGGCGATGCTCTCGCGCACGCGATCCACGGTCAGATTGAAGGAAATGACGAGCAGGAAGCGATGGACTGCGGGTTCAAGCCTGGCGATGAGGAGGGCCACCGCCGCCATCATCCAAAGCAAGGCGCGGAGCAACATCACGCGGGGCCGCGGGGACCAACCGGCCGGTCGTCCCTCAGTAGAGTCCCTGAATCAGTCGATGTTCGGGCGCGGTAAGCCTCGTACTCGTCGTCAAACTGACTCCCCAGCAGCTGCTCCTCCGCGCGCATACGGATAGCCAGCTTATAGTTACGCTAGACACCCCGCCGAAGGGCAGGCCGCCTATGCGGGCAAGGGCGGCCAGGTCCGGGTAACATCCCGGGTCGGATCGTACGGCACGACCGCGTACGTCGCGTCGACACCACGGGCGAGCCGGACATCGACGTATGTCGTCTCGTTGGGACGGACAAGCGTAGCCAACGCGCCGTCGACCGGGTAGTCGATATCACGATAGTCGATGAACCGGCTCCCGCTCCGGGCTTCGAGGTGAAGCACATGCGGGCTCGTCGCCGTAAACCGCCCATGGTTGACGTAGAAGCTCACCGACGATGGCTCCTCGGCATTCTGGATCGGTTGATGCGGCTCGAGGGCACTGCTCACCGCCGACGCATCACCGGCCTGATCGACGATGAGAACGAGGTGATCGGGAATCGGCCGGAGCGCCTCGTCCCTGAGGCGGAATACGATCATCGCGTTGGTCTCATCCGGATGTTGCGCCGTCCACTGCGCGGTCCGTGCCGCCCAGTCGGCCGCGACCGCCTGATATCCCGGCGCGTCGTCAACCGCGAGGGCCTGCAGCAGCGCGGCAAACGGCACATCGGTGGCGGCACGCACGTCACCGATGATGCCGCCATGAGTGTACCCGGGGACGACAAGATGCGCGGTCGGCCGGGCGGCGGAGGTCACTCGAAGCCGTGGCGGTGTTGCCTGGGGATCGGCCTCAACGACCGTATAATTGAGGTTGGCCCCGCAAACGCGCACGATGCTGTCGGATCCGCGTTCACCAACCTGCCAAAATACCTCTCCCGCAAACCCGCCGTGATTGTCGCCGCCCAGGCTAAAGACACGTAGCGCCTCCAGCCCTCCTGCGCTGGCAGCGTTCAGCCAGTCGGTGTTGAGGCTCCATAGGAAGCTGCTCCCGTAGTCGAGATCGGCCAGCACCTGCGCCCCTACCGCGGACTGCTCGATCACGTCGCGAAACAATCGGGCAATGATGGTACGCCCGACCTGCGCCAGCGTGGATCCGTGGTTCGCGCCGGCGAAGCTCACAAGGTGCGATGGCAGCGGGCGGCCGGCGGTCGCGCGGTTGAGGATCCACCGCCGGGCGACGATCGCGCCGGTCGAATGGCAAAGGAGTGCGGTGCGCCCGATCGTTCCACTGGCCGCTTCGAACTTCGTTACGTGATCCTCGAGCGCGCCGGCGAGATCGTCACAAGTCACGGCGTCGTCGAGCGACAGGAACGCGGAGAGCAAGATATTGCTATTCGGTATCCCGTGTGCGGCCAGGAGCGCCGGGAACCGCGCGTACGCGCTCAATTGGCGCACGCTGTAGCCGTGTACTAGAAGGACGTGGTCGACAGCCATTAGGCTGGCTTCGCCATGACAATCTCCAGGACCGCCTGCCGGCCGATCTTGCGGACCTCACCTGGGAGCACCACCGGCGTTCCGTGACGCTCCCAGCACGCAACTTTCATCTCAGCGTAGTTGCCGGCCGTGTTGAGGTCGTCGAGCCGCGTCGATAGCCGGGATGAGGTTGCTCGAACCCGGCGCGGCTGGGGGACCATGGTAGGTGGACAGCTCGACATCGTCTCCTCCCGACGCTCGGGCCGGACGGGCGCTCGGCATCAACGCGAGCAGCTATCATCCTCGATAAGTTGTGCCCCGCTTTCTCATGCCGCAGCCTGAAGTCCGGCTACCGAATCGAGGCGCGTGCCGTACAGCTCCGCCAACCACTCCCACCGCGGTACCGGCTCGAGCGCGAGCACCTCGCGGACGGAGCTGTACAAACAACCTGATGCGGGACGCGTTCGTCGGCGTGGGCGCGGCCCGACACGCTGCTCTTTAGCCGAAGGGGAGCGCCCACAGGCTCTTCCGCCCAGGGCTACGGCTTAGACACCCGATTGTGAAGGCACCAGGAAGACACCAAATACCGTGGTCAGAACAGCGGATGCACGCTAGCTCTTGTAAATCTGGTCGGGGCGCCCGGACTCGAACCGGGGGCCTTCTGCTCCCAAAGCAGACGCGCTACCAGGCTGCGCTACGCCCCGCAAAAGCTTATGCTACACCCCTTCTCGATTCAGTGTATCAGAAAACTGTTGCCGGTGTGGCTCATCCGCCCTCGTAGCTTCTCCCCCCGCATCTGATGCGTGCAGCCCGCGGAGATCCGCACTCCGATAACCGCCTGGATATCACGACGGCCGAGATTGTCCATCGGCGCTCCACCGGCCGTCGTCGTTGCGTCTGCTCCGTACGATGCAGCTGTGCTGCGTTTCTCGTCTGTGGCGCAGGCTAGAGAGGTGAAAGCATACTCACTGGAGGGTAAGCGCCCGAGTTTGGGCAGATACGACGCCATATGGAGTTCGCTTCCCTGCGCGAACAAAGGATAGAATGAGGTCGGTTCTTCTTCCTCACGTCGACGGCCCGCTCATTTCATTCGGTCGGTTTCTCGAAGGAGAAAGCCCCAAAGAACCGCTCCCTGTGGGGAGATGGAGGGTTGCCATGTATCTAAGCGTGCGGCAGTACGAGAAGGTATCGAATCCGAAGGAGTTGGCGCGGTCCTTCCACGAGGAGTTTGCGCCGTTGATCAGTGCGATTCCGGGCTTCATGGGCTACTACTTCACGGACGCCGGTGCCGGGACGGTCCTGTCGACCAGCATCTTCGACACCAAAGCGAACGCTGAGGAATCCAATAGGGTCGCGGCGGACTGGGTGAAGAAGCATCCCGATGTGCTTCCCACCGCGACTCGCGTGACGACGGGAGAAGTGATCGGACACAAGGTCAAGGAGACGACCGGAACCAGGTAGATCGAGTACCTTATCTCGGTCTCGCGGGTCCGGTTAGGATTCGGGGACAAGGCCGCGCCGCACGTTCGGGCGCGGCCTCTTTAGCGGAGATCCAATCTGAGGAACCGCCCGAGGAACGCACCTGCATGAGGCGAAGTGCTGAGACATGCGGTGCTTCGGCGGCACACGCGTCCGCGCTTCGCCGACCCGCTGTTTGACCCGACGGCAGCTTCTCACGGCTTCAATCGGAACGGCGCTGGCGGGTTGGCGGGGCGCGGCCGGGTGCGGCACCGGCGAGGCCGAGGAACCGCTCGTCGACGTGCGCACGGGCATGTTTGGCGCGCTGCTGGAGGCCTCCTACGCCGGCCCGCTCGGAATTATCCGCGCCCGCGTCACGAGGAGCACGGCCGGGGCGGCCGCCCAGGCCGCGATCGACATCCTTCAGGGGAGCACGGTGCTCGCTACGGTGTCGGCGAGCGCCCCGCTCCAGGTGGTGCCCCGGACGCTCGGTGCCGCATCGCTCGCCATACGGGCCGGGCCCGCGAACTACCGGTTGCGGTGGGACGCGAGCACGCTCGCGGTGGAATCCGGAGTGCTCCCCACTACCGGCGCGGCCGTGGTCGAAGTGCAGGCTGACTCGCGAATCTGGCGCGGCCTGTTCGACTTCGAGACCTGGAGCCTGCGAGATCCGTGGGACGCGCCGGATCTAGAGACGTTCCTGCCGGTCGACGTAAGACGGCCCGCCGAACCGTTCGCGGCGGTGTTCCGGTCGGTCATCCTTGGCAACGAGTCCCGGTCGGCGGGTGCCTTTGCGCCGACGGCGGGGCAACGCCCGGCGGTGCTGGCCGGGACAGCCGGGGCGCCGTGCGCGACCGCGTGTTGGACGGCACCCGGAGGCGCGGTGGCGGCGGCGTGCCCCGAGCCTTCGGGGATCGTCTGCATCCTCGCCACCGCGGCGTGCGGCACCGCCGCATCCGTGGCGTACGCCACGTGTACCCGGTAGCGACGCGACGCCAGGCGCCTCCTGGTGGCGCCGCAGCCCGCGATCTCACCGCGGCCGGCGCTCGACCGACCGCGGCATGGAGATTCACCGGCCGGGTCCGCGCCCGAGAGCGCACCCAAAACCGCCCAGGACGGGAAAATACCGGCAAACGGCGAAGAACGCCGGTGGCGTGCCGCGCGACACCGGCTCGCCTGCGCGCGTAAATTCCTCACCAAGGACCCTGCCGTCATGCACACCGAGACCAGCGGTTCGGAGGTGCGCCGGGCTGCCGGCACACCGCTGTCCCCGGCGGAACTCGCGGCCATGGACGCCTATTGGCGTGCGGCCAACTATCTATCCGTCGGGCAGATCTACCTATACGACAATCCGTTGCTCAGGGAACCGCTGGCGCCGGCCCATATCAAGCCCCGGCTGCTCGGCCACTGGGGCACAACGCCGGGGCTGAATTTCGTCTACGTGCATCTCAACCGGCTCATCAAGCAGCACGACCTCAACGCCATCTACGTCGCCGGGCCGGGCCACGGTGGTCCCGGTCTCGTCGCGAACACCTATCTCGAAGGCACGTGCAGCGAACTGTATTCGCACGTTCCGCGAAACGCGGAGGGCCTGAAGCGGCTCTTCACACAGTTCTCGTTTCCGGGCGGCATCCCCAGCCACGCGGCCCCGGAGACGCCGGGGTCGATCCACGAGGGCGGAGAACTGGGGTACGCGCTGGCCCACGCCCACGGGGCGGCGTTCGACAATCCCGATCTCCTGGTGTGCTGTGTGGTGGGCGACGGCGAGGCCGAGACGGGGCCGCTCGCCACCAGCTGGCACGGCAACAAGTTCCTCAACCCGGTGCGCGACGGTGCGGTCCTCCCGATCCTGCACCTCAACGGCTACAAGATCGCGAACCCCACCGTGCTCGCGCGGATCGGCGAGGACGAGCTCGCCTCCTTGCTCGCGGGGTACGGGTACCGCCCGTACTGGGTCGAGGGCGACGAGCCGGAGCCGATGCACCAGCTCATGGCGGCGACGCTGGACGCGGTCCTCGAGGATATTCGCGCGATCCAGCGTGTCGCGCGCGCGGAGGGATTCCGCGGGCGTCCGGTCTGGCCGATGATCGTCCTCCGTACGCCGAAGGGGTGGACGGGCCCGAAGGTCGTGGACGGCCTCCCGGTCGAAGGCACGTGGCGCGCCCACCAAGTGCCGCTCGCCGAGGTCCGGTCGAACCCCCAGCACCTGCGCATGCTCGAGGAGTGGATGCGGAGCTATCGCCCCGAGGAGTTGTTTGATGCCGGCGGAGCCCTCCGGCCGGCGCTCGCGGAGTTGGCGCCACGCGGCGACCGCCGGATGGGCGCCAATCCCCACGCGAACGGCGGGACCCTGCTCCGCGATCTCGAGATGCCCGATTTCCGTGACTACGCGGTCGCGGTCTCCACGCCCGGACGCGTGATGGGCGAGGCCACGCGGGTCGCGGGCCGCTTCCTGCGCGACATCATGAAGCACAACCCCTGTTCCTTCCGGCTCTTTGGCCCCGACGAGACGGCGTCCAACCGGCTCGAGGCCGTCTTCGAGGCCACCGACCGCGCGTTCACGGGGACGATCCTTCCCACCGATGATCATCTCTCCCCGGACGGCCGGGTCATGGAGGTATTGAGCGAGCACCTCTGCCAGGGCTGGCTCGAAGGGTACCTCCTCACCGGACGGCACGGGCTCTTTTCCTGCTACGAAGCATTCGTCCACATCGTCGACTCGATGTTCAACCAGCACGCCAAGTGGCTGAAGGTGACGCGCGAGATCCCATGGCGCCGGCCGATCGCGTCGCTCAATTACCTGCTCACATCGCACGTGTGGCGGCAGGACCACAACGGCTTCAGCCATCAGGATCCCGGCTTCATCGACCATGTGGTCAACAAGAAAGCGGACGTCGTCCGCGTCTACCTCCCGCCCGATGCGAACACGCTCCTGTCGGTGCTGGATCACTGCCTGCGCAGCCGACACTACGTGAATGTCATCGTGGCGGGCAAGCAACCCGCGCCGCAGTGGCTGGCCATGGGCGCGGCGATCAAGCATTGCACGGCCGGCATCGGCATTTGGACGTGGGCCAGCACCGACGAAGACGCCGAGCCGGACGTCGTGATGGCATGTGCGGGCGACGTTCCGACGCTGGAAACGCTCGCCGCCGTCGACCTGCTCCGCCGCCACTTCCCGGACCTCAAGATCCGCGTCGTCAACGTGGTGGATCTCATGACGCTCCAGCCGTCGACGGAACATCCGCACGGGCTGCCCGACGCCGAGTTTGACTCGATGTTCACGACGGACAAGCCCGTGATCTTCGCGTATCACGGGTACCCGTGGCTCATTCACCGGCTCACGTACCGCCGCGCCAACCACCCCAACCTCCACGTTCGCGGTTATAAGGAGGAAGGCACGACGACCACCCCGTTCGACATGACGGTGATGAACGACCTCGACCGCTTCCATCTCGCCGGGGACGTCGTCAACCGCGTGCCCCGGCTGGCGCGCGTGGGCGCTCACTTCAAGCAGTTCCTGCGCGACAAGCTCGTGGAGCACCGGCAGTACGTGCGCCGGCACGGCGACGACCTTCCCGAGGTCCGCGACTGGACATGGCCGTATTAGGGTAGGCCCCGGGGGCGGATCGTGGCATCCACGCGCATTCTCGCGGTCAACGTCGGCTCCTCGTCGCTCCGGGTTGACCTCTGGAACGTCCCCGGCCCCGCGCCGGTCACGGTCCTGCGGGCCGATCGCATCGGCGCCCCGCGGGCGACGGTCGCGGACGGCGGCCGCGAGGAAGAGACCCCGGGCTTTCCGGACCATGCGGCGGCGCTGGACGCGCTGCTCGGGCGCCTCGGACCCGCGGAGCTGGACTGCGCCGGGCATCGGGTGGTGCACGGCGGACCGCGCCATCGGGAGCCCGCGTGGGTCACGGACGAGGTGCTCGCCGACCTGGACGCGCTCGCCGAACTCGTCCCGCTCCACGTGCCGCCCGCGCTTCGGGTGATTCGGCACCTGGCGCGCGCGCGCCCCGGCCTGCGCCAGGCCGTGGTCTTTGACACCGGGTTCCACGCCACGCTCCCCGCGCGCGCCGCCGAGTATGCCGTGCCCGCGGCGTGGCGGGCGGCCGGGGTCCGCCGGTATGGGTTCCACGGCCTCGCGTGCGCGGACGCGGTTGCCCAACTCGGCTCGGAGCTGCGCGGGCGCGCGGTCCTGCTGCACTTGGGGGCCGGATGCTCGGCCACGGCGCTCCGCGACGGCCGGAGCGTGGACACGACGATGGGGCTCACGCCGCTCGAGGGTCTCGCGATGGCGACGCGGTCCGGCGACCTCGATCCGGCGATCCCGCTGTATCTCCAGCGCCGGGAGCGATGGCCCGCGGAGCGGGTGGAGCACGCGCTCAATCACGAGTGCGGGCTTCTCGGCCTGTCGGGCGTATCCGGCGACATGAAGACGCTCCTCGACCGCGCGGGCGAGCCCGCGGTGCGGCTCGCGATCGAAGTGTTTTGCTACCGCGCGGCGAAGGCGGTCGGGGCGTTCGCGGCCGCGCTCGGCGGCTGCGAGCAGGTGGTATTCACGGGCGGCGTCGGGGAGCACGCGGCGCCGATCCGCGCGGAGATCATCAGCCACCTGGCGTTCCTCGGCGCCCACCTGGACGAGCGCGCCAACGCCGCCAACGCTCCGGTGATTTCCGGCCCGCAGAGCCGCGTGGCCGTCCACGTTGTCCGGATTGATGAGGGCCGCCAGATCGCCCTGGCAACGGCGCGCCTGCATCGCGCCCGCCAGGCCTAAGACGGCTGGACGAACGCCGCCATCGCCCGCACCAGCGCATGCGTACGCCGCCCGCGTTGATGCGGTAGAGGCGGCATCGACGGCACTGCTCGAGCGGTGTCGAGCGGCGGCCGCCGTGCCGGCGAGCGTGGGGTGCGGCTTCGGTTTCCGGCGCCCGTCGATTACCCGCCTGAGGGCTTGTCGGGGCCTTCCTGCGACGCGCGTTGCGCCTTGATCGCCTCGGCTTTCGCCTTGGCGGCGGCGATGCGCTCTTCGCGGCTCGGCGCGCCTGCAGCCGCACCGGGCGCGCTCGATGCGCCGCCTGCGGGCTGCGCGGCGCCCGACGCTGCGGCCGCCGCGGCGGCGCCCGGCTGGGCGGCCGGCGCCGCCGCAGGCGCCGGCGTTTCGCCGAGGAATTCACCGCGCAGGTACCGCTCGACCGCCTGCCGGATCCGGTCGAGTTGCTCGGCCTTGCCCGCCCGGGCGTCGGTGACCCACGCCTTGTCGAGACGGTAGGTCACGAGGCGCTTGTCCTGGGCCAAGTGCACCACGAAGTGCCCGTGCGCGTCCCGGATGACGATCGTCCGGGCGCGGATCCCAAGCCGTTCCGCAACGGGTGTGACCTGCTCAAGCACCCACTGCTCCGGTTCGGTCATGGGTCGCGGCGTCAGCGTCTCCGCCACTGACCGCGTCGCGAGGGGATCGAGGACGGCCGGCCGAGCACGCGCCGCCGCGCGGCGGCGCCGCGACGCCTCCAGGAGTTCGTCCTTGGCCGTGAGGAGCGCGACGAGAATGGAGAAGCCCCAGATCGTGAGGATCGCAAACAGCAGCGACCAGTAGGTCAAAAACTTGCTGAGCGTCATCGACCGGTCAGCGGCCGCTTGAACCTCGCCCGCAGTTCGTCCTTCGCGTCCATGAGCGCGACGAGGACGGAAAAGCCCCAGATCGTCAGGATGGCAAAGAGCAACGACCAGTACGTCAGGAACTTACTGAGCGTCATGCAGCCCTCCCCACGAGGACCCGCAGGCGCCGTCTGCGCGCCGTGAGCGCGTCCCCGGTGCGCGACGCGTCTCACCCGGTATTGGCGCCCGGCGCGGAGCCCTCCTCCCCGCGATCGCCGAGGAGCTCGGATACGAGGTAAGGCTCGGCCGCCCGGAGGCCCCGCGCGCGGTGGCTGATCCGGTTCTTCTCGTCGAAGCTGAGCTCCGCCATCGTCCGGCCGTCGGGCGCCGCCACGAACAACGGGTCGTAGCCGAAGCCGCCGGTGCCGCGCGGGGCGCGGGCCACTCGTCCCGGGCACACGCCCTCGAAGAGCCGCGGCTCGCGGCCCGGCACCACCACCGCGATCGCGGCGCGATAGCGGGCCGTACGGCGATCGTCGGGGACGTCCCGCAGCAGGTCCAACACGTGCCGGTTACGGTCGGCGTCCGTGGCCTCATCACCGAGGAAGCGCCGGGAGCGCGGCCCGGGGGCGCCTCCGAGCGCGTCGATCTCGATGCCCGAGTCATCCGCGATGGCCGGGAGGCCGGTGGCCGCCGACGCGGCGGCGGCCTTGCTCACCGCGTTTTCGGCGTAGGTGCCGCCGGGTTCCGGCAACTCGCCCACACCGGGGTGATCCCGCAGCGTGACGATGTCCAGGGCCAGGTGCGCGTAGATCGCGCGGATCTCCCGGATCTTGTCCGGATTCCGCGTGGCCAGGAGCAGCCGCGGTCGCCCGCGCGGGTCCCGGGGCGCCGTCACGTGGCCGTGAGCGAGTCCGCGAGCGCCTCCCGCTGGCGGGCGACCAGCGTCACGATGCCCCGCTCCGCGAGCGCCATCAGCGCGGCGGCCTCCTGCTTGGAGAACGGCCCCCCTTCCCCGGTCCCCTGCAGTTCCACAAACTTGCCGGACTCCGTCATCACGACGTTCATGTCGACCCGCGCCCGGGAGTCTTCCTCGTAGGTGAGATCGAGCACCGGTACGTTGTCCACGATCCCCACGCTCGTGGCCGCGATGAACTCGCCGACCGGGAGCTTGGAGAGCGCGCCGGTGCGCCGGAGCAGCGAGAGCGCGTCCACGAGCGCCACAAACGCGCCGGTGATCGCCGCCGTGCGCGTTCCGCCGTCGGCCTGGAGCACGTCGCAATCGATCTGGATGGTGCGCTCGCCGAGCCGGGCCAGGTCCACGGCGGCGCGCAGCGACCGCCCGATGAGGCGCTGGATCTCCTGCGTGCGCCCGCCGACGCGGCCGACGGCGGCGTCCCGGGGGCTGCGCTCGTGCGTGGCGCGCGGCAGCATGCCGTACTCCGCGGTGACCCAGCCCTGGCCGCTGCCGCGCAGAAACGGCGGCACCTTTTCGTCGATGCTCGCCGTGCAGATCACGCGGGTGTCGCCGAGCTGCACCAAGACCGAGCCTTCGGCGTACTTGTTGTACTTGCGGGTCAGCACCAACGGCCGGAGCTGGTCCGGCGTCCGGCCATCGCGACGCGCCATCACGGGCTCCTCGGAGCGTTTGCGCCGCCGGCCGCGCGGCTCGCCGGGGCATCATCGGTTCGGTGCGACCCCCCGATACACGGCGCTTCTCGCGCCGGCGGCGCGCGGCACGGCAGACCGCTGTCGTCGGGACAAATCCCGCGGTTGCTTCGTGGCGGCGGCGAGCCGGTCCTTCGGCGCCGGGGCCCGAACGAGCGGCGGGCCGCGCCTCCTCCGGGAGGCACGTGCCGGGTCGGGCCTCAGTGGGCGGTGGGCTGCGCCTGCTCCGAGAGAAACGCGGCGACGCCCCGGGCGATCGCCTCGGCGATGCGCGTCTGGACCGCCGGATCGCGGAGCATCGCCTCCTCCGCGGCGTTGCTGATGAACGCGGTTTCGACCAGGATCGCCGGCATCTGCGTGTTGACGAGCACGTAGAAGCGCGCCGCCAGGATGCCGCGATCCGGCTCGCCGAGCGCCCGCACGACTTCGGCCTGCACCATCTCCGCGAGGGCCCGGCTCTGCGGCGTGTAGTAGTACGTCGTCGTCCCCTGCACGCTCGGGTCGGCGCTGGCGTTGGCGTGGATGCTCACAAACACGACGCCCCCGTAGCGCTCGGCGAGATCAGGGCGGTCCTCGAGGGCCACCGTGCTGTCGTCGTTGCGCGTGAGCACGGCGTGCATGCCCTGGCGCTCCAGCGCGGCCTTGACCAGCCGCCCGATGCCGAGCGCGACGTCGGCCTCATGGGTCCCCCGCGGCCCGATGGCGCCGGGGTCCTCCCCACCGTGCCCCGGATCGATGATCACCGCCGGCGCGAGCGGCCCCGGCCGGCCGGCGTTCGCGAACACGACCGTCACGGTCCGGCCGCCGTCCGCCGTGGCCACGGTGTAGGCGATCTTGTGGTTCAGGTGCACGAGCACCCGGGTCAGGTTCGGGTGCAGGCCGAACTGCGAGACGACCACGTTGCGGATCCCGCCGCTGCCGATCTCGATGTCGGCGCGGCGGTCCCGGAACACCCCGTTGTGGATGTCGAGCGCGACGCGATCCGGGTACGTCCATTGATGGACATCGACCGTGATTCGCTGCGACGCGCGGATGACGAGGCGTCCGCCGGCATCGTCGTAGGTCACCGACTCCACGTGAAACGCGCCCGCACTGTCCGCGAACTCGGGTAGCGGCGGGAGCGCAACGGGCTCCGGGGCGCCCGCGTCCTTGCTCGCGACCGCCCCGCCCGACGCGTCGAAGCTGCCGCCGGTCCCGCCGGCACTGCCGCCTCCGCCGGACGCGGATCCGGACACCGGCGTTGCGGCCGGCGGCGGAGCCGCGGCGGTCGATCGGCTCGCGGCGGACACAGGCGGCGCCGCACGCGCCCCGGTCGCGGGGGATCCCTGGCCCTCCGGTGTCGCGGGCGTCGAGGCGCCGCCCGGTCCCGCGCTCGAGGGGGAACCCGGCGCCTGCCCGGGCGCCGCCGGCCCCCGCCCGGGGGGAACCGGCGATGATGGAGCCGCCGGACCCCAGGCCGTCGCGGACGATGACGGCGAGCCCGCACCCGCAGCCGCCGCGGGCTGCGACGGGTCGGGCCGGGCCGACACCGTCGCCGATGACGCGGACGGCGCGGCGCCTGCTCCGGATCCCGCGGAACCATGCGCGACCGTGGGGCCGGCGCCGGCCCCGATCGCCACGGTCACCGCCGCCCCGCCGCCGGCTACGCGAAACGGCACCGGCCGGGCGAGGTCGAAGACCAGCCGCGTCACGTACGGCTGCACGTGGAACTGCGCTGCGCGCATACCCACGACGGCGCCGGAGGCGATCTGCGCCGTCGGGGCCGCAAGCCGGATCACGGCGCTGTCGAGATCGATCACGAGCCGCTCCGGCCCGTGCAGCAGGCTCCCCGCGGCATGCACGGGCCCCGTCGCCGAGATCGTGATCGTGAGGCCGGCATCGCCGGCATGCCAGTCCACGCCGGTCACCTGCGAGACGGCATCGAGCGTCCCGTCGTCGTGCAGCTTGACGTACGCGCCGAGGCCGCGCAGCAGCGGCGCGATCGGTGCGACGAGCACGCCGTCCCGAAGCGCGGGCGCCATCGGGAGGTCCCAGCGGGCCTCGCCTTGGGTGACGGTCGTCTGCCCGACGACCATCCGCAGCGACGTCCCCGCCACCCCCTGCACCGCGAGCGCGCGGGCGGCCGGATCCCACTGGATCGTCGCGCCAAACGCCTGCACGACGGCCGCCACCGGGGCCATGACGACGCCGCCCACGGTCTGCGCCGGCTGCGGCAACGAGACGGGGGCGTCGTTCACAACGACACGAACCTGCGGGGTCTCAGCGGTCGCAGGGGACGGCGCGACGCACACACACACCCATAGGAAAGGAAGCGCGGCCCACCACGGCTTCATTACAATCCTCCGAAGAAAGCGCGACGTGAGCAGCCTGCCGCGCAGCGCGTATTCGCGCCACGAGCCGAAAATCCTGCGTTTTAGCGGTCGCGCGAGGAACCGGCGGGGGCGGCGATCAAGGCAGGCGCCGCGGGTCGAGCGCGTCGCGCAACCCGTCGCCGACGTAGTTCACGGAGAGCACGGCGAGACAGATCATCAAGCCGGGGAACAGCGCCATGTGCGGGGCCATATCGAGGTAGTTTTGCGAATCGTACAGCAGGCGCCCCCACGTCGGCGTGTCCGGCGGGAACCCCAGGCCGAGAAACGACAGGGTCGACTCCGCGATGATCGCCGACCCGACCGACAGCGTGGCGGAGACGATGACGGGGCTCAGCACGTTCGGCAGAATATGCCGGAAGATTTGTGACAAGGTTCCGACGCCCAAGCTCCGGGCCGCTTCGATGAACTCCTTTTCCTTCACCGCCAGGAACCCGGCGCGCACTAGCCGGGCCGTCGGCATCCAGTTCAAGCCGCCGATCACCACCACGATCAGCCAGAAGATGCCGAACTGCGGGCCGAACAGCCGCGTCAGCGTGTCGCGGTACAGGTAGATGACGAGCAGGAGCAGCGGGAGCGACGGCAGCGACAGGAACACGTCCGTGACACGCATGAGCAGGAGGTCCGTGCTGCGGCCGAAAAAGCCTGCGATCGCCCCCATGAGCGTCCCAACCGTCACGGACATGAGCATCGCGGTGATGCCGACCGCGATCGACAGCCGCCCGCCGTAGAGGACCCTGGCCAGCATGTCCTGGCCGAGATCGTTCGTCCCGAACGGGTGCGCCGCCGACGGCGGCGCCATGGACGCGTGGAAGTCGATGGTGTTGATCCCGACCCGATAGACGACGGGACCGATCACCGTGGCCGCGGTCAACACGAGAAAGACCGTGGCGCCCGCCATGGCCAGGCGGTGCTGGCGGAAGCGCCGCCACGCGTCGCCCCACATGGTGCGCGCGGGGCGCGGCCGGGCTGCCGCAAACGGGCGGATGGCGGCGGGAACGGACGCAGCGTGGCCGGGGGGGACGCTCGCCATGGCGTCTCAGCCGTACCGAATTCTGGGATCGAGCAACCCGTACAAGACGTCGGCCACGATGTTGAACAGCACCACCAGGATCGCGTAGACGAACGTGATGGCCATCACCACCGGCGTGTCGCTGTTTTGGATCGACGCGATGAGCAGCGACCCGATGCCCGGGACGCGGAAGATCTGCTCGGTGATCACGGCGCCGACGAACACCGCGGGCAGACCGAGCGCGAGCAGCGTCACGACGGGGATCAGGCTGTTGCGGAGCACGTGGCGTACGATGACCTTGCGCTGCACCACCCCTTTGGCGCGCGCGGTGCGGACGTAGTCCTGACCGACGTGGTCGAGCATCGACGACCGGACGTAGCGCATCAGGCTCGCGGAGTTGAACAGCGCCAGCACGCCGACCGGCATCACCGCCTGCTTGATCATGCCGAGCGGGTCGGTGACCTGCACGTTGTAGATGAACGGCAACCAGCGCAGGCGGACGCTGAACACGATGATGAACAAGAGACCCGTGAAGAACGTCGGCAGGGAGAACCCGATGAAGGCGAACGTCGTCGCGATCTGGTCGAAGACCGAGTACTGCTTCACGGCGGACAGCACGCCGATCGGGACCGCCAGCGCCACCGCCACCAGATACGACGACCCCACCACCCACAGATCGGTGGGCAGGCGCTGGAGGATCAGCCGGTCGACCGGCACGCGGCTGGCAAACGAGTAGCCCCAGTCGCCGTGGAGGAACGCCGTGCTCCACTTCACGTAGCGGACCGGGATCGGTTGATCGAGCCCGAGCTGGTGGCGGATATTCATGCGCACCTCGGGCCGCACGTCGGGGTTGGCGGCGAACTGGCCCAGCGGGTCGCCGGGGGCGAGCGCGAGGATGCCGAACACGACCATGCTGATCAGGACCAGCGTGGGCACCGACGCCAGGAGCCGCCGCGCGATGTACCCGGTCACGCCGGCACCGTCACCGTTCCGGCCCGGCCGCGACTACGCCTTGCGCCGCCAGTCGGCGATGTTGCGGGTCCCGACGTCGAACGGCGAGAGGTTCTTGCCGACGTCGAGGCTGTTGCTGTGCGCGTCCACCGACTTCCGGTCGATGAGCGGGATCGACACCGCCTGGTCCACGACGCGGTCGTTCATCTTGATCCACAGATCGGCGCCCTTCTTGGGATCGAGCTCCGCCTGCGCCTGCTCGTACAACGCGTTGTATTGTTTGTCGACCCAGCGGCAGATGTTGAGGCCCGCCCAGTTGTTCTCCTTTTGCGCCAGGTCCTTCGCGGGGTCGCCGCTGTAGAACCGCCCCATGTACGCCGCCGGGAACGGGGAGTCGAACGTCGAGGTGAACATCTCCACGTCGGTGTAGAAGTGCGCGTACGTGTCGTTGTTGCCCGGCGAGCTGCTAAAGAAGACGCCGGCGTCGACGGACTTGAGCGTCGTACCGACGCCGATCTGGCCCCAGCCGGCCTTGACGATCTCCTGCTCCTTCTGCCGCAGGCTGTTGACGCTCGTTTGGTACGTGACCTGCATCTTGACGCCGCCCTTCTGGCGAATGCCGTCGGGGCCCCGCTGCCAGCCCGCCTCGTCGAGCAGTTGGTTGGCCTTGGCGACGTCGTGCACCATCTTGGTGTTCTTCGAGGCGAGGCTCGTCGGGGTCGTGAGCACGTTCGCGGTCGCGTCCCCCTCCAGCCCGTAGAGCTGCTGCGCGATCGTCTGCCGGTCGACGGCGAGCGCGAGGGCCTGACGCACCTTGACGTCGGTCAAAAACGGGTGCGGCGCCTTGACCGACGACCGCTGGCCGTCCACCTCCTTGTTCGGATCCGTCATGTTGCAGTAGATCTGCTCGACGCCGCCGCCTGCCCCGGTGATGAGCTGCCCCTTGCCCTCCGCGATCATGTGCTGCAGCACCGGCCATTCGACCTGGAGGTTCCAGGAGTAGTCATATTCCCCGGTCTCGAACACCGCGCGCGCGGCGGACACGGCGTCGCCCCCGCCCTTGATCTGCAACTGGGAGAACGCCGGCTTGTTGGGCTCGCGGTAATTGGGATTGATCGAGTAGACGACGAGGTCGCCGGGCCTGAAGCTG
>JAJPJL010000083.1 GCA_021324255.1 Bacillota bacterium
ACGACGGGCCAGGCGCGGCGCCGCACCGGCCACGACAGGACCGCGCACGCCACGACGAAGATCGCGAGGCCCACGTAGCCGCCGCGCGAGTAGGTGACGATCAGCCCGAAGACTTCCACGCCGAGGGCGAGCAGCGGCACGGGGCGCCATCGCAGGGGCGCGGACACCGCGAGCACGGTGGTCCCGGCGATGCCCATGAGCAAGAACGACGCGAGCAGGTTGGGGCTCCCCAGCGTGCCGTAGGCGCGCGTCCGAATCAACTCGGCGAACGACCGGCTGAGCCAGTACGCCGGGGTCGGCGCGCCGCGCGCGTATTGCCCGAGCCCGACGAGCGATTGCCCGAGCGTCACCGCGGCGAGCCCGGCGACGAACACGTAGGTCTTGACCCGGTCATTCAGGGCCATGAGCACGGCGAGCACGAGCACGGCGAGCGCGATGTGAAATCCCGCTTCCTCGCGCGTCCCGTAGGGGAACGTCGTGTGTTGAAGCGAGAGGAGCGCCACGACGGCCATCGCGGCCACGCCGACCAGCGGCGCCCGGGGCAGCACGCGCCCACCCGCCAACCGGCGCAGCACCGCGGCCGCGCCGAGCCACACGGCGCTGCGCTCGAATACGAGAAGCGGGGCCCGGTGCTCGAGGTAGCCCGCCGACGGCAGGAACGTCAGCCCGCCCGCGGCCGCCCACCCCAGGAGCGCGATCGCCCCGAGCAGGACGGCCCAGTCCAGGACCTCGCCGAGCGCCGCGTGGAGCCGGGGCGGAGCGTCCGCCCGGCCGTCGGTGGCTACGAGCTCAGCCATGCCTCGTGAAAGCGCATCATCCCGTCCGGCTGATCAACGAAGCCCTCGAGCTTGGTGGAGACCAGCTTGTACTCCCGCGGAAAGTACAGCGGCACGTACGGCGCGTCCTGGGCGAGGATCCGCGTCACCTGGCCGTACAGGCCGCGCCGCTTCGCCACGTCGTACTCCGCCCGCGCGCTGTCGAGGATGTCCTGGACTCTGGGGCTCGCGTAGCCGGAATAGTTGAGCGAGCCGATCCCCGACTGGGTGACGAACGGGTAGACGTCGAAGTCCGGATCCGGCCGTCCGCTCCACGTCACCAGCGTCGCCTGCGGCACGAGCTTCGTGACCTGGGCCACGTATTCCGTCCCTTCGATCACGTTGATCTTCATCTGGATCTGCGCGTCCGCGACCATCGACTGCACGGCCTGGAGCACCGACAGGAGCTGCCCGCCGGCGGGGCTCAGCATCGTGAACTCCAGCCCGCCCTGCGCCCCACCCTCCTGGAGCTTCGCCTTCGCCGCGGCGACGTTCCGGGGCGGCAGCTTCCAGGCGGGGTCGTACGCGGGCGTCCCGTTCGGGAAGAACCCGTACGCGGGATACGCCGCGCCCTGGAGCACGGCGTTGGCGATCGCTTGTTGATCGATCGCGGCGAGCAGGGCCTGGCGGAGCGCGAGGTTGTTGAACGGCGGCTTGGTGACGTTGAGCGCGAGGGCCGCCCAGGCGATGGGGCTGCGCTCGATCAGGCGGAACGTGCTGCCGCTCTGAGCCGCCTGCTGCTTGAGCGCGCGGACCTGGGGCAGCGGCACCAGGCTGACGATGTCGATGTCCCCCGACCGGAGATTCGCCACGCGCGCGTTGTCGTCCGTGAACACCCGGTAGACGATCGTGTCCAGGTACGGCCGGTCCGCCTGCCAGTAGTGGGGGTTGCGCCGGAGCGTGATGTGATCCTGGAGCGTCCGCTCGGCGAAGAGAAACGGTCCGGTGCCCACGGGGTGCAGCCCGTAGTCCAGCCCCGCCTGCTCGGCGGCGGCCGGCGACACCATCATGCCGGCCCGGTCGGTCAGCGCGTACAACAGCGGGCTGTACGGCTGGCTCATGCTGAGCGCGATCGTGTACGCGTCCACGACCGTGACCTTGGTCACGGGGCGGAGCTCGCTCTTTCGAAACGACGGGAACTTCGGGTCGAACAGCATCCGGTGGAAATTGTACGCGGCCGCATCCGCGTTGAACGGGGTGCCGTCGTGGAACCGGACCCCCTGGCGGAGCTTGAACGTCGCCGTCTTGCCGTCCGGGCTGATGGTCCACGCGGTGGCGAGTTTCGGCACGATGCGCAGGTGCTCGTCGGTGTCGACGAACTTGTCGTACAGGCTCTGGTAGATCTGGCGATCGACGTACGCCTGCGATCGGTGCGGATCCATCGTCACCGGATCACCGTCGATCCCCACGCGCAGCGTGCCGCCCCGCCGCGCCTGCGCGGACGCCCGCGTCCCGTCCGCGCCGAGCGCCCACGCCGCCCCGGCGCCCATGCCGGCCGCGAGCAGCCGCCGCCGGGTGATCCGCCCGCTTCCGATGCTCCTCAGGTTCACGTGCGCGCCTCCCTTTGAGCGATGTCGCGGCGCGGGCCGCCCCGCGCGCGCCCTTCGTACGCCACGTACGCCGGCGCGCGCGGGGCGGTTCCGGGCGTCGCGATCGGGCGGACGGCTCGCCGCGTCACCGGGCCAGCCAGCCGCCGTCAACGGCCAGCAGGTGCCCGTGCACGTAATCCGCGGCGTGCGACGCGAGAAACACCGCGGCGCCGCCCAGGTCGTCGGGCCGTCCCCAGCGCCCCGCGGGGATGCGCGCCAGGATCGCCGGGTTGCGCTCCGGGTCCACCTGGAGCGGCCGTGTCAGATCGGTCGCGATGTAGCCCGGGACGATCGCGTTCACGTTGATGCCGTGGCCCGCCCACTCGTTGGCCAGCAGCTTCGTCAGCTGACCCACGGCGCCCTTGCTCGCGGTGTAGGCGGCGATGAGGATGCCGCCCTGAAAGCTCATCAACGACGCGACGTTGATGATCTTGCCGCTGCGCCGGGGCAGCATCTGCCGCGCAGCGTCCTGGCACAGCCGGAACACGGCGTGCAGGTTGACCTGCAGCACGGTGTGCCACTCTTCCGGCGGCACGTCCACCGCGGGCCCCCGCCCACTCACGCCCGCGTTGTTGACGAGGATGTCCACCCGGCCGAGCGCGCGCGTCGCTTCGGGGATCACGGTGTCCACCTGCGCCGGGTCACCGAGGTCGATGGCCAGCGTGATGCATCGCCGGCCCATGCGCTCCACGTCCCCCGCCAACTCGGTCGCGGTGTTGCGGCTCACGGCCACGATGTCGGCCCCGGCGCGCGCCAGCGCCGTTGCCAGCGCGCGGCCGATGCCGCGCCGCGCCCCGGTCACGACCGCGACCGAGCCCGTCAAATCAAAGGGACTGGTCTCCTCGGACATGCGTCGCCCCCTCCCCCGCGCCGACAGGGTCGCGCGCCCGCTGCCGGCTGCCCCGCCGTGGAGACTTCGCAGCCCGGTGCCGATCTCCCGCCGCGCCGCGGCCGCGCGGCTCGATGCCGCGCCGAACGACGGTGCGGCCGCAGGTGGTCGGCCCCCCGCCGCGAACACCACGGGGGACGCTATGAGACGCAGCCTCGCCGCCGTAGCGATCGCGCTCCTCGTCGCCGGGACCGCCGCGGGCGGCCCCCCGGCCCGGCTCGAGTTCTGGACCATCTCGCTCGAGCCGTATTTTACCGGCTACATCCACCACCTGATCGACGGGTACCAGCGGGCCCATCCCGATGTCGCGATCCGTTGGATCGACGTCCAGCCGCAGGCCGTGGACCAAAAGCTCCTCGCCTCGATCGCCGGCGGCGTGAGCCCCGACGTCGTGAACCTCAACACCGAGGGCACCATCCGGCTCGCGGAGGCGCGCGCGCTCGTGGACATGGACGCCGCGGTGCCCGGAAGCGCGCGCGCCCGGTACTTCCCGAACATCTGGGAGTCGCTGCGGTACGGCGGCCGCACGTACGGGATCCCGTGGTACGTCGTTCCGAACGTGCTGGCCTACAACCGGGGGCTGTTTGCACGTGCGGGGCTCGATCCGGCGCATCCCCCGGCCACCACGGACGCGTTCGTGCGCGCCGCGGAGACGATCAAGCAGCGGACCGGCGTCTACGGGTTCATGCCCAATATCGACGGCGTGCGCATGCTGGCGCTGTTCCAGGAAGAAGGTCTCCCCGTGCTCGCGCCAGACCGCCGCCACGCGCTCTTTGCCGGCGCCGCCTACGTCGCGCTCCTCCGGCGGTACGTGGACCTCTACAAGCGCGACATGTTTCCCGACGATACGCTGCAGCGCGGCTACCTCGGCGCCACGGAGCGGTATGCCGGCGGGCGTCTCGCCATGCTCACGACCGGGCCGCAGTTTCTCCTCCGCGTCAAGACGGACAGCCCCGACGTGTACCGCGAGACGCTCGTGGCGCCGGCACCCCGCGGCCGCGGCAACGTCCTGGACCTGCCGACGATGGACCTCGTGGTGCCGCTGGCGAGCCGCCACCGCAGCGAGGCGGTGCAGTTTGCGCTGTTTGTCACGGACGATGACAATCAGCTCGCGTTCGACCATCAGGTCGTGATCTTCCCGTCCACGCGGCGCGCCTCGGCGGACGCGTTCTTCTCGCAGGCCGGCGCCACGCCCGAGGACCGGGCGCGCGCCATCGCGGCGCGGGAACTCGGCACGGCGCGCGACCTCACGGTGGTGGTCCCGCACAGCGATGAACTGTTGAGGGTCTTCAAGGAGGCCGTGGAGAACGCGTTCTACGGCCGCATGACGCCCGAGCAGGCGCTCGCGTGGGCCGCCCGCGAGTGGGACGCCAGGCTGTAGGCGCGGGCGCCGTCCGGGGATGGCTCTCCGCCGCACGCTGGTCGCCTACCTCTTCCTGCTGCCCGCGCTCGCGCTCCTCGGCGTGTTTACGTTCTACCCCGTCGTGTTCGGCACCGTGCTCAGTCTCTTCGAGTACGACGTGATCTCGCCGCCGCGGTACGTCGGCCTGACCCAGTTTCGCGCCCTGTGGACCGACCGCTACTTCTGGATCGCCCTCGACAACAGCCTGAAGTACCTCCTCGTCGTGCCGGTGTTGCAGTTCTGCTCCATCGTGCTCGCGCTGTGGGTGCGCCGGCCGCTGCGCGGCATCGGCTGGTTTCGCGCCGCCTTTTACCTGCCGGTCGTCACGTCGATCGTGGTCGTGGGGCTCCTGTGGCGCTGGCTGCTCGACGAGTCCGGCCTCGTGAACTACGTGCTGCTCCGCGCCGGGCTGATCCACGCCCCGATCCACTGGCTCACCAACCCCGCGATCGCGCTCTACGCGGTGATGTTCGTCACCCTGTGGAAGGGACTCGGCTACTACATGGTCATCTACCTGGCGGGGCTGGAGGCGATTCCCCCCGGCTACGAGGAAGCGGCGGCGCTCGACGGCGCGGGGCCGCTCGGGCGGCTGTGGCACGTGACGATCCCCTTGCTCCGCCCGAGCATCCTGCTCGCGGGCACCCTGTCCGCGATCGCGGCGCTCCGCGTGTTCGAGGAAGTCTACGTCATGACGGGCGGCGGGCCCGTCTATTCCACGTATACGATGTTCTACTACATGTTCGACCAGGCGTTCGGCTCGCTGCACCTCGGGTACGCGGCCGCGCTCGGCGTCGTGCTCGCGGCCGTGACGATCGTCCTCGCCGTCGTCAACTTCCGCCTGCTGCGGCAGGGAGGCCTCACGTATTATTGACGCGCGGCGCGGGGTCCGGGGACGTCCCGCCCGGCGGCGGGCGTGGGAGACCGGTCTCTCCTACCTCGGGCTCGCCGCGCTGGCCGTGGTCACGGTGTTCCCGTTCGTGTGGCTCGTGGCGACGTCGCTCCGCGCCTCGGGCACGATCTTCGCGTTCCCTCCGGTGATCGTCCCGCGGCCGGCGACCGCGGCGAACTTCGTCGGCGTGTGGACGACGATGCCGTTCGGGCGGTTCTTCGTCAATACGCTGTACATCACCGGGGTCGGCATCGGGCTGACGCTGCTCACGAGCGCGCTGGCCGGGTACCCGCTTGCGCGTATGCGGTTCCCGGGGCGGGACGCGATCTTCTACGCGATCGTCGGCAGCCTCATGCTGCCGCAGCATGTGGGGCTCATCCTGAACTTTGTCACGCTGATGCGGCTCCACCTCATCGACACCTACGCGGCCGTCTACCTGCCCGGGGTCGCGAGCATCTTCGGAATCTTCCTGCTGCGCCAGGCCTACCTCGTCATCCCGCAGGAGATCGAGGACGCCGCCCGGATCGACGGCGCCGGCGAGGTGCGCCTCTGGGGACAGGTCATGCTGCCGCTCGTCGTCCCGGCCCTCGCCACGCTCGCGATCGTCGAGTTCACCGGCTACTGGAACGCGTTTCTGTGGCCGCTCATCGTGCTCAAGTCCCCGGATCGCTACCCGCTCGCGGTGGGGCTCTTGTACCTGTCCGGGCTCTTCGCGACGAATACGCGGTACATCGCCGCCGGCGCGGTGCTCATGACGGTGCCCGTGATCGTCGTCTTCCTGTGCCTGCAGCGGTACTTTCTCCGCGGCATCATGCTCGGGGCCGTCAAGTGAGGATCGCGTTTGTGCCGCTCGACGACCGGCCGGTGACCCGCGACGCGTTCCTCGCGCTCGCGGCGGCGGCGGGGTTCGAGGTGGCGACGCCCCCGCGCGACCGACTCGGCTGGCTCAAGCGTCCCGCGGACGTCGAAGCGCTCTGGGCGTGGGTCGAGCAGGACGGGGCCGGCGCCGACGTGTTGATCGCGTCGGCGGAGATGCTGATCTACGGCGGGTTGGTGCCGTCGCGCATCGGCCGGGAGTCCCTGGACCGGTGCCTCGGATTCGTCCGCCGGTGGAGGGAGGCCAGGGCGCGGGCGCCCCACCGCCGCCTGTACCTCACGGCGAGCAATCTGCGGCTGCCCTCCACCGCCGACAGCACCGAGGAGCCGGAGTACTGGGAGGCTTACGGCCCCGAGATCTTTGCGCACAGCTTCCACGACGACCGCGCCGCGCGCACGGGGGATCCCGAGTCGCGGGAGCTCGCGGAGGCCGCGCGGAGGCGGATCCCGCCCGCGGTGCTCGCCGACGTCCGCTCGCGGCGCGCCCGCAATCTGGCCGTGCTCCTGACCCTCGTCGACTTGGCCGCGGCGCGCACGTTGGATGCGCTCCTGGTGGGGCAGGACGACGCGGCGGAGTACGGGTGGACGCGGCGCGACCTCGACGCGGTGGAGACGGCGATCGCCGAGCGCGGCGCCGGGGGCCGGGCGTGGGTCACGTACGGGACCGACGAGCTCGCGGTGCGGCTGCTGGCGCGCGCGGCGGTCGGGGCGCGGGGCGTCCGACCGCGGGTCCGCGTGGTGTACTCGTATCCCGATAACGTCGCCGCGATTCCCCGCTACGAAGGCCAGGCCGTTGACCGCACGGTGACCTCGCACATCGAGACCGCCGGGGGCCGGCATACGGTGGAGGACGCCGACCTCACGCTCCTGGTGCACAATTTTCCCGGCGCACAGATGGAGGCGCCCCACCAGCGCCCCTACGACCCGGCCGCGCTGGACCCGTTCGTTGCGACGCTCGCCGAGGCGGCGGCGCGGGGATCCTGCGCGCTCGCGGACGTGCGATACAGCAACGGCGCGGACCGGGCCCTTGTGGCGCGCCTCCTGGGGGCGCCGTGGCCGGCCAACCTGCACGCGTACGGCGGCTGGAACACGCTGAGCAACACCTTGGGCATGGCGCTCGCCCAGGCGCTGCTCGCCCCCGGCGACGGCGGGCGCCCGTTTACGGCATTGCGCCTGCTCGACGACTGGGCGTATCAAGCGGAGATCCGCCAGCGGCTCGCCGCGGAGGTCCTCCCCCGCCATCCGGGCGCACGGGCGCAGGACCTCGGGGACGCCTATGCCGCGTGCCGGGAGGCGGCGCGCATGTGGCTCGCGCAGGACTTCGTGCCGCCGGTCGCGCGTTGCCTCGGATGCCGGATCGAGATCGAGCGGGTCGAGTTTCCGTGGCGCCGGCTGTTCAACGTCGAACTCGGGCTCCGCGTCACGTCGAGTTGACGGCAGCAGACCAACCGCCGGGACCGAGTGCGGCGGACGCGGCGCGGCGAGCGGTCATCCGGCGCGCGCGTGCGCGGCCGGAACGAGCCGGCGGGCACGGTCGTGGCGGGCGGGACGGGCGCGTCTCGTGAGCACGGGGGGCGCAGCCGGATGACCACCGCGGGCGGCGTCGACCTCCGGCCATTCGCGCCGGCATTGATCCCGGCCGTGGTGAACGTGTGGAACGCCGCCGCCGGGGACCGGTTCCCGCTCCGGGAACGCCTCTTTCGTCAAAATACGGTCGATGATCCTCACTTCGATCCGGCCGGCTGCGCGGTGGCGGTCGATGCCCGGACGGACGCCGTGATCGGGGTCGCCGTGGCCAAGGTCGCGCGCGAGCCGCTCGGTGCGGACGGCTTGCGCGCGGACCGCGGCTGGATCAGCATGCTGGCGGTCGCCCCTCCGTACCGGCGCCGCGGGATCGGGACGCGGCTGCTCGACGCGGCGGAGGCGTTTCTCCGCGGCCGGGGACGCCGTCGGTCCGTGCTCGGGAGCGATCCCGCGCACTTCTTCCCCGGGGTGCCCGATGACCCCGGGGCGCTGCGGTTCTTCGCGGCGCGGGGTTACGCATTGCGCGGCGACGCCTTCGATCTGCGGCGCCCGCTCGACTCGTACCGGACCCCTCCGGCCGTGCTCCGGGCGCTCGCCGCGAACCCCGGGATCGACGTTCGGCCGCTGCGGCGCGGCGAAGAGGCGCCGCTGCTCGCGTTCCTCGCTGCCGCGTTCCCGGGCCGGTGGCGCTACACGGTCGCCCGGTTTTTGGACACCGGCGGCGCGGTCGGGGACATCATGGGGATCGTGGCCCGCGCCGAGGTGCTCGGCTTCGCTCATCTCTTCCCCCCGGACGCCTCCTGGATCGGGCCGAGCGTGGCGTGGGCCACGCCGCCCGGCGACGTGGAAGCCGCGCCGGCCCGGGCCGGCGGGCTGGGGCCGATGGGGATCTCGCCGGCCATCCGGGGGCGCGGCCTCGGCCTCGCCCTGCTCGACCGCTCCGTCCTGCATCTCCGCGCTGCCGGCGCGACCGACGCGTACATCGATTGGACGGTGCTCCTGGATTTCTATGGCAGGTTGGGATTCATCCCGCACCGCCGGTATCATCATGGCGAGCGGTGCCTCGCGGATTAGAGGGCGCGAGGAACCGGTAGTGGAAATTCCAGACCGCCGCGCCGACCGGTTTGCGCCATCGGGAGGCGGGCCGGCGAAGGAGGATGCAGATGCGGGGAGACGACATTCGGAAGGTCGTGAGGGAGCTTCGGAGCCATCGGTTCACGCGGCGCCAGGCCGTGACGCGTCTCGGCGAACTCGGCCTGGCGCTCCCCACGATCTGGACGCTGCTCGACCGCGCGACGGCGCTCCCGGCGCGTGCGGCCGCGCCGGGCCGCGGCGCCCAGGGTACGCTCAAGCTGCTCTACTGGCAGGCGCCGACGATCGTCAACTCGCACCTCGCCACGGGCACCAAGGATTTTCACGCGTCGCGCGTGGTGCTCGAGCCGCTGATGACGGCCGACACGAACGGCACCTTCCGTCCGATCCTCGCGGCGGAGGTGCCGTCGCGGGCCAACGGCGGGGTGGCGGCGGACGGCCGATCCGTCACGTACAAGCTGAAGCGCGGGATCAAATGGGCGGACGGGCGACCGTTCACGTCCGACGACGTGGTGTTCACCTACAAGTACGTGAGCAACAAGGAGACCGGCGCCACGACCTACGGCTCGTACGTCAACGTGGCGAAGGTGGAGCCGGTCGACGCCTACACCGTGAAGATCACGTTCACCGGACCGACGCCGGCATGGTACCTGCCGTTCGTGGGCGATTTCGGCAACATCCTGCCGCGCCACGTGCTCGACCCGTACGTCGGCTCCAACTCCCACAACGCGCCGTTCAACCTGAAGTCATTCGGGACGGGGCCGTACAAGGTCGAGACGTTCCACCCCGGCGACTTCGTCATCTACTCGATCAACGAATACTATCGCGACCCCGCCAAGCCCGCGTTCAACCAGGTCCAGATCAAAGGCGGCGGGGACGCCGTCTCCGCCGCCCGCGCGGTGTTCGAGACCGGAGAGTACGATTACGCCTGGAACCTGCAGGTGGAGTGGTCGGTCCTCGATCACATGATGCAGGGCGGCAAAGGCGCGTTGCTCAACGCCCCCGGCGGCGGCGTGGAGCAGATTTACTGCAACCAGGCCGACCCCACCAAGACGGTGGACGGCGAGCGCGCCTCGATCAAGGCCCCGCACCCCTTCCTCACCGATCCGAAGGTGCGGCAGGCGATGGGCCTGGCGCTCGACCGGGCGACGATCGCCAAGCAGCTCTACGGGCTGACGGGGGATGCGACCGCCAACACGCTCACCATCCCGGCACGGCTCAGCTCCAGGAATACGAAGATGGTATTCGATCTCGACGAGGCCAACCGGGTGCTGGACGAGGCCGGATGGAAACGGGGACCCGACGGGATTCGCCAGAAGGGCGGCGTGCGGCTTCAGGTCTCGTTCGCAACCAGCGTGAACACCCTCCGGCAAAAGGAGCAGACGATCGTCAAGGACGCGTGGACCAAGATCGGGATCGAGACGAACCTCCAGACGGTGGACGCGGGCGTCTTCTTCAGCAGCTCGCCCGGCAACAACGACACGTTCCATCATTTCTACTGGGACACGGAGATGTTCACCTCGAGCCCGAGTTCCCCGTTCCCAGCCCAATACATGACGCGATTCTATAGCGGTGACCCGGCCAAGGACATCCCGCAGAAGGCGAACAACTGGTCGGGCAACGACATCACCCGCTGGGTGAGCAAGGAGTACAACAGCACCTACGATGCGGGCCTCAAGGAGCTCGACCCCAAGAAGAACGACGCGCTGTGGATCAAGTGCAACGACATCGTGGTGGCGGCGGGCGTGGTGCTTCCGCTGATCGACCGGAAGGCCGTGTCGGCCCGGCTCGGCACCCTGGACACCGGGAGCAACATGACGCCGTTCGACAGCGAGACGTGGAATATCGCGGACTGGCGGCGCACGGGGTAGCTCAACCAGCCTCAGGGCAAAATATCGGGAGGCGCTCGTCCCGGCCGGCTTCTCACCGTCTTCGGCCCTCGCCGCCGGTGCCTACTGCCCGCCAGCCGTCCTCCGGGGTTACCCCCGAAGTACACTTGACCAGCTTTCGGCGTCCACGTGCGCGAGCGTTTGAGTCGGCTCTCGCCGGAGGATCTGCGCCTCCGAGACCATTCATAGCACCCTGGCCCTGCTCGCGCAATCCGGAAACTCAGTTCGCGCGATGTCGGGACAATGTGGCTAGCATCCTGTGGACAAGGGTGCGAACGGGCGGCTCAAGGACCGATCATGCGGCGCCAGACGCGCAAGTAGACGGGCTGTCCTGTGGCATCGAGCGGCGTTCGAGCGCCGGCGACGATGCCCCCATGCGCAGGCCCGGAGTTGGCGGGCAGGACCGACGCTCATGGGCCCAACGGACCCGCGCCGGCGGAAGGCCCCCACGGGGTCGGGCGATAATAGCTCGAAGATGACGGACCTCGACCGCCACATCGGCCAGCTGTTCATGGTGGACTTCACCGGCTATGCCCCCGATCCCGAGGTGATCCGGCTGATCGAGGACGAGGGTGTCGGGGGCGTGATCCTGTTCGTGAAGAACGTGGCCTCTGCCCGGCAAGTGGCCACGCTCACCAACGCGCTGCAGGAGGTCGCGGCGCGGGCCGGGTATCCCCCGCTCCTTGTCAGCGCGGACCAGGAAGGCGGTCCCGTCGTCCGGCTGCCCAAAGAAGCGACACACTTTCCCAGCGCGATGGCGTTCGGCGCGGCGGGAAGCGAGGCGCTCGCGGCATCAGCGGCGGGGGTCACGGCCCGCGAGTTGCGCGCGGTCGGGATCCACATGAACATGGCGCCCGACCTGGATGTCAACAACAACCCGGCCAATCCGGTCATCGGCATCCGCTCGTTCGGCGAGGATCCGCAGCGCGTCGCGGGACTCGGCAGCGCCGCCGTTCGCGCCATGCAGGCGTCGGGCGTGCTCGCGACCGTGAAGCATTTTCCGGGGCACGGCGACACGTCGCTGGACTCGCACCTCGATCTCCCTGTGGTGCCCCACTCGCGGGCGCACCTCGACGCCGTGGAACTGCCGCCGTTCGCCGCGGCGATTCGCGCGGGCGTCGGGGCGGTCATGACGGCGCACGTCGTGTACCCGGCGCTCGACCCCGAACGGCCGGCCACGCTGTCCCCGGTTGTCCTGGGGATGCTGCGAACGCAACTCGGGTTCACCGGCCTCATCGTCACCGATTCGATGGCCATGCAGGCGATCACGAACCGGCACGCGCCCGGCGACGCCGCGGTCGCGGCGATCATGGCCGGCGCGGATATCATCCTGGCGTGCGGCCCCGTCGCGGCGCAGCGGGAATCCATCGAGGCGGTCCGGCGTGCCGTGGACCGCGGGCGCATCCCCGCGTCGCGGATCGCGGAGTCGGCGGCCCGCGTGGCCGCCGCCAAGGAGCGCCTCAATCTCGGCAACGGTGCCGTCGTTGCCGTCGACCGTGTCGACGCGGCGGTCGGCGCGACGGCCCACCGGGACGTTGCCGAGCACGTCGCGGAGGCCGCGGTTACGCTCGTGCGCGGCGGCCGGTCCGCGGTGCCGCTCCCGCCCGGGCCGGTTTCGGTGGTGGCCCTCGACGGGGCTCCGCCCGCGGCGGTCGACGGGCTCGCGGCCGCGCTGCGGGAAGCGGGCCGTGAGGTCGACGTACGCCCGGCCGGCGCGGCGGCCGGGCACGGCACGCTCGTCGCCGTGCTGGGCCGCCGAACAGATCCCGACGGCGGCGCCCGCGAGGCGGTCTTGCGGATGCCGGGGGCGCCGGTGGCCGCCGTCGCCGTCGACGTGCCGTACGGGCTTGCGCGGCTGCCCCGCGACGTCGGCTGCGTGGCGGCGTACGGGTGGGATCCGCCGTCGCTACGCGCCGCGGCGCGCGTGCTGACCGGCAGTCTCGCGCCCCGGGGACGGCTCCCGGTCACGCTCGATGAGCCGGGCGAGGCGCGCGCGTAGCCGATCGGCGAGCCGCGCCATCCCCGCGGCTCGCGCTGCGCGCAGGCTACCACTCTCCTCGAGCAGCCCATCGACGATCGACAGCGCCTCGGTCACCGCGGCCCGGGCGCCCCGGATCTCGTGTTGTCGCGCGCGGGCTTTTGCCACCTCTTCCAGTACATGCGCGCGGAACCGGTCGGGCCGCGTCCACGTGCCGGCCTCGGCCTCCCACCGCCGCCGTGCCCCGTCAGGGTCGCCGGCCGCGCGATGCGCGCGCGTGAGCTTCTGGAGCACCCGCCAGCGATCGCCCGGCTCGCACGCGCCAAGCATGGCGCGCTCGAAACACTCGATCGCAACGGCGTGCGCGCCCCGCCGGCCGACGAGCACGCCCGTCCCCTCCCAATCGAGCGCCACCCCGGCGTCGAGCGGCGCACGCAGGATCCTGGAGACCTCGCCGTGCAGGAGCACGAGCGCGAGCAGGTCGGCCCGGTTGTGCACGAGGATCGGATCGAGCGCGGCGCGGTCCGTGTCGCGAAGATATCGGACGTAGATCCCGGGGATCTCCCAGCCCGGCACGTCGCGGCTTCGGGGCGCTCCGAGCACCTCGGCCTCGAGGGTGCTCAGGCGATGGGTGCCGAGCACCCGATGCCACAGCCGCCGCGCCGGGTAGATGAGGTCCGTGTGCGCGTCGAACGACGCCGGGCGCTGCCGCGCGAGGACGAAGCGCGCCTCGATGATGGGCCAGTCGAACCGCTGCCCGTTGAACGTGACGAGATGCCGCGCTCCCGCAAGCCGCTCGGCCAACACGGTGAGGAGGCGGCGCTCCCCGGAGAGGCGCCTGAGCAGGAGCTGCTCAACGACGAGCTGTCCGCCGTCCCAGTAGGCCAGGCCGATGAGAAACGCGTACGTGCCCGTGCCTCCGGCAAGCCCGGTGGTCTCCGTGTCGAGCCAGACGGTCCGTCCGAGGTCGCCGCCGTCGTCGATGGCGCGGAGCGCGTCGCCGACGGCGCAGCGCCCGTGCCGGTGTCCCGGTCCAAATCCCGCGCGCAGGATCTCCACGCCGTCGCCGGCGGCCGCGGGCGTGATTGCCGCCCCCGGCGAGATCACGGGCCGCGGGGCCGTGGCCGCCGTCTCGCCCGTCCGCGATGCCGGCGCAGGACGGCCGAGGGGGCGTCCTGCGCCAGCGCCGAGTCGGCGCAGCCGCTCGCGTATCGCATCGCCGCCGGCCGCGGGGACCGGCGCCTCAGGCGGGTACGCAGACATCCCGCAGCAGGCGCAGGGTGCGCCGCTTGGCTTCCGGGCCGAGCTCGAGCACGGGGCCGACGCACGACGGGCACCCGTGCTCGCAGCCACACCCCTCGACGAGCGCCGCGGCTCTGTCCAGCAGCTCCCCGCGCAACGCGAACAACCGCTCCGCGAGCCCGACGCCGCCCGGGATCTCCTCGAAGAGCGTCACCGTGGGCTCGCCGGTGTGCGGCGAGCGGATCTCGACCGTGGAGCCCACATCGCGCGGATCCGTCATCAGGTACAGCGGCGCGATGTTGTGCAGCGCGTGCGCCACGCCGAGCAGCGCTCCCTCGAGCGCGTCGGTGTCCATCTCCGGAACCCGGGCTCGGGGAAAGATCCACCACGCCGCGGTGGTGTGTAGCGTCGTCTCGGGCAGATGGATCGTCCCGAACCCGACGTTTTCGTGCGTGGCGAGGCGCAACTTCTTGAAGATCGTCGGGCGAAACGTGACGGCCGCCTCGCCGTGCGCCGCGTCGCGCTCGCGCGCAAACTCCTCGAGCACGCGCACGCCGACCGCGATCTGGGCGTCCGTGTAGTAATCCACGTCGACCTGCCGGACGTACGCCTTCCGCTCGTCCCAGTCCAGGCGGTCCACGTGGTACTGCCGGCCCAGGTGAATGTAGATGGCGTCCTCGTGCACGAACGCGGGCGCGGACGGCAGGTCGATCTCCCCGATGACGCGCGGCCGCGGGTCCGTCGTGTCGATGATCACGACATTTTCGGGGCTGGCGCTCCGGAGGCTGACGCCCTCGGCCGGGTACGCTTCGGCGACGTAGTGCCACGCGTTGTCCTCGTGGTGCAGGACGCCCTCTTCCTCGAGATACGCGAGGATCTCCGGCAGCGTGTTCGGGCCGAACGTCTCGCCGTCGCGCAGCGGCAGCTCGAATGCGGCGCACTTGACATGGCTCGCCAGCACGAGCAAATTATCGGGGTTGATGCGCGCCTGCTCGACCGGCTGCTCGAACAGATACTCCGGATGGGTCGCGATGAACTGGTCGAGGGCGCCGCTGGTCGCCACGAGCACGGCAAACGAGCGGTCGGCGCGGCGTCCGGCCCGGCCCATCTGCTGCCACGTGCTGGCGATGGTGCCGGGATAGCCGACGAGCACGGCCGCGGAGAGATGGCCGATGTCGATGCCGAGCTCGAGCGCGTTGGTGGCGGCGACGGCGCGGACCGTCCCCCGGCGCAGCCCCGCCTCGATCGTGCGCCGCTCGCTCGGGAGGTACCCCGCCCGGTAGCCGCAGACCGCCTCGGGATCCAGGTGCTGACGCCGCGCGGCCTCGCGCAGGTACGTGGTCAGCAGCTCGGCCCGCAGGCGGGTGCGGGCGAAGAAGATCGTCTGCACCCGTCCCTTGAGCAGCTCCTCGGCGACGGCCACCGATTCGCGGACCGCGTCCCGCCGGATGCCGAGCGCGGGGTTGACGACGGGCGGGTTGTAGACCGCCACGGTGCGTTCGCCGCTCGGGGCGCCGCTCTCGTCGAGGACCGCGACCGGCCGCTCCAGCAAGCGCGCGGCGTGCTCGCCCGTATTGCCGATCGTCGCCGAGCAGCAGATGAACTGCGGAGCGCTGCCGTAGAACCGGCAGATGCGTTCGAGCCGGCGAAGCACGTTTGCCAGATGGGAGCCAAACACGCCGCGGTAGTGATGCAGCTCGTCGAGCACCACGTAGCGCAGGTTCTCGAACAGGCGGAGCCACTTCGTGTGGTGCGGCAGGATCGCGGTGTGCAGCATGTCCGGATTCGTCACCACGATGTGGCCGGCCGCCCGAATCGTCCGGCGCGCGTCGCCCGGCGTGTCCCCATCGTACGTGTACGCGCCGATCTCCACCTCGAGTGATCGGATGAGTTGCTGGAGCTCGTCCACCTGGTCGGCGCCGAGCGCCTTGGTCGGAAAGAGGTACAGCGCCCGCGGGCCGCCGCCTCGCAGGATCGCGTCCAGGACGGGCAGGTTGTAGCAGAGGGTCTTGCCGGACGCCGTCGGCGTCACGACGACGATGTCGCGCCCCGCTTGAACCTCCGCAAACGCTCTGGCCTGGTGCGTGTACAATTGGGCGATCCCGCATCGGGCGAGCGCATGTCGCAGGCGCGCGTCCATGGCTTCCGGAAACTCCGCCACCTGCGCCGGCTTCGCCGGAAACGTCCGCCACGCCGTGAACTGCCGCGCGAAGCGGGGTCGCGTCCGGTAGGCGTCGAGGATCTGCTCCAGCGTCATGCACGGCTCCCTGTCGCCTGGTGCGATCGGTGCGGCGTTGAATGGTTACGACCCAACGAACGCCTGTTCGCCATCGGGGGAGGGATTCCTGCTTGGCTGGGAAGCGTTCGCGACAGGGCGTCGCGGCGGCAGTGTTTTCCATGGATGCGCAAAGCTACGTCCGCGACCCCATTGCGGAACGTGCGCCAAGCGATCGGCGCACAGAGGTCGGGCTTCGGCTCAGGGCAGGTGCGTCAACCGTTCTCGCACCGGCGTGGCAAATCCCGTGAGGATGAAACCAAGGACTACGCCGCCTCCTCGAGGCCCAATCGGCGGCCGAGCGCCCGAAGGGCCGCCGTAAAGCAGCCGTAAGGGGCGGCCGTGATCCCGGCCCCGATCTGCCCCATGCCCGGCAGGCGGTGGGCAATGCCGGTGTCGATGATGGGGACGACGCCGCTCTCGACCACGCGCCGCACGTCGATCGCGGTCGGCGTCCCGGCGAATCCGAGCGACGGAATGCCGTAGGCCTGGCTGCGCGTCAGCGTGATGCGGTACATCGCGCGCGTGTACGCGATGGCATCCGCGGGGGTGCCGCCGATAAATCTCACGATGGCGGGCGCCGCGGCCATGGCGAACCCGCCGATGCCGCACGTCTCCGTGATCGCGCTGTCCCCGATGTCCGGGTTGGCGTCCTGTGCACCGTATCCCGGAAAATACAACCCGTCCGGCACACCCGCGGGCGCCGTGAACCATGCCCCGCCCGTCCCGCCGACACGGATGCCGAACTCCACCCCGTTTCGGGCCATCGCGGTCACGACCGTCGAGCCGTCGATGCCGTGGGCCGCATCGAGCGTGGCTTTGCACGCCGCCATGGAGAAGTTGAGATAGAAGTGATCGTTCCCCCGCATGAACTCGAGCGCGGCCGCGGCATCGTCCGGGGCGGCGCGGACCAGCGCCGGGGCGATGGTGCGGATCAGGATGGACGTCCCCGCGACGTTGCGGTTGTGGCACTCATCGCCCATCTGCAGCGCCCGCGCCGTGAGGTCCCGAAGGTCCACCGGCGACGCCCGCAGCGTCCGCCCAAGCGCCGGCCCCAGCGTCGCGGCGAACCACCGCAACCGCTCGAGCACGGCCTCGTCATAGGCGCCGTAGCGGAGCATCTTGCCGATGCCCTCGTTGAGGTTCGAGAATGCGCGGTTGCCGAACGCCTGGTTCTCGACCACGATGACCGGCATCGACGGCGAGACGATGCCGGCCATCGGCCCGACCGTCGCGTGCTCGTGGCACGGGGCAAACTCGACGGCGCCGCGGTCCGCGAGCGCTTCGGCCTCGGCGGGCGTCGCCGCCCATCCCTCGAGCAGCATCGCACCGATCGCGGCTCCGCGCATCGGCCCGCACATCCGCTCCCACGTGATCGGCGGACCGGCATGGAGCAGCGTCCGCGCTCCCATGCCGGGGATCGCCTCGACGGCGGTCCGGACGTCGACCGCCACGGGGCGGCCCTCCACGATCCGGCGCACGGCTTCCGCGTTGGCCCTGGCCACCTGCGCGCCGAACGGATCGTCGGGATCGTCCTCGAGCCGCGCCAGGAGAAGCCCGAGCGCCCGGTCCCCCTCGGCCGGCGGTCGCCACTCGACCTGCGCGCATGCCCCGCCGTGAGTCCGGATCGGCTCCGCGAACCCCGCGAGGCCGATGTTGACGGCGCGAACACCTCCGGTCAAGAGCGTCGATGGACCCCGCGCCGGATCCCCCGTCATCGCGCGCCGCCCGCGCGACCCTCTCCCGGTGGCCGGGATGCTCCGCGTGGATCAACGGATGACGGGGCCGCGCCCCCAAGCGCGCTCGCCGCGAGGCGCGCCGCGCGCGCGTTGCTCGGCGCGAGCCAGACCCGGCGGCCGGCGAGCATGGTGTGCTGCCGTTGGAAATCCTGGAGATCGTCCGGCGTGCCGCACACCGACGCCACGACGACGAGATCGCGCCCCGCAGCGGCGGCGGCCTGCCGCGCGTCGTCGAGGGCCGGGATGAGCGCGCGGGCCGGATTCGGGTGTGCATTGTACCCCAGCACCACGTCGAGCAGGATGACCGCGACCCTGGGATCGCGCGCCGCCTCCACGATGTGCTGGTTTCGCAGTCTGGGATCGATCATCGGGTGTAGCCTGCCGGTCGTGTACCGGTCGTCGCCCAGGTCGACGATGGCGGCCCTCCCGGCGCCGGCGTCCCCCAAGGTGTGGCCGAGCACGAGCGCAGCTTCGGCCGCCAGGGAGCCGCCGCAGTACAGGCCGCGAATCTCCGTCTGCCCCGGCGCGAACCGCGGCTCGGCGGGCGGCGGCGGTGGCGGGTCCGGCATCTCGAGCGCGAGCGCCGTCCTGGCCACACCCCGCGCCATGGCGACCGCGTCGAGCGCGGCGTCCTCGAACGTACGCGGACCACCCGCCTCGCCGGTCCAGCCGAGAAAGTTGACGACGACCGGCTTTGGGCACTGGCGCACGGCTGCCATGACTCGTTCCGCCGCGGCGGCGCCGGGCGGTTTGGAGATCACGACGATCACGGCCGTACCCTCGTCCGCGGCCAGGCGCCGGAGCGCCGCCAGGGTCATGCGCCCACCGACGCGGTCGTCGAGATCGCGGCCGCCCACGCCGATGACCTGAGAGACGCCCTCGCCCAGCCGGTCGATCAGGCACGACACTTCCTGCAGGCCGGTCCCGGAGGCGCCGATGAGACCGATCCGCCCGCGCCGCACGGCGTTCGCAAAACCGAGCGGGACGCCGTCCAGGATCGCCGTGCCGCAGTCGGGCCCCATGACGAGCAGGTCCTTGCGCTCGGCGAGCTCCTTGAGCGCGATCTCGTCCGCGAGGGGCACGTTGTCGCTGAACAGGAAGACGTGAAGCCCGCGTTTGAGCGCCTTGAGCGCCTCGGCGGTCGCGTACGCGCCCGGGGCGGATACGAGCGCCAGGTTCGCGCCGGGCGTCTCCGCCATCGCATCGTGGAGCGTCGTCATCGGCGCGGCCCGGCGCTCCTCCCCCGTCGGGCGCGCGGGGCCGGCGAGCGCCGCGGCCGCCCGCTCCATCGCCGCCGCCCCCGCCTCGTCGCTCTCCGCGGCGACGGCCACAATGAGATCCGCGGGCCAGGTCTCGGCGGCATCGGGAAGCAGCAGGCCGGCGCCGGCGAGGAGATCGCGGTTTGCCGGCGTGGCCATCACGACGCCGGCTCGGGTGACCCCGGGGAGGTGCTCCAGGTCGGTGGCGATCCGCATCAGCTCCACCGAGTCCCGGTAGGTGTCCTTGAACACGCGCTGCCGCACGATGCCGGCCACCGGGCTACTCCTGGGTCACGTTGACTGGGATCGCAGCGTCGCGGGCGGCTGCCGGCGTCCACGGGAGCGACGCAGCACCGTGAGCGATCCCAGGCGGCGGCTCGTGGGCGCTCGGGATGTGCGTCGACGACATCCTCGAAGACGCCCCGGCGAAACGGCCGGCGCGGACAGGCCGTGCCGGCACCGCGTTGATTACGGCGCGGGCACCACGCTCCCCTGCTCCTCGCCGGCCGCGACGTTGACCGCGGACCCGGTAGGACCGTCGTCGGCGGGCGCCGCGTCCGGCCCCGCCGCGAGGACCCGGATATGGACGCCCTGCGCGTGGTCCACGCCGTAGTCCCGGAGCAACTCGAGCGAGGCCGCGTCCCCGACAAACTCCGCCGTCGTCTCCCGGCCGAGCGCGCGGGCGAGCGCGACGATGGCCTTGACGATGTGTTGGTCCACCGCGGCCGTGGCGAGATCCTTGACAAAGGCGCCGTCGATCTTCAGATAGTCGACCGGAAGGTACTTGAGGTGGTAAAAGGACGAAAACCCGACGCCGAAGTCATCGAGGCCGCAGCGGCAGCCGATGTTCTTGATGCCGGTGATGAACGCCTCGGCGTGGTTCAGGTTCGCGATCGCGGACGTCTCGGTAATCTCGAACGAGAGGCTCGCCGGCGGCACGGCCGCGGCGGACAGCTCGCCCTGGATGAACGGGAGCAGATCGGGGTCCGCGAGCGTGCGACCCGAGAGGTTGATGGCGTAGGCGGGCTCGCGGCCGGCGCGCCGGGCGTCCGCGATGAGGCGGATCGCGCGCCGCACCACCCAGCGATCGATCTCGCGGATTTGTCCAAAGCGTTCGGCCGTATCGAGAAACTTGGCCGGGAGGATCAACTCCCCGTCCTCGTCCACCATCCGCAGCAGCAGCTCATACTGCGCGATCCGTCCCGTGCGGAGCGCCAGGATGGGGTCACGCTCGAATTGGAACCCGTCGTGGGCGAGCGCCGCGCGAATGCGCTCGTGCCAGTGCAGCCGCGCCTGGCTCTCGCGCTCCGCCGTCCCGCCGTCCCGGTACACCTCGACGCGGTTGCGGCCGTTGCCTTTCGCCTCGTACAGCGCGATGTCCGCCCGGGAGAGGAGTTCTTCCAGCGTGGTCCCGTGCGCCGGGAAGAGCGCGATCCCGATGCTCGCCGTCACGCTGAGCGGCTTGTCCTGCACCACCACGGCCCGGCTGCGCACCGTCTCCAGCACCTTGCGGGACGCCCCGAGCGCTTCGGCGGCCTCGGTCTCGGGCAGCAGCACGGCGAACTCGTCGCCGCCGAGCCGGCCGATGACGTCGTGCTTGCGCATGTGACCGCGGAGGATGCCCGCCAGCCAGGTCAGCACCTGGTCCCCCGCGGAGTGGCCGAGGGTGTCGTTGATGTGCTTGAATTCGTCGAGATCGAGCAGCATGAGCGCGCCGCGCGTCCCGTGCCGGCGGGACTCCGTGAGCGACTGCTCCAGGCTTTCCTCCAGCCGCCGCCGATTGTAGAGGTTGGTCAGCGCGTCGTGGTTGGCGAGCTGCATCAGCTGCGCCTCGATGCGCTTGCGCTCGCTGATGTCGCGCGCCACGATCGAGTAGCACTTCACGGTCCCGTCCGGCGCGAGATGCGCGAGCACCACCTGGGAGACGTCGATCTCCGCGCCGTCGCGCGCCCGCAGCACCGTCTCCCCCGTCCACCCGCCGTCCCGGACGGCGCCGGGGAGCATCTCGTTCAGCACCCACGTGCGCAGGCGCTCGGGGTAGACGTCGGCGATGGTGAACTCGGAGAGATCGGCGTCGCCCGGGAGACGCAGCATCTGGCGCCCCGCCCAGTTGATGTAGATGCCGTGGGCCGGGACGTCGGTGACCATCACGAAATCGCTCGTCGAATCCAGGATCTCGCGGAACTGCGAATAGGCGTCCTGCGCCTGCTGCAACGCCGTCACGTCGGCGACGACGGCGAGCACGCCGACGGACGCCGCGCCCCGGTCGCGCACCGGCATGACCGCGCCGACGAGATCCACGGGCGCGCCGTTCTTGCGATGATACCGGAAGTTGACCGCCCCGTATTCCTCGCCGCTGGCCGCCTGGGCGCACATGGCCGCGAGGTCGTCGTCCCCGGCGCCGAGCTGGGACGGCAGCGGCCGGCCGAGCACCTCGGCCGCCTCCCAGCCGAACAACCGCTCGGCCGCCGCGTTCCATTGGGTCACGTTCCCGGCGAGATCGAGCCCGATGACCGCCGCCGGAGAGACCTTGAGAAGCGCCCCGAGAATCGCCTCGCTCCTCCGGAGGGCGGCGCCGGCGCGGCTGTGGCTGAGCATGCCGGCCACGGCGGCCGCCGCGGCGTGGAGAAACGCGACCTCATCGTCGTCGAAGACACGCGGTTCCCGGGACGCAACGAGGAGCGCGCCGCCCGGGCGCCGTTCATCCTCGAACGGCACACAGACCGCGCTCCGGCATGCGTGCGTCTCGAGCAACGCGTCCCGAAAGCGTCCGTCGCGCTCGACGTCCTGCGCGACGACGGTTGCACCGCTGGCCAGCGCGTACCCGGGCAGCGACGCGGTCCCGGGCTCCGCCAGGGTACGGCCGGCGACGCCCGGCCACCCCGTTCCCGCGCGCAGGATGAGGCGGGCGCCGTCGCGTGCGGGCTCGTAGATCGCCGTGTACGGCGCACGCAGCGCCTCGGCGATCAACTCAACGGTGTTCTCGAGCAGGACCGGTGCCGGCGTGCCGTCGGTCACCTTCCGCAGCAGCGCGAGCAGCCGGGTCAGCAAGGCGGCCTGCGTCCGGTCGAGCCCCGCCGCCCGAACGTCGCGGGGGATCGCACCGGATGGCGCCGGCGTAGGCGCCCCGGCGGCCGCCTGCGCGGTCCGTGCCGGGACCGCGGCTGCGCCGTCAGAAGACCGCCGGGTGACCGGCGTGGGCGCTTCGGCGGATCGTCCCAGACCAAACAGCCGAAGCGGCACGAGAGGCTTTGGCGGTCTCATCACGTAGGACGTACCCAAAACAGCCGCGTGGAAGACCGTCGTCCCGGGGCGGGAGATGTGCGATCACACCGCTATGCTGAGTACACGCGCCGAGCGCGCCGGGAGCGGTCGCGATGCGGCGCGCTCCTCGATCGCGATGTTTGCGGTTGACGCGTCCTAACGCGGCGCCTTCGCCGCACGCACGGCCGTCGCGATCCGTTCAGGGGTCGCCGGCATGTCAACGTGGCGGACGCCGAGATGGCTCAGCGCGTCGACGACGGCGTTCAGGACCGCCGGCGTGGACCCGATCGTCGCCGCCTCGCCGACGCCCTTCGCGCCGAGCGGGTTGCGCGGGGTCGGGGTGACGGAGAGCCCCCGCTCCATGCGCGGCAGGAGCTCGGCCTTGGGCACGCCGTACTCCGCAAGCGTCCCCGTCAACAGCTGGCCCTGCTCGTCGTAGACGACCCCTTCGAGCAACGCCTGCGCCGCGCCCTGCGCGATCCCGCCGTGGACCTGCCCGTCGACCAACAGCGGGTTGATCACGCGGCCGCAATCGTCCACGGCGATGTAGCGCGTGATCCTGGACACGTACGTTTCCGGATCGATCTCGACGACGCAGACGTGCGTGCCGAATGGAAACGTCGTGCCCTCCGACTTGAACCGGCTCGTGGCCTCGAGCCCGGGATCCTGCCCCGCCGGCACGTGCTTGCCGTCGTACGCCGCCTGGGCCACCTGCGCGATCGTCACCGTGCGCGCCGGGGCGCCGCGGACCGTCACGGCGGCGTGCTGCAGCACGAGGTCTGCCGCGGCGGCTTCGAGCATGCTGGCGGCGACGCCCAGAATTTGCCCCCGCACCTCGGTCGCCGCGAGGTGCACCGCGGAGCCGCCGAGCGCCATGCTGCGGCTGCCGCTCGTCCCGCCGCCGTGCTGGACCAGCAGCGTGTCGCCGTGGATGACCGTGATCTGATCGATCGGGATGCTCAGCGTGTCGGACACGATTTGCGCAAAGCCCGTGGCGTCGCCCTGGCCGTGGGGCGACGTCCCGGTGACGACCGTGGCGGTGCCGTCCTTGTTGACGCGGACCGTGCCGAGCTCCCACGCGCCGAATCCGCAGATCTCGACGTAGCTGGCCACCCCGATGCCCACCAGGCGTCCCGATCGCCGCGCGGCGTCCTGCTCGCGCCGCAGGCGCGCATAGTCCGCGATCCGCAGGGCCTCGTCCAGCGGCTTCGCATATTCGCCGGTGTCATATTTGACGCCGCTCGCGGCCGTGTACGGGAACCTGGACGGCGCGATGAAGTTGCGGCGCCGCACGTCGGCCGGATCCACGCCCGTGGCGTCCGCAACGAGGTCCATGATGCGCTCGAGGTAATAGGTGGCTTCCGGTCGCCCGGCGCCTCGATACGCGCCGGTCGGACAGGTATTCGTGTACAGGCCGAGCAACTCACACCGGATCGCCGGGATCTCGTACGGCCCCTGGATCATCAGCGGCGTCAGCGTGGGGATGATCGCGGTGACGTACAGGCACTCGGCCCCCAGGTCGCCGAGCACGCGGCACCGGATGCCGCGGATCCGCCCATCGCGCTCCGCGGCGGCCTCGACCTCAAACACCTGCGCGCGGCCGTGGGTGGTGGTCAGGAGGTTCTCGCGCCGGGTCTCGATCCACTTCACCGGCCGGCGCAGCCGGCGCGCGACTTCCGCCACGACCGCATCCTCCGGGTACACGTTGAGCTTGGCGCCGAACCCGCCGCCGACGTCGGGGGTGATGACCCGGATCCGGCGCGCTTCGAGGCCGAGCACGCGGCTCAGCCCGTCCCGGATCGCATGCGCCTCCTGCGTGGAGGTCCACACGGTCAGGATCCCCTGCCCCTGGCTCCCGTCGTACGCGGCCACCGTGCCGCGACCCTCCATCGACACGGGCGCGAGGCGCTGGTTGACCATGCGCTGCCGCACGACGACCGGCGCACCCCTAAAGGCCGCGTCCACGTCGCCGTGGTCGAGCGTCGTCGCGTACGCCACGTTGGTATCGGTCCCGTCGTGCGCAAACGGCGGCCCCGCCGCCGCCCGCTCGAGATCCACGGCGGCCGGCAGCGGATCGTACGTGACCTCCACGAGATCGGCCGCATCTCGCGCGACGTACGCCGACTCCGCGACGACGACCGCGACCGGTTGTCCGGCGTAGACGGCCTCGCGATCGGCCAGCGGCAGATGGGGCGACGGCCGCATGCCGTCGACATCCATCGTAGGGAACGGCTGTTGGATGTTCCGGAGGTCGCCCGGGGCAAACGCGGCGACGACGCCGGGGTGGGCGCGCGCCGCGTCGAGCCGGACGCCGGTCACCCGCGCGTGGCCGTAGGGGCTCCTGACGAACGCGGCGTGCAGCATCCCGGCCAGCGTGAGGTCGTCGACGTACGACCCTTCGCCGCGGATCAGCTTGGGGTCTTCGATGCGCTTGATCCGGGCGCCGACATACTGGGAAACGGCCATCGCGTCACCGTCCTCGGGCGTGCCCCACAGCGTGCGCCGCCGGGCTGCGAGCGTTGTTCGACCGCGCAAAAGCCCCCCCCTTCCGCGCGTGTCGTATAGCCGAACGCGCGGCGTCTTCCCCTCATCCAGCCGAGGGAAGGCGCCGCGGGAACACGAAACAGCCCGCACACATCCTTGGTGCGGTGCCAAGCGCGCACCCGCGTTCGTACGTGACCGCGTGATCGGAGCAGTTCGGATGAGCGAGCCCCTGGTGACCGTGGCGGACGTCATGGTCGCGGACACGGTCGGTGTGCCGCCAGACGCGACGGTCGGCCGTGCCTGCGCGCTCCTGGTCGAGCACCGGCTGGGGGGACTCCCGGTCGTGGACGGCGGGCGGGTCGTTGGCTTTGTGACCCCCGCACGCCTGCTCGGCCAGCCCGCGGAGCGGGCCGTCGCCGACGTGATGCTGAGCCCGGTGGCGTGCCCGACGCCCGATCTCTCGCTGGTCCAGGCGCACGCCATGGCCGCGAGCCAGCACCTCGAGGCGCTCCCGGTGGTGGATCAGCGCGGGCTCGCCGGTCAGGTCTCCCTCGTCGCCATCCTGCAGGCCAAGAGCCAGGAGACCGACCCGCTGACGGGCTTGCCGTGGGCGACCGCGCTCCGCGCGTGGGCCGCGGCCGAGTTGACCCAGGGCCACGAGCTCGCCATGGTGTTTGTCGATCTCGACAACTTCGGCGCCGTGAACAAGCTGCTGGGGCACGTGGTCGGCGACGACGTGCTGCGGGCCGTGGCGTCGCAGCTGACCGCGGTCGTGGACGTGCACACGGACCTGCTCTGCCGGTACGGGGGCGACGAGTTCGCGATCGCGACGACGCGCCGCGACGTCGATGCCCGGGCCCTGGCGGCACTGGTGCAGGAACGCATCGCCGTTCCGGTCGAGGTCGACGGCGAGTCGCGGCGGGTTACGGCGAGCGTGGGGTACGCGGGCGGCCGGCGGCTCCACCGCCGCACGGCGGCGCACGCCGCGGCCAACGTGGACGATCTCCTGTCGCTGGCGAGCCGCGCATCCACGCGCGCCAAGGAATCACCGGACGGCCTGGCCCGCCGGGCGACGTGGGACGGACGCCGTGCGGCCCCGGCGGGTACGCCCGGGCCTCCCGAGGCGCGCCTGTGTCTCGTGGAGATCCGCACGGCCAAGAGTCTCGACCAGTCCTCGGTGTCCGTCCGGCTGCGGCTCGGCGCGCGGGAGGGGATCGGCACGGCGGCCTCGCCGGGAACCAGCCCGCCGATGGCGCGGCTCGCCGCTGCCGCGACCCTGCGGGCCGTGCTGCGGGCGGCGGGCGAGCGCTTCGCGTATGTGGTCGATGACCTGGCGGAGGTCCCGAGCGCGCCGGAGCGGGTGATCGTGGTGGTGCTCGAGGACGCGACGAATGTCGCGCGCCGGTTCATCGGCGCGGCGAGGGGCGCGGACGAGTCGGACGCCGCCGCCAAGGCGGTGCTCGACGCGCTCAACCGCGTGCTGGCGCGGCCGTTTGGCGAAATCCTGCGCGCCCAACCGGTTTCGTAGCGCGCCGTCCCGAAGCGGTGCGCGCACCCGGTCGGATCGCTACACGCGGGCGAGTTGCGCGGCGGCGGCCGACGACACCACCACGAGCCACGGCGGCGCCCGCAGCACGCCGAGCGCCATGTACGCCATGAGCGCGATCGCGACGTCGGCCGGGGCCCGCACGGCGGTCATCCACACGGGCTGATAGAGGGCGGCCAGCAGGACGCCCACGACCACGGCGTTGACGCCTTGGAGGGCGGCGGCGACGGCGCGGTTGCGCATGAGCGTGTTCCAGAACGGCAGGATCGCCGCGATGAGGAGGAACGACGGCAGGTAGATCGCCAGCAGGGTGACGGCCGCGCCGCCGATCCCGCTGACCGGGCCGTGCATCGCGGCCCCCAGGTAGGCCGCGAACGTGAACAGCGGACCCGGGACCGCTTGCGCCGCTCCATACCCCGCGAGAAACGTGCCCGCGCCGACCCACCCGGGCGGCACGACGCGCGCCTGCAGCAGCGGCAGCACTACGTGTCCCCCGCCGAAGACGAGCGCCCCGGCCTCGTAAAAGGCGCCGATCACCCCGAGCGGCCCCGCGGTCCAGCTTCGCGGCACGACGGCAAAGCCGGCGAGCAGCACCGCGAAGACGGCGCCGGCCACCGCCGCCGCTGTCTTGTGACCGGACACCGGTAGCGGCCGCGTGTCGCCGCCGGACGGCGTCACGAACCGCAAGCCGTAGAGCGCCCCGAGCGCCATCACGCCGAGCTGGACGAGGCCGTTCGGCGGGGACAGAAGGATGAGCGCCGCCGCGGCGAACGCGACCACCCGCCGGGGGTTGTCCGGACACAGGGACCGGTACATGCTGGTCACGGCGAGGCCGACGACGGCGACCGCGGCGATGAGCAGGCCGTGGACCCACGGCGCCGTGGCGACCTGGGGGAGGCGGGCGATCCCGAGCGCAAACGCGACGAGCAGCGCGGCCGACGGCAACGTGAACCCGCACCATGCGAGCGCGGCCCCTGCCGCCCCGCCGCGGATCAAGCCGATGATCATGCCGGCTTGGCTGCTCGCCGGGCCCGGCAGGAACTGGCAGAGCGCGACGACCTGCGCGAATGTCGGCTGATCGAGCCAGCCCCGGCGGTGAACGAACTCCTCGTTGAAGTACCCGAGGTGGGCGATTGGACCGCCAAATGACGTGACGCCGAGGCGCAGAAAGGCGCCGAACACTTCACGCGCCCCGCCGCGGCGCGCGCCCTCGCCCGGGGCGGGCCCGGTCACCGGAGCCTCTTCGGTGGCCGCCGGTTGCGTGATGCTACATCATGGCGCGCGTCGCGCCGCCGTCGATCAGGATCGTCGTCCCGGTGATGTAGCTCGCCAGATCCGACGCGAGAAACACCGCCATGTTGGCGAACTCGCGTGTGTCGCCGTACCGCCCGGCGGGAATCGCAGCCATGGCCTCCCGCTCGACGGCCTCGGGCGTCTTCCCGGTCGCCTTCGCGACCGCTTCGTCGACGGCTCTGGTGCGATCCGTGCGGATGCGGCCGGGGGCGAGATTGTTGACCAGAATCTTGTGCGGCGCCAGCTCGAACGACAACGTCTTCGTGAGCGCGACGACGCCGGACCGGAACACGTTGCTCAGGATCAGCTGCGGGATCGGCACCTTGACCCCGGAGGTGATCACCGTCACGATGCGGCCGCTGCCCTGGGCCTTCATCGGCTCGACCGCGCCGCGGATCAACCGGACGGCGCTCATCAAGTTTTGCTGGAACGCCTGCTCCCACTGCGCGTCCGTCAAGACGAGGCCCGAGCCCGCGGGCGGCCCGCCCGCGTTCACCACGAGGATGTTCAGCCGGCCGAACTCCGTGCGCGCCGTTTCCAGGAGCCGCTCCACGCCCTCCGGGCGCGACACGTCGGCGGCCACGCCGATGGCCCGCCGGTCGGTCGAGGTGGCGACCTCGTCGGCCGCGCGGCGGATCGCATCCTCACGCCGGCTGCCCATGATCACGTCCGCACCGGCCTCGGCCAGGCCTTGCGCGATCGCGCGTCCGATGCCGGCGCTCGCTCCCGACACGATCGCAACGCGCCCAGACAGGTCGATCTCCATCCCGCGCCTCCCTCCGGCGGTTCAGGCGCGTCTGTCCCCCGGCCCATCCGGTCGCTCTCCGCATCGACGACGCGCCCCCGAGTCGTTCCACCGCACCGCATTCGAGTTCGGGCGCGCTCTTCTCCTCCGACCCCGGTCGCCCGCGCCGGCGCGGTACGATCACGGCTCGACTCGCCGGCCGCGCGGTCGTGCAGGATTTTGCCTCGTGGTCTCGGAACACGCAATTTGGGGAACAACTAGAGACCGGCCCATGCATCGCAGACACTCGACGCAGCCGTTTGTGCTGGCCATGACCCCGGCGCGATTCCGCCGCGCGATCTGCCTCGCGGTGGTGGTTGGGCTCACGGCGGGTCGCGTGCCCGTCGGGCTCGCGCAGACGATCTCCATCCCGTTCCCGGCGCCGTCACAGCCGGGTCCTACGCCGCCCCCACCGTCTCAGCCCGGCCCGTCGCAACCGGCGCCGTCCCAACCCGGCCCGTCGCAACCGGCGCCATCCCAACCCGCGCCCGTGCCGCTGCAGCCGTCACCGGAGCCGTCGCCGGCCGTGCCCGGGCCGTCGAGTAAGTCCTCCGGGCCGGTGCAGGTGGCCGTCACCGGCGCGCCCGCGCCTGTGGACACGGTCCGTCTCGGCATCGAGACGGCGGTCCGGGAGATCATCCCGGCGGCGCGCGACGCGGAGGTCACGGTGGTGTCCGCCGTGCCGGCGCTGGCCCCGCTGGATCCCTCGACTAACGCCGCGGTCCAGGCGACCGTGCAGGTCACTTCACCGGCGCGGCGGCCGCAGCTGATGACGCTGCCCGTCGCCGTGACGAATGTCGCGGCGCGGTGGCCGGACGCGCAGGTGCTCTTCGTCAGCAACAGCCCCGAGACGCTGCCGTTCGGCAAGGTGCTCTACAACGCCGCCCTGCTTGGCGGGCAGACCGCCCGGCTGCTCTACCATCACCAGAACGGCTCGAAGATCGCCCGCATGACGATCGAGGTGGCGCTGAGCAACCCCACGCGGTCGCCGATCACGCTCTGGGTCAACGGGGCGAGCGGCGGGCCGGCCGCGGACGAGCTGCTCATCGGGCACGCGGCCGCGTTTCGCTTCCTCGAGCAGTACGCGACGCACGCGGCGTTTCTGATGCAGATCCCGGCGAACACCACCGTACCGCTCCTGGTGCACGACCTGCCCCCGCTCGGGGTGGTCAGCGGCATCGTCCAGCTCGGCCTCGTCACGGGCGACCGGCTGAACCTCCAGGTCTTCGCCCGGCTCGCCGGCGAGATGGACCCGCCGACCGAGAGCTTCATGTCCGACTTCGACAATGTGCACCAGCGGGGTGCGTTTGCCAACCCGCAGCTCACGCGGTCCGTGAGCTTTGCGGCGGGCGGACCGCCCGTCATCATGACGCTCGGCGGCGACGCCGACCTGCTGCGGGAGGGCGCGACCGGAACGCAACTGCAGGGCAACTACGGAGTGGTGTACAACTTCGACGTGCACGCGACGAACCCGACGTCCGATCCCGTCGTCGCCTCGCTCGTCATGCACGCCGACGGCGGTCAGGCTCGGGGCACGTTCATCGTGGACAACCAGCTCATCAACGGCCCGACGGTGCAGCCGAACGCGCCAAAGACGATCACGACGATCAAGCTCATGCCGGGAACGGACCGAACCTTCCGCATCACCACGATGCCGGAGAGCGGCTCCAACTACCCCGTCCACCTCCTGCTCGGCCCGCCGCCGTAGGGCTCACCCCCGGCGCCATCGCGTTTCCCGGGTCCGGGCGGCGCACGTGCGCCGCGCGCTGCGGGGATGCGGCGCCGCGCTGGACCCGCGCGTGTTACGGGAGCGGGACGTACGTTTCCGAGGCGCCCTGTCCCACCCAGGCGAACGGACGGCCGTCCACCACGCCGCTCGCGCGGGCGGTTGTCCGCAACTGCAAAAACACCCGATGTGGCGGCGGGGACGACGGGGTCGACGCGCCGAGCGGCACGCTGCCGAGCGCATCCCAGACCGCGAGGCGCACGCGCACGCGGTCGGGCCCGCTCCTCGCATCGATCGTCACCTCGCTCGGGGCGCGCGCGGTGCGGCCGCGCACCGTCGGTCCCGGGCGCCACCCGCTGTAGGTCAACCGTGTGACATCGAAGGCGCCGACCAAGCCTCCCGCACCCGAGGGCCGCGGCCCTCGCGCCCACAGAAACAGCACCGCGGGCCGCGTCGCCGCGGCGCCGGTCCCCGCCGCGTGGAGCGCGCCGTAGAGGACGGACCCTGTCGGGCCGGACGCCTCGCCCCAGTCCCAGGTCACGCCGCGCCAGGTCCCCCAGTTGTGATCGTGGTACCCGGGTACGCCGCGGAGGCGGAGCGACCGCCCGTCTACGGTGATGGTGCCCGAGAGAGACCCGCGGAGCACCGGCACGACGTAGCCCGAGCGCACGGCGCTCTCGTCGGTCTCGGCCGGCGGGAGATAAAACCCGGGGTCCGGCACGAGCGTGAGGTCCGCCCGAAGGCGCGCGGCGCGCACAACGACGCCGTAGTGACCCGCGTCCACCGACACGCGCGCCGGGCCGATGCGCTGCGCGGCCGACGTCTCCGAGAGATCATGGGGACCGATCACCGCCGGCAGGGCCACGTCGGTGACCGGCCGCCCCGGCCGGCGAAGCCGGAAGAGCACCGCGCCTCGCCCGCTGCCGCCGGCGAGGAGCGTCAGGTAGCCGTACGTCCGCGATCGCGGGTCGATGAACGTGAAGTAATCCCACTCCGCCCAGGCCGCCCGCTCCGCCGCGCCGGGCGCGTGAAACCGGTCGATCCTGTTGTACAGCGCGTCGGAACTCCGCGCGAGCCATGCGCGGTCGGACGCGGCGTCCGCGGCGCCGGGGACGGCGTCGTGCGCGCCGGCCGCCCGGTCGAGCGAGGGAACGCCGGCCGACGCGACGGCGGCCGCGACGCGGCCCCCCGAGCGCACGTAGATCTGCCGGTCCCGGAGCTGCGGCGCGGCGGCGGCGACCATGCGCTCGAACCGCGGTCCCGCCAGGACGTCCTGGACGAGGAACGCGGCGTTCGGGATCGAGAAGTACAGTCCCGTCACGCCGTTGACCTTGAGCACCGCCGGGTCCACGCCCGTGGGCAGCAGGACGACGTCGCCGCCGGCTGCGAGGTTCGGATCACGCGCCTGGGCCAGCAGCGCCTCCCCGACCGACAGCAGCGCGATCATGACGGCCACACCCATGCCGTAGCCGAGCAGCAACAGCCCGGCTCGCCACGGACGATCGGCCAGGCCCCGCCACGCCAGCAGCCACGCGACGCGCATCACGTGATGACGCCGTCCTTCATCCGCACCTGGCGGCCCGCGAGCGCGGCGAGCTCCGGGTTGTGCGTCACGACGACGACCGCGAGCCCCTCCGCGCTCAACTCGCGGAGCAGCGTCCCGATCTCGCGGCCGGTCGCCTCGTCCAGCTCTCCCGTCGGTTCGTCCGCGAGGAGGATCCGGGGCCGATTCGCGAGCGCCCGGGCGATCGCCACGCGCTGCATCTCCCCGCCGCTCAACTCTCCGGGGCGGTGGCGAAGCCGCGCCGCGAGCCCCACGCGCGCCAGCAGCGCCCGCGCCCGCGCGCGCCGCTCGCCCGCCGGCACCCCGGCTTCGATCATGGGCAGGAGCACGTTTTCTTCCGCGGTGAGCATCGGCAGCAGGAAGAACCGCTGAAACACAAACCCGATGTGCCTGAGCCGCAACGCGGCCAGGGCGGCATCGCTCATCGCCGAGGTGCGGCGGCCGAGGATCGTGACCGCGCCCGCCGTGGGCACGTCGACCCCGCCGAGGACGTGCAGGAGGGTGGACTTGCCGCAGCCGCTCGGGCCCAGGATGGCGAGGCACCGGTTCGGCTCGACGTCGAGGCTCACGCCGCGCAGCGCGCGGACGGCGCCGCCCGGCATCCGGTAGTCCTTGGTCACGTCCCGCGCTTCGATCACGGCGCCGGGCGCGCGGACCGGCGCCACCTCGGCCGTCACGACTGCACCTCCGCGTGCAGCGTTGGCGCGATGCCGAGGCGGACCGCCACCGCGGCGGGATAGACCCCGCCGGCCGCGCCGGTCACGAGCAGCATCGCCGCCGTCCGGGCCGCCGCGCCCGGGCCGAACGTGAAGAAGTGCAGGCTCTCGGGCACGCCGGGCGCCCCGCGCAAAATGGCGTCGAGGGGGCCGCTCAGCCCCAGGCCCAGCGCGAACGCGCCCGGGAGGCTGAGCGCGCTCAAGATCACGCCCTCCAGGACGACGAGCGCGCCCACACGGAACCGCGTCATGCCGAGCGCGCGCAGCATGGCGATCTCCCCGAGCCGTTCGCCCAGCGACAGCGTGACGATCGACGTGACGAGCAGAAAGGACACGAGCAGGCTGAGGGTGCTCAGGATCGCGGCAAACTGGTTGAAGTACGTGAGCCGCGCGCCCGCCCGGGCGATGAACCGGCCGATGGTCAGCGCATCGACCCGCGGCTCCCGCGCGCCGATCCAGGCCGCGATGCCGCCCGCCCGCGCCGGGTCGGACACGCGCACCAGGATGAGCGACGCCCCGCCCGGAGCCATGGCGCGCACCCGCCGCAGATCCCCGGTCCGGAGGGCCATGGACCGCTGGGTCGCCAGGTCGACGTAGAAGTCCGCCACGCCGGTGACGCGCGCTCGCACCGCCCCGGACGGCCCGGTGACGCCGCGCGCCGGCGCCCCCGCCACGACGACCGTATCGCCGATGCGCACGCCGTCGAGCCGGACCATGTTTTCGTTCACGACGATCGGGATCGGGCCGCCGTCCCCTTCCGGGTCGTCCGCGGCGCCGCCGGGGAGGTCGCGGCCGGCGAGCATGCCGTACACGCCCGTACCGCCGCGCGGCACGCCGACCGCGAACGAGGCGAACGCCGCCCCGCCGCGGCGCACGTACACGTTGGTCGCCAGGACGGGGACCGCGGCGGCGACGCCCGGGCGGGACGCGATGGCCGCGGCCAGACCGTCGCCGTCCGGAATCTGCGCGTCGCCGGAGAACGGGAGCGTGCCCTTGGGGACGACGCGGATGGCAAAGCCGAGCCGGCTCAGCAGCTGGCCCAGGCTCGCCTGCAACCCGCCCGAGAGCATCGTCATGTCGAGCAGCAGCGCGCCCGTCACGCCGAGGCCGAGAATCACGAGCGCCGTGCGCACGGGATTGCGGCGCAGCGTGCGCCAGGCGAGAAACGACAGCGCCGCCATCGCGGGGCTACCGGCCGAGCTGCTCCCGCGCCGGGCGCCGAAGGAGGCGCCAGGCCGTGGCCGCGCCGGCGGCGAGGCCGATGAGCACGGAGAGCCCGACGGCCTCCGCCAGGACCGGCCAGGTGATCGCCGAGAACACGAGCGGGGTGTCGAACAGGCGGCGGTAGTAGAGATTGATGGCGGCGGAGAGCGCGTAGCCCAGCCCCACGCCGGCGAGGCTGCCGGCTGCCGCCACCGCGGCGGCGATCAACAGCAGGGACACGGCGATACTGCGCCGCGAGATGCCGACGAGCCGCATCACCCCGACGTGGCGCCGCAGCTCCTCACCGCGCAGCGTCATGATGGTGAGGAGGAAGATGCTGCTGGCCAGCAGCGTGACCACGCTGATCGCGCGGTGAAAGCGCGCGATCACCTCGAACGTGCTCGACCCTTGCGCCGCCACCTCGTCCGACGTATAGGCGCGGAAACCGAGCGGCAGCGTGTTGAGCCGGGCCGCCACCTCCTCGGGCCGCACGCCCGGCCGGACGCGCACGACGACGCTGTCCACGCTGTCGCCCGCGCCGTCGAGCGCCTCGAGATCCGTAAGGTGCAGGCGCAGGTCCACGCGCGTGCGGGAGATCTCCGTGGGGTACTCGGGCGGCTGGTAGACGTGCGCGACACGGAACGCGCGCCACGGCCCGGCCGCCGTTCGCGCGACCTCGACCACGTCGCCCTGCCGTACGCCGAGCAGGCGCGCCGCCCGGTCCGTGAGCGCCAGCGACGGCGGCGGCTCCGGCCCGCGGCGCGCGGCGAGCCCGGGTTGAGCGGCGAGCCCCGCGGCCAGCGCCGCCACGAGCCACCCCATCGCCGAGCGCCGGGTCCACCGCATACGCCTATGATAGCAAGGTGGCCTGTCCGTGTTCGGAGGCGCGCGCCCCCCCGGCGGCCGCTACGGCCCGGTCGAACCGCCCTGCTCCGCGGCCGCTCGCAGGGGGCCCGCGAGGCGATCGTACGTCACGGTGAGGTCTTCCGGCAGCACCTTGACGTCGCCCAGCACCGGCATGAAGTTGGTGTCGCCGACCCAGCGCGGGACCACGTGGATGTGCAGGTGGTCATCGATGCCCGCCCCGGCGGCGCGCCCGAGGTTCATGCCGATGTTGAACCCTTCGGGGCGGTACACCTCGGTGATCGCCCGGATGGACGCCGTCATCAGGTGAAACAGCTCGAGCCGCTCCGGCGCGGTCAGCGCCTCGGGGCGCGCCACGTGCCGGCGCGGCACCACCATCAGGTGGCTGGAGTTGTACGGAAACGCGTTGAGGATGACGAAGGCGTCCCGCCCCTGGAGCAGCACGCCGTGCTCACGATCACGACCCTCGGCGGGCAGGGTGCAAAAAATGCATCCCTCGGTCCTGGCCGTCTTCATGTACTGGAGCCTCCACGGCGCCCACAGCTGCTTCACCCGGCCTGTCCCCGCCGCACCTGAACGAGCGCCTGCTCGGCCGCCGCCTGCTCCGCTTCTTTCTTGCTGCGGCCCCGGCCCTCGCCGAGCGTGCGCCCGCCGACCTCGACGACCGCGACGAAGACGCGGCTGTGGTCCGGCCCTTCCTGGCCGGTGATGCGGTACCGCGGCAACCGGCGCTCGCGTTGCTGGATCAACTCCTGGAGCTGGCTCTTGTAATCGCCCTCCCCCGGCTCCTCGAGCCGGGCCAGGTCCTCGGCAAACCAGCGCATCACGCAGTGGTGCGCCACGCCGTAGCCCGAATCGACGTAGACCGCGCCGACGACGGCTTCGATCGCGTCCGCGAGCAGCGACGCCCGGCTGCGCCCGCCGCCCTTCTCCTCGCCCCGGCCGAGCACGAGGTAGCGCCCGAGGTCGAGCGACCGCGCGACGTGGGCCAGCGGCCCCTCGCTGACGACCGCGGCGCGCAGCCGCGCCAGGTCGCCCTCGAGCCGCGTCGGAAACATCCGGTAGAGATGGTCGCTGACGGCGAGGTTGAGCACCGCGTCGCCGAGAAACTCGAGGCGTTCGTAGTTGTCGCCGTGGCGGCTGCGGGCGTCGGTTCCCACGGATCCGTGCACGAGCGCGGTGTGCAGCAACGCCCGGTCGCGGAATCGCACGTCCAGCTTGGCTTCGAGCTCCCGCAGCTGGGCGTCACGCTCCGGGGACAGCTCCGCGCCGCCGTTCTCGGCGTGGACGTTCACGGCCTCCGCACGACCAGAATGGCGTTGTGGCCGCCGAACCCGAACGCGTTCGACATGGCGACATGGACCGCGGCGGGCCGGGGCGCGTTCGGCACGTAGTCGAGATCGCAGTCCGGGTCCGGGACCTCGTAATTGATCGTCGGCGGGACGCGCTTGCGGTCGATCGCGAGCGCGCACGCGATCAGCTCGATGCCGCCGGCGGCGCCCAGCAGATGCCCGGTCATGGACTTCGTCGAGCTCACCGGGATACGCTTCGCGTCGCCGCCGAACACGCGCTTCAGCGCGAGGGTCTCAAACTTGTCGTTGTACGGGGTACTCGTGCCGTGGGCGTTGACGTAGTCCACCTCCGACGGGTCCACGCCGGCGTCGGCGAGCGCCGTCCGGATCGCCAGCACCGCGCCGTCGCCCTCCGGGTCGGGCTGGGTGATGTGGTAGGCATCCGCGCTCATGCCGTATCCGGCAAGCTCCGCGTAAATCCGCGCGCCGCGGCGCTCCGCCTGGTCCCATGCCTCCAGGAGCACGATGCCCGCGCCCTCCCCCATGACGAAGCCGTCGCGCCCGGCGTCGAACGGGCGGCATGCGCGGGCCGGAGCCTCGTTGCGGGTGCTGAGCGCCTTCATGGAACAGAACCCGGCGAGGCTGAGCGGGGTGATCGCGGCCTCCGAGCCGCCGCAGATCATGGCGTCGGCGTCGCCGTGCTGGATGATGCGGGCCGCCTCGCCGACGGCATGGCCTCCGGTGGCGCACGCCGACACCACCGAAAAGTTGGGGCCGCGGGCCCCGACCTGCATGCTGACCGCCCCGGACGCCATGTTGATGATCATCATCGGGGCGAAAAACGGACTCACGCGGTCCGGGCCGCGCTCGCGAAGAATCTGGTGCTGCTCCTCCCACGTGTGCGCCCCGCCGATGCCCGAGCCGATGACGACGCCGACCCGGTCGCGGTTCGCCGCGGAGATCGCGAAGCCGGCGTCCTCGAGCGCGAGCCGCGTGGCCGCGATCGCGAGGTGGACGAAGCGGTCGTTGCGGCGCACCTCTTTGCGATCGAGGTACGCGGCCGGGTCGAAGTCGGTCACTTCCGCCGCGATCTGGCACGTGAACGCGCCGGGATCGAAGGACGCGATCCGGCGGACGCCCGACCGTCCCTCCATGAGCGCGTTCCAGAACGCGTCCTTGCCCGTGCCGATCGGGCTGACGACACCGAGTCCCGTGACCGCCACCCGCCGGCGCCCCGCGGGCCCGGTTCCCGGCATCACCGGCTCCGCCCGGGCCCGGCGCTACTCCGCCGGCGCCTCGGTGTGGCTTTCAATGTACTTCACGGCCTCGCCGACCGTGGCGATCTTCTCCGCATCCTCGTCCGGGATCTCCAGGTCGAACTCCTCCTCCAGCGCCATGACGAGCTCGACCACGTCGAGCGAGTCGGCGCCGAGATCCTCCACGAACTTGGATTGCGGCGTCACCTCGCCCGCCTCCACGCCCAACTGCTCCACGACGATCGCCTTGACCCGATCGAACACCGCTGCCATCCCGCGACCACCCCCTGAGTCTACCCCGTCCCGCGCGCGGCTCGCCTCCTTGCGCCCGCCGCGCAATGCCCGCGCCCGTTATCGCATCACGGCGCCGCCGTCCACGTTGAGCACCTGGCCGGTGATATAGGACGCGTCGTCGGACACGAGAAAGGCGACGGCCGCCGCGACCTCGTCGACGCTGCCGGTCCGCCCCATGGGAATGTGGCTCAGCACGCGCGCGCGCTGCTCGTCGGTCAGCGCCGCGGTGAGGCCGGTCTCCACGTACCCCGGGGCCACGGCGTTGACCGTGATGCCCCGCGCGGCCACCTCCCACGCGACCGCCTTGGTGAAGCCGATCACCCCGGCCTTCGCCGCGATGTAGTTCGCCTGGCCCGGGTTGCCGACCTCCGCGACGATGGACGTAATGTTCACAATGCGTCCACGGCGCTGCCGGATCATCTCGCGCAACACCGCGCGCGTGCAATAGAAGGTGCCGTGCAGGTTGACGGCCAGGATGTCGTGCCAATCCTCGTCCTTCATGCGCAGGAGCAGGCCGTCCCTGGTCAGCCCCGCGTTGTTGACCAGCGCGTCGAGGCGGCCGCGCCATTCGAGGGCCTCCGCGCAGAGCTGGCGGCAGGCCTCCGCGGAGGTGACGTCGCCCCGCAGCATGAGGCCCTCGGCCCCCGCCTGCCGCACGCGCCGCAAGGTCTCCTCGGCCCCGGCGACGTTCCTGGCGTAGTGCGCCACCACGGCGAATCCCGCGCGCGCCAGGCGCTCGGCCACGGCGCCGCCGATCCCGCCGGACGCGCCGGTCACCAGCGCCACCCGGGTGTCCGTGCTCACCACCCGCATCGCGGCGGTCGCCCCCGGGTCATCAGCCTCCCTGGCCCGATCCCGAGGCCCCCGCGGACGCCGCGGTCCCCGCGGGGCGGGCCAGTGCCGCCGCCGTGGCGTCGCATGACGGGAGATCCTCGACGTGCCAAACTTCGGCCTTGACGGTGCGCCGGATCATGCCGCCGAGCGTGGTGCCCGGGCCGAACTCGACGAAGCGGGCGACGCCCGCCGCGTGCATCGCGCGCACGGATTGCTCCCACAGGACGGGCGAGGCGATCTGCGCCAGGAGCGCGCGGCGGATGTCATCCGCGGCCTGGACCGGGGTCGCGGTCACGTTGGCAAAGACCGGAATGCGGGCGTCCCGGATCCGCGCACGCTCGAGATCGCCGGCGAGCCGCTCCGCCGCCGGCCGCATCAGGCTCGTGTGAAACGGCGCGCTGACCGCGAGCGGCACGGCGCGCCGCGCGCCGAGCGTCATCGCCGTGTCGAGCGCCGCCCGGACGGCGGCCGTGTCCCCGCCGATCACGATCTGGCCGGGACTGTTGAAGTTGGACGGCTCCACGACGCCGAGATCTCCGTGGCGCCGGCAGATCTCGTGCACGCGGGCGGCGGGCAGACCGATGATGGCCGCCATCATGGTGTCGCGCCCCGCGCACGCCTCCTGCATGTACTGTCCCCGCAGCCGCACCAGCGTGACGGCGTCCTCCAGGTCGATCGCGCCGGCGCACGCCAGGGCGGCGTACTCCCCGAGGCTCAGGCCCGCGGCGCAGTCCGCCGCCACGGGAAGCGCGGCCAGGCAGGCCAGGCTGGTCACGAGGATCGCGGGCTGCGTGTTCGCGGTGGCGCGAAGGGCGTCCTCGGGGCCGTCCGCGCAGAGCGCGAGGAGATCGAAGCCGAGCACGGCCGCGGCGCGCTCGAACACCTCGCGCGCCCCGGCATAGCGCTCCGCCACCTCGCGCCCCATGCCGACGTATTGGGCGCCTTGTCCCGGAAAGACGGCGGCGGTGTGCACCCGCTACGCCGGCCCGCGCTCGCGCGCCGCGGTGCGCATCTATTTGACGGGGACGCCCTGGGGCGTCCCTGATTCGGCGAGCCGTCCGGCGGCGTCATGGATGGCGTCCACCATGCGAGCGCGCACGGACTCGGCCGCGAGCGCCACCGCATTGCGGATCGCCTTGGCGCGCGAGCTGCCGTGACTGATGATGCACACGCCGTTGACGCCGAGCAGCGGCGCCCCGCCGTACTCCGTGTAGTCCATGCGCCGCTTCACCGTGCGCAGCGCCCTCGATGCGAGCGCGGCGCCCAACCGGGCCCGCAGGCCCCGGGACAGCTCGTCGCGCAGCAGCGCGAAGATCCCCAGGGCCAGCCCCTCGCCGAACTTCAGCACGAGGTTGCCGACGAACCCGTCGCAGACGACGACGTCCGCGGCCCCCTCGAAGAACTCCCGGCCCTCCACGTTGCCGATGAAGCGCAGCCCCGACTGCCGCAGCAGTTCCGCCGCGCGGATGACGAGATCGTTGCCCTTGGTGTCCTCGGTGCCGTTGCTGAGCACGCCCACACGCGGCTCCCGGATGCCGAGCACGCGCGCGTAGACGGCGCCCATGGCGGCAAACTGCACGAGGTGCTTGGGCCGGCAGTCGACGTTGGCGCCCACGTCCACCAGGATCGCGCGGCCGCGCGTGGTGGGCAGCGCCGCCGCGATCGCCGGGCGATCGACGCCGTCCACCCGGCCGAGCCCGAACAGGGCCGCCGCCATCGCCGCGCCGGTGTTGCCCGCGCTGACCATCGCGTCGGCCTCGCCGCGGCGCACGAGGTCGATCGCCACCGGAATCGACGCGCGCCGCTTGCGGCGGAGCGCCATGGCCGGCGCTTCCGCCATCTCGATCACCTCGGGGGCGTCCTCAATGCGGATGCCGGGCCCGCCGCCCGCGCGGCGCAGCTCTTCCTCCACCACGCGGGCCCGCCCGACGAGGATGACCTGGGCGCCGAGCGCACCCGCCGCCTGGACCGCGCCCGCGACGACCTCGCGCGGCGCGTGGTCGCCGCCCATCGCGTCGACGGCCACCCGGAGGCCGGCCGGGGCGCGATTCATCGCCGCGTGGATCCCGCGGGGGCCGACGGTACGCTCCGCAGCACGCGGCCGGCGCCCATCTACGTGGCGGCCTTCTCCTCCGGCTCGCGCACCTCGATGACTTGCCGTCCGGCGTACGTCCCGCAGCTCGGGCACACCCGATGCGGCACCATCGGCTCGTGGCACTTGGGGCAGCGTACGAGCGTCACCGCGTGCGCCTTGAAGTGGGCCCGGCGCTTCGCCGTCCGCGACTTGCTGAACCGCCGCTTTGTCAGTCCCATGGATCACGTCCCTCCTCGGCGCCGATGCCCGTCCGGGATCCGCGCCGTGCGGGCGCCGCCCGGCGCCGGCTCCTCGGCCCAGCGCCGCAGCGCGTCGAAGCGCGGGTCGATCTCCTGCGTGTCGCACGCGCAGCCGCCGGCGTTGCGATCGGCGCCGCACCGAGGGCAGAGTCCCCGGCAGTCCGGCGTGCAGCGCGGCGCGATCGGGAGCGCAAGCGCGAGGTGCTGCCGCACCAGCTCGGTCAGATCGATCACGTCGTCCGCGCTGATCGCGGCGATGAAATCCTGCGGTGTCAGCGCCTGCTCGCCGGCGGCCTCGACCTGGCCGGTCGGGCGGGCGAACTCCTCGTCGATGTCGACCTCGAGCGTCTGCGAAAACCCGCGAAGACATGCGCCGCAGACGAGGCCCGCGGTGGCGGCGACACGGCCCCGGACCTGCACCGTCGCCCCGGTCCCGCGCAACGTGAACTCCCCCGCGACCGGCCCGGCCGGCACGACGTCGTCCGAGAGCGGCGCGACCATCTCGCAAAACGCCACGACGCGCGTGCCGCCCGCGGTGAGCAGGTCGCCAACGTAGGCGCGCACGGCCCCACCTCACGCCGCGTGCCCGGGGGTAGCACCCGGGCACACCGGCTCATTATACGGACGCCATTTTCTCATTGTCAAGGCGGCCGGGCGCCGCGCTCGGGCCCGTGCCGTTGCGGTCTCCCAGGATCGCTTTGCTGCGCTTGATCGTGGACAGCACGCGCGATACCTCGGCGTCGAGGCGCTCAAAGACCTTGAGCGCGTAGAGATCCGCCTGGCGCCGCACGTCCTCGGCCTCCCGGGCCGCTTCCTCCCGCAGCGTCTGCGCCTCCAGCTCCGCTCCCCGCACGACCTCCGCGTCCACGCCGCCGCGGGCGCGCTCCTGCGCCTCGAGCACGATGCGCCGCGCCTCGTCCTGCGCCCGGCGCAGCACCGCCTCCGCCTCGCTCTGCACCTGCTGCGCCCGGGCCGCGCCTTGCGTCACCAGCGTGCGCAGATGCGTGATCAGCCGGCGCGCCTCGTCGAGGCGGGACCGCCGGCCGAAGATGGAACTGCCCGATTCCAGCAACGCTTCCAACCGGTCGAGACACTCGGCCGCGCTCCGGGGGGACGGGGTGCCTGGAGACGTCATGCATCCTCACCTCGCGTGTCAAGATGGGTCCGGCGCAGGCGCCGCGCGACGCCGGCCGGGACGAGGCCCGCGACGGACCCGCCGAAGGCCGCCACTTCCCGAATGAGCGTGGAGCTGAGATAGGCCAGTTCCGGGCTCGTCATCATAAAGACGGTCTCGATCCGCGGGCTCAGCCGTTTGTTCATGGCCGCCATCTTCAACTCATATTCAAAATCCATCATCGCGCGCAGGCCGCGCACGATCACCCGGGCGCCCACGCGCCGGGCAAAGTCGACCGTCAGGCCGTCGAACGGGCGGACGTCGATACCCGGATGCCGCGCCACCGCGGCGCGGATCATCGCCGCGCGCGCGTCCGCGGGAAACAACGTCTTCTTTTCGATATTCGTCAGCACCCCCACGATGACCCGCCCGAAGATCTGGCGGGCGCGCACGATAATGTCGAGGTGCCCGTTGTGGACGGGGTCGAACGTCCCGGGGTAGAGCGCCGTCTGCCCGCGCGCCATCACGCGCCGTCCGGCTTGTAGAACCACACGCCGGTCTCGCCGTACCGAGCGCTCCGGGTCCGCCGCAACCCCGCGACCTCGCCGGGATCGTCGCGCCAGTGCCCTTCCACCACCGCGACGGCCCCGGGCGCCAGCACCCCGGCCGCCGCGAGCGCGCGGAGCGCGCGCTGCTGCAGCCCGTGGCCGTAGGGCGGATCCAGGAGCACCACGTCGAAGCGCGCGCCCTCCCGGCCGAGTGCCGCGACGTCGGCGAGCGCATTGGCCCGGCGCACCGTTCCGGGCGCCGCGAGGCGCGCAGCGCGCAGGTTGTCGCGGATCACCGCCGCGTTCCGGGGATCGCGCTCGACAAACACGGCCGACGCCGCGCCGCGGCTGAGGGCCTCGATCCCCAGCGCCCCGGTCCCCGCGAACAGATCCAGCACGCGCGCGCCGGAGAGGCGCGCGCCGAGCGCGTTGAACATCGCGTCCTTGACCATGCCCGACGTCGGCCGCGTCGTGCCGGCTCGGGTGGCCGCGCGGAGCCGCGCCCCCTTGGCCGCGCCCGCGACGACGCGCACCTAGCCGACCCTCGCGTTCTCGGGGCGCGCCCCCGCGAAGCGGGCGTGCAGCGCCGCGGCGATGGGACGGTGCTCGGCGCGCTCCAGATCGGGGTCCCCTTCGAGCAGGTCCGCGGCGTCGCGCCGCGCCCGCTCCAGCCACTCGCGGTCGCGCAGCAGGTCGGCGACGCGCAGCTCGCCGAACCCGTGCTGCCGGCGGTGCCCCAGGAGCTCGCCGACGCCCCGCAGTTCGAGATCCTTCTGCGCGATGCGGAAGCCGTCGGTGGTGGCCTCCATCGCCGCCAGGCGGGCCTGGCCCTCCTCGGTCCGGGGCTCGCCGATGAGGATGCACCGCGATGGCTGTGCGCCGCGTCCCACCCGGCCCCGAAGCTGGTGGAGTTGGGACAACCCAAACCGGTCCGCGTCCTCGATCACCATCACGGTCGCGTTCGGCACGTCGATGCCGACCTCGATCACCGTGGTCGCGACGAGCACCTGGGTCTCGCCCTCCCGCAGCGCGCGCATCGCCCGATCGCGCTCGTCGACCCTCATGCGCCCGTGCAGCACGCCGACGCGCACGTCCCGGAACACCGACTCCGCGAGGCGCGTCGCGAGCGCGGTCGCCGCCTCCGCCTGCAGTTTGTCGGACTCCTCGATCAGGGGGCAGACGATGTAGGCCTGCCGTCCGGCCGCGACCTCGCCGCGTACCCACTGGTAGATCCGCGGGCGCTGCGCCGGCGCGCGGACGTAAGTCTGGATCGGCGAGCGCCCCGGCGGCAGCTCGTCCAGGATCGACACGTCGAGGTCGCCGTACAGGCTCAGCGCGAGCGTCCGCGGGATGGGCGTCGCCGTCATCACCAGCACGTCCGGGTGCTCGCCTTTGTACCGCAACGCCGCGCGCTGTGACACGCCGAACCGGTGCTGCTCGTCCACGACCACGAGGCCGAGGCGGTGAAACTCGACGCCGCCCTCGATGAGCGCGTGGGTGCCGACGACCACGTCCGCCCGGCCCTCGCGCGCCGCGCCCAGCGCTTCGTCGCGCGCCGCCCGGCTCAGGCCGCCCACGAGCAACGTGACCGTGAGCCCCATCGGGGCGAGCAGGTTGCGGAGCGTCAGATAATGCTGGCCCGCGAGGATCTCCGTGGGCGCCATGAGCGCCCCCTGCGCGCCGCCGCCGGCGCACCGCAGCAGCGCGGTCGCGGCGACGACGGTCTTGCCGGAGCCGACGTCGCCCTGCAGCAGACGGTTCATCGGGTGCGGCCGGTCCATGTCCCGCAGGATCTCCGTGATGACGCGATACTGCGCGCCGGTGAGCGTGTACGGAAGCGCGCCGTGAAATCGCGCGACCAGCTCGCGGGCATCCCCGTACCGCAGGCCGCGCGGGGACGCGGCCCGCGCGGCTTTTTGCCGCAGGAGCAGCAGCTGCAAGAGGAGGAGCTCCTCATACACGAGCCGGTTCCGCGCGGCCCGGTACTCCTCCAGGGTCTCGGGAAAGTGGGCCTGCCGGATGGCGCGGCGGAGCTCGGGCAGCCGGTGCCGGTCGCGAAGCTCGGCCGGCAGCCACTCGCGGAGTCCGCCGGCGTGGTCGTCCAGCGCCCGGGCGACGATCGACCGCATGACGCGCTGGCTCAGGCCCTCGGTGCCCGGGTACACGGGGACGATACGCCCGACGTGGAGGCTCTCCTCGCCCTCCTCGATGGCCTCGAACTCCGGCGCGGCCATCTGGATCTCGCCGGCCTGGCGTTGGACGCGCCCGTGCAGCACCACGCGCGTCCCGGGGGTCAGCTGCCGCGCGATGTACGGCTGGTTGTACCAGACCGCGTGCAGGATGCCCGAGCCATCGGTGACGGCGGCCTTGATGATCACCAAGCGCCGCCGGCGCGGCCGGAACTGCCGGATCCGAACCACGGTGCCTTGGACCGTCTCCAACGCGCCGTGCGCCACATCGTAGATGCGGCGGAGCCGGCTCCGGTCTTCGACGCGGCGGGGCAACCGGTAGAGCAGATCGGAGACGGTGGCGATCCCCAGGCGGTCCTCGAGCAGCCGCGCCCGCGCCGGGCCCACCCCTCGCGCGTACTGCACCGCGGACGTCAAGCCGGCCGCGGCCGGCCCGGTGTCGTCGCAGGGCCGCACCGGAACCGCGGCGAGCGCACGCGGGGCGCCGTCGCGCGGTGGGGGATCCCGCCGGATATTCGCCATGGCGCGCCTCCTGCGTCCGAGCACTGCGGTGGTCGCCCGGGGCGTCCCCGGCCGGATGCGCATGACCGCCCACGCATTTCTACGCGCGTTCGGTTGCCCCTGCTCGCCGCCGTATGGTACACTGATCCGCGGCCGTTCGAGCGGGAGGGTGTGGCACATGGCGCGTCGCTGTGCGGTGTGCGGCAAGTCGCCGAGCACCGGCAATTTCGTCAGTCACTCACACCACAAGACCAAGCGGCGGTTCCTGCCGAACCTGCAGCGCATCCGCGTCGTCGTCGGCGGCGTCCCGCGGCGGGCGTTCGTGTGCACCGCATGCGTGAAGGCCGGCAAGGTGCGCCGGACGGCCTGAGAGGGCCCCGCCGGGCCCGGTCACATGAGCGGCGTCGTCCCGCTCCCGAGCTTCGCGATCATCCCCTCGAGTTCGTCCCCGGTCAGCACGTAGCGGTCGCCGCAGAACCGGCACGTCACCTCGGCGCGGCCCTCCTGGACGAGCAGCGCTTCCAACTCGGTCCGCCCCAGCGTGAGGAGCATCTCTTCGACCCGCTGCCGCGTGCACCCGCAGTGAAACCGGACGGGGCTGACCTCGCCGAACGCCGGCTCCCATCCGCCGAGCGCCGTGGCGAGGATCTCCTCCGCTGTGTGGCCGGTAGCCACCAACTGCGTAATCGGCGGCATGCGACGCGCCCGCGCCTCGAGATCCGCAACCACCTCCGCGGACGCGCCCGGCAAGGCCTGCACGCACAGCCCGCCCGCGGCGATGACGTGGAGGTCGGGCCCCACGAGAACCCCGAGCGCCACGACCGACGGCACCTGTTCCGAACGGACGAGGTACGCGGCGAGGTCCTCGGCGATCTCGCCGGAGACGAGCGGCACGGACCCGTGGTAGGGGCTGCGCAACCCCACGTCGCGCGTGACGTGGAGCGTGCCCTGTTTGCCGACGAGACCGCCCACGTCGAGCTTGTGCGCCGGCGTCACCGGCAGGTCGGCCTGGGGATTCACGGCATACCCGCGAAGCCGCCCCCGGGCGTCGGCCTGCGCGACGATGGCGCCGATCGGTCCATCGCCGAGCACCCGCAACAGTACCGACCCGCCGTCCTTGAGACCCGCCCCCAGCAGGGCGGCCGCCGTCAAGCTTCGTCCGATCGCCGCGGTCGCCGTCGCCGAGGCCGTGTGCCGGATGCGGGCGTCCTCCACCGTCTGCGTCGTGACGGTCGCGACCGCGCGGATCTGCTCGCCCGCGGCGGTCCCGCGAATCATGTAGTCGCCTCTCGGCATCTCAGCGTTCATGCGCATCCTTTCGCTCGCCGCCGGCCGGTGCGTCCAGGCCGCCCAGCGGATTGGCCGGGCCGTGGCCGTGGCCGAGCGGCAGCGCCCGCTCGATCGCGCGCGTGACAAACCGTTTCGCGCCCCGCACGGCCTCCACGGCATCCGCGCCGCGCGCGAGCTGCGCGGTGATCGCCGCCGAAAATACGCATCCCGTGCCGTGCGTGTGCGGCGTGGTCACGCGCGGCGCCTCGAGCCGCTCGATGGCGCGGCCGTCGTACAGGACGTCCACCGCCGCCTCCGGCAGGTGGCCCCCTTTGACGACCACGTACCGGGGACCGAGATCGCGGAGCGCGCGGGCCGCCGCTTCCATCTCGTCGATCGTCCGGACCTCGCGGCCCACGAGCGCCTGCGCCTCGTGCAGGTTGGGCGTCACGATGAGCGCGAGCGGGAGCAGATCCCGCCGCAGGGCCTCCATCGCCTCGGGCCGGAGCAACGCGGCCCCGCTCTTGGCGATCATCACGGGATCGATCACGAGCGCCCGGAGCGCGTGCCGGCGGATCCCGGCCGCCACGGCGTGAATGATCGCCGCGTTGGCGAGCATCCCGGTCTTCGCGGCGTCTACCCCGATGTCGCCCACGACCGCATCGATCTGCGCCGCGACGATGTCCGGGGCGATCTCCGCCACGGCGGTCACCGCCGTCGTGTTCTGGGCGGTGACCGCCGTGATGGCCGTCATGCCGTACACACCAAAGACGCTGAACGTCTTGAGGTCCGCCTGTATGCCCGCGCCGCCGCCCGAGTCGGACCCGGCGATCGACAGGGCGCGCGGTATGTGCATGGGACCTCCTTGTGCCGTGGCACGTCGTCGATGTCCGTCAAGGGCGCGCGGCACGTCCGTCTGGCCGGACCCGCGTGGCAATCTCACGGCCCCGCGCTACGGCGAGCGGGTCACGAGGTGATCCCACCCGGCCGGACGCAACGGCGTGCGCCGGCCGGCCGGCCCCACGATCCACCGGCCGGCGCGGCGCGGGACGATCTCCCCGATCCGCGTCACGGGCACGCCGGCGACCCGTGCCACCGCGCGCGCGGAGGTCTCGAATTCCGGCCGCGCGGTGAACAGCAATTCGTAGTCTTCCCCGCCCCCGAGCGCCCACACATACGGGTCGAGGTGTGCGGCCTGGGCCGCCGCGACGACGGCCGGCGCCACCGGCACGCGCTCGAGGTGGACGACCGCGCCGACCCCGGACGCGTCGAGCACATGCGCGAGGTCCCGGGCCGTCCCGTCGCTGATGTCGATCGCCGCGGTCACGGCGCTGCGCGCCGCGAGCGCGCGGCCGGCACGCACGCGCGGCGAGGGCCGGCGGTACGCCCGAAGGAGCGCCCGGGCCCCGCGCACCCGCACCCGCGGCCGGTGCGCCAAAAACAGCCCGGCCGCCGCGTTGCCGAGGGTCCCGGTCACCCACACCCCGTCCCCCGGCCTGGCGCCGCCCCGCGTGAGCACGCGCCCGGCCTCGCCGAGCACGGTCACGTCGAGCGCAAGCGGGCCCGAGGTGCGCGAGATGTTGCCGCCCACGACGATGACGCCGTGCGCGCGCGCGGCCTGCCCAATCCCGCGATACATCGCTTCGACGTCGCGCAGCGGCACTCCCGGCGGGAGCAGCACGGAGACGAGCGCGTAGCGCGGGGCGCCCCCCATCGAAGCAATGTCGCTCACGTTGACGGCCAGCGCCCGCCACCCGATGTCGCCCGGGGCGCTCGTCCCGCGCCGGAAGTGGACGCCCTCGACTTGGACATCGCACGTGACCAGCGCGCCGCGGGGAAGCGACACGACGGCGGCGTCGTCGCCGATGCCGGTGCGCACGCCCGCGCCCGCCGCGGGGATGAGCCGGCGCAGGCGCTCAATCAGGTCGAACTCGCCGACCCGCCGCGGCGGGCGGTCAGCCCTGGAGGGCGGCATCCACCTGCTCCCGCAGCCGCTGCGTGGCTTTCACCATGTCATCGGCGAGCGTGATCGCCGTGATCACGGCCACCCCCGCCGCGCCGGCGCGGATCACGGCGGCCGCGTTCGCGATCGTGATGCCGCCGATCCCGACCACGGGGAGCGACGATGCGCGCCGCAGCTCCGCGATGCGCCCGAGCCCCACGGGCGCGCCGGCGTCGGCCTTGGTGCCGGTGGGGTACACCGCCCCGACGCCGAGATAGTCCGCGCCCGCGCGTTCGGCGTCGCGGGCCTCCTCGACCGTGGCCGCGGAAACGCCGAGCCACCGGCCGGCCCCGAGCAGCCCCCGCGCCGCCGCCGCCGGCAGATCGTCCTGGCCCACGTGGGCGCCGTCCGCCTCCCCGGCGATCGCGACGTCCACGCGGTCGTTGACGATGAACGCCACCCCGGCCTCCCGGCACATCGCCGCGATACGCCGGGCCGTCTCCACGATGGTGCGGGCCGGCGCCCCCTTCATCCGGAGCTGTACGGCGGTGGCGCCCCCGCGGACGGCGGCCGCGGCGACCTCGACGTGGGAGCGCCCGCGCGATCGCTCCTCGCCGGTGATGACGTAGACGCGCCAGTCGCCGCGCGGTCTCACGATCGCACGCGGGCCATCCGGACCACCGACGCGGGATCGAGCGACGCGAGGGCGTCGAGGAGCCGCACCCGAAACGTCCCGGGCCCCGGCGCGTCATCGGCGGCGAGCTCGGCGGCTACCCCGTAGCACACCAAGCCGGCCGCCGCGGCGGGCAGGACGGCCGGCTCGACGGCGCAGAACGCGGCGATCACCGCCGTGGCCATGCATCCCGTGCCGCTCACGCGCGCGAGGAGCGGGTGCCCGTTTTCGATCCAGACGGTGCGGACGCCGTCCGAGAGCACGTCGACCCGGCCGGTGGCGGCGACAACCGCCCCGGTGGCCGTCGCGAGCTCGCGAGCGACGTCGTCCACCCCCGCCACATCCCCGGCGACGTCGACACCCCGGACGGTGCCGGAGCGCCCGGCGAGCGCGGCCACCTCTCCCGCGTTGCCGCGGCAACACGCCACGCGCACGGTCCCGAGCAACCGTTGCGCCTCCGCGGTGCGGAACGACGTCGCCCCGGCGCCCACCGGGTCGAAGATCACGGGCACGCCGGCGGCGTTGGCCCGCCGGCCGGCGCGAAGCATCGCATCCATGGTCGGTCTCGTGAGCGTCCCGATGTTCAGCGCGAGGGCGCTCGACGCGGCGGCGATCTCCTCCACCTCCTCGATCGCCTGGGCCATCACGGGCGCGGCGCCCACGGCGACGGTCGCGTTCGCGACGTCGTTGACGGTGACGACATTGGTGATGTGGTGGATCAGCGGCCGGCGCTCCCGGACGCGCGCCAGGAGCGCCGCCGCGGCGGCCGGCGTGACCGGCGCCGGGGTGCCCCGCATCACGCCCCCCTCCGCGCTTCCCATGGACGGCCGCGGCGGCCCGGCCCGGCCGGTCCGGCGCGCGGGACGCGGGAGGACGGCCTCACGCCGCGCGCCACGCGTTGACGGCGGGCACGCGGCGCAGCGCCCGCAACACCACGTACCCGACCAGCGTCCCGGGGATGCTGGCCGACAGAAAGGCGACCTGAAACCAGATCCAGGTGTGGTGCGTGCCGATGAGGGGCTGGAACGCGAGGGCCGCGAGCGTCGCGCCGATCGGGCCCGTGCCGATCGGCTCGCAGAGCGCCGCGGCGTCGTTGCGGAAGAGGCGGTAGGCGTAGCCGACGATCAGGGCGCCGAACGGGCTGCCCGGAAACGCGAACAGCGACCCGGTGTGCAGGCTGTACCGGAGGACGGCGGTCACGAGCGCCGCTCCCGCCGCGTACCACGGCCCGAGCAGCACCCCGGCCACCGCGTTGATCGTGTGCTGAAACGGCGCGATGCGCGTGGGACCGAGCGGGATGCTCAGGGGTCCCAGCGCAACCCCGATCGCCGCGAACACCGCGGCGAGGACGAGCCGGCGCAACGGGATGCTGCGGTCGGACGAATTGTGCGCGTTCATAGCGGCCACTCCTCCATTCGCCAGGCCATCTCCCAGAACAGATACTCGTACCGTTCGCTCGTGAGGAACACGTCGCTCCACACCTCGGCCCGTGGGGCCGGTGCGTCCGATGCCAGGCGATCGAAGACGTCGACCATCCAGCGCGCCAGGCTCTCGTACTCGTCCGACGTATACATCCGGATCCAATTGGCGTACAGCGGTTGCCGCTCCGGCAGGCCGGCCGCGCGCAGGCCCGTGGCGATCTCCCAGTAGCCGTGCGCGCACGGCAGCACCGCGGCGAGGATCGTCGCGAGGTCCTCGGTCTCCGCGACGAGCCGGAGGTGGCGCGTGTACGCGGCCGTCGTCGGTGCGGGCCGCGTGGCTTCGAGGGCCTCCGGCGAGATGCCGGCCGCCCAGCAGGCGTCCCGGTGGAGATCCATCTCGGTGTTCAGCGTCACGTTCAGCACGTCCGCGAGGCGCGCGGCCGTGGCGAGGTCATCCGCCCTGGCGACCGCGAGCGCGAGCACGCGGCAGTACTCGATGAGAAAGCAGTAGTCCTGATGGAGGTAGTACTGGTAGCGGTCCCCGGGGAGCGACCCGTCGCCCAACCCGAGCACAAACGGGTGCGTCTGGATCCGCGCCCGAATCGGCGCGGCGGCCTCGTGGAGGCGGGCAAACGGCGTCACGGCGCGAGGTTGACGAAGAGGTCCCGGGCCGCGACGGGCGCGGAGATCACCTTGTGGGACGCCATCCAGCGGCTGAAGGCGTCCCACGTCGACGCGCCCTGGGTCTGCGTCCGAGCATAATACGGGAGCGTGGCCGCAAACGAGCGGCGGTTGAACGTGTCGCCGAGCGTGGGGTTGAGACGAACGTAGTCGCGGAACGCCGCCTCGGGATGGGCTTCCGTGAACGCGAGACCCCGGGCCACGGCGCCGACGAACCGGCCGAGCGCCGGCCGCCGCGCGGCGATCCCCCGGTCCCGGGCGATCAGCACGAGTTCGTAGAACGCCGGCACGCCGTATCGCTCGGGCTCGAACATGCCCACCTGTTGCCCCTGCATCTCGATCTGCACCCGTTCGACGTTGCGATACGCGCCCACGACCGCGTCGACCTTGTGCGTGAGCAGCGCGGGGACGAGGTCGAACCCGACGTTGACCATCGTGATGGTCCCGGGGTTGCCGCCGTCGCTCTGGACGACCTGGTCGACGACGGCGTCCTCGTAGCCGGTCACGGCAAACCCCACGCGGCGGCCCTGCAGGTCCCTGGGCCGCCGAATCCCGGACCGCTCGAGAAACATGATCGTGGTGAGCGGCTGGCCGATCAGGAGCCCGATGCTCTTGACCGGGAGACCTTGGGCGCGTGCGATGATGACGCTCGGTTCGTAGTTCACGGCGACGTCGACGCGGCCGACGGCCGCCAGCTTGAGCGGGTCATCGGCGTTCGCCGGAACCTGCAGCGCCACGTGCAGCCCCGCCTGCGTAAAGTACCCTTCCGCGACCGCCGCGTACAGGGGGACGTGGTCCGGGTTGGGAAACCAGTCCAGCATGAACGTGAGCTGCTCGGGCGCGGCCGCACCCGCGGAGCCGCCGGCCGGGCTCATCGCGACGGCCATTACCGCGAGCGCGGCGACGGCCATGCCCACCACGCGCGTCATACCCCTCCCTCCTCGCCGCCGTCGTCTATATCAGTGCCGCGTCTTTGCTGTGTCCGGCCGGCTCGCCCCCGTGCTCGGCAATGAGGCATTAGCGAGTGCCCTCACGCCGCCACGGCAGCGCCGCCCACTCGAGGGCGGAGACGGCGCCAAACAGCGCCAGCGCCATGACGCTCAGATACACGATGGCCGCGAAGACGCGGTCGATGTGGAGTTGTGCGTTCGCGTGGATCATGTCGAAGCCGAGCCCGCGCGTTGCGCCGACCCACTCGCCGATCACCGCGCCGATGACGCTCGTCGCCACCGCGATGCGCACGCCCGAGAACACAAACGGCAGCGCCGCGGGGATTCGGATCGTCAGCAGAATCCGCCGCCGGCCGGCGCCGAGGATCCGCAAGAGGTTGACGAGATCCTCGTCCGCCGCGCGCAGGCCGTCCACCGTGTTCACCACGATGGGGAAGAACACGATCAAGGCGGCCATGGCCACTTTCGAGGCCATGCCGTACCCGAACCACACGATCAGCAACGGGGCGATCGCGAACACCGGAACCGTCTGGCTCGCGATGACGAGCGGGTAGACGGCACGCTCGACGGTCCGGGACGACACGATGGCGAGCGCCAGCGCCACGCCGACCACAAACGCGACCGCGAAGCCGAGCAGCACCTCCGCGAGGGTCACCGTCGCGTCGCCCAGCAAGATCGCGCGGTCGGCGATGAGCACGGCCGCGATCTGACTCGGCGGCGGCAGGATGTACGGCGGCACGCCGAACGCGCGGACCGCCCACTCCCAGCCGGCAATCAGGACCGCGATCAGCCCCGCCGGAGGCGCGGCTTGACGCCACCAGGCGCCGGCGCGCCGCAGCAACCTGCCCGGGCGCGCGCCCCGGGCGCGCGCGGCGCCGAGCGTCGTCTTTGCGATCTGCCGCGGGCTGAGCGCGCTCATCAGTCGGCTCCCGCGGGAACTCCACGGAGCAGGTCGAGGATCTCCGCCTTCAGGCGCACGACCTCGGGGTCGGTGGCGCGGCGGGGCCCGGGCTCCGGGGCTCGCCGCACGGCGCGCACGCGGCCGGGCCGGTCGGTCAGCACGTAGATGCGGTCGGACAGGAGCACCGCTTCCTCGACGTCGTGGGTGATGAACAACACGGTCCTGTGAAACTCGCTGCGCAGGCGCAGGAGGTACTCCTGCATGGCGGCGCGCGTCATGGCGTCGAGCGCCCCGAACGGCTCGTCCAACACCAACATCTCGCGCCGGCAGAGCAGCGTGCGGACGAGCGCCACGCGCTGACGCATGCCGCCCGAGAGCGCCGCGGGGTACGCGGCCTCGAAGCCCTCCAGGCCGAACTCGCGCAGCAGGTCGCGCGCTTCGGCCCGCGCGACGGCGCGATCCACCCCCTGCACCTCCAGGCCGAGCGTGGCGTTGCCGAGCACGGTGCGCCACGGCAGGAGCAAGTCCTTTTGCTGCATGTACGCTACGCGGCCGCGCGTCCCGTCGATGAGGGCGCCGTCGAGGCGGACCGTGCCTGCGTCCGGACGGAACAGCCCGGCCACGATGTTGCACAGCGTGCTCTTGCCGCAGCCGCTCGGTCCGAGCAGCGTGACGAACTCGTGCTCCGCGACGGACATCGAGACCCCCGCGAGCGCCTCGACCCACGGGCCTCCGGCCGCGGCGCCCGCGGCGGGAAAGCGCTTCGCGACGCCGCACACCTCGAGTTTGGCGCGCTCCCCACGCGCGTGGTTCTGGCTCATCTCGACTTCCGATGCGGCGACCCGGTGCGCGCCGTCGCCGCCTGCAAATAGCAGCGCCGCCCCGGAATGGGACGGCGCATCACAGCCTCCCTCCGCTGGCATTACCCAGATCAGGTTCCGGGGTCGATGGCGGTCACAGCCATCCTCTCAGCCTGGTCGTTCCAAGCTCCCCCACCGCTATGCAATTGTGACGCTCTCAGTATACCACAGCGCGCGGAGATCGGTGACCGAGCGCAACGGCGCTCCACGGCCGGTCGCTATGACCCGTGCGGTTCCCTGCGCGGCACATCCGGCGTGTCCCCAGGGGTTCCGGATCGTTCCTCCGCCTCCGCGACGAGCCGCTCCAGCGCGGCAAGCACAGCATCCAGCGCGGCGCTCGACCGCACGGCCTGTTCCAGGTCGTCCGCGCGGGGCAGCGGCGGCAGACTCGGGAGGGAGTCGCCTGTCAACTCCCGGTAGCGCGCCCGGTATTCAGCCACGGGATGCGTCTCGTATGCCGCGCGGTACAACGCCGCCGCGGCCTCGCGGTGGTCGTCGAGGGTGCGATCCAGTTGCCACGCGGCGTCGTGGAGGAGCGCCCGGTCGGCCGGCGCGGGCCACGCGTCCCGCAACCGATCGAGCTCGGCGACGGCGGCGGGGACCGAGGCCTCACCGAGGGCCACCTGCAATTGGACGAGCAGGACGCCCGTGGTCAGCTGGATGTCTCGCCGGCCGGCCCGCTGGGCGACCCGTAGAGCCTCCGTGGCCAGCGGCCGGGCATCGGCAGGGCTGCCCCGGGCCAGGGCGACCTCGGCCTGCCAGGCCAGGTGCTTGCAGAGATGATACGGGGCGCCGAGGCGGCGGCCGACGGCGACGGCCGCCGCGAGCAGCCGTTCCGCATCGGCGTATTGTCCCTGCAGCATCAGGCCCCGGGCGACGTTTCCCGCCGCGACGCTCGCGTGCCACTCATCACCGATGTCCACGGACCGCGCCAGCGCCCACAGGCCGTACCGGATCGCTTGGGCCGTCTCGCCGCCGGCGTGGTAGACGAGGGCCGCGTTGCCGGCAGCGATAGCCATCGACCGTTCGGCGCCGATCGCGCTCGCCGTCCGCCACGACTCCGCAAACCAGGCGAGCGCTTCTGCGTGACGGCCCTGCCGCTGCAGGGCGGTTCCAACATTGCCCATCGCCCGCGCCATGCTCGCTCGGTCTCCGAGGTCGCGTGCGATCGCGAGATGCTCCTCGAAGCAGGCCAGCGCTCGGGCGTGGTCCCCGAGGTCGTCGTACACGAGCCCGGCATGCCCGACGGCTTCGGCGATTCTCCCCCGGTCCCCGGCCTCGCTCGCGAGCCGCCGCATCTCCGCGTAGCAATCGAGCGCCTGCTCGTAGTTTCCCTGATACCAGTGGGCGATGCCCATGTGCCACACGACGTCGGCCAAGCCGGCGCGGTCGCCGCGCAATCGGAAGACGGCCCCGGCCGATTCCAGGTGGACGAGCGCCTCCTCGTACGCCCCCCGAAACAGGACAAGCACCCGGCCGAGCGCGGTGCGGCATCGCGCCTGCGCCGCCTGGTCCGCGATCTGCTCCGCCAGCTCGAGCGCGCGCCGGTACGCGCCGGCCGCCTGCGCGGACCGGCCCGTGAGCTGCCATACGTCGCCCAGGGCGCACAGCGCGTCGATGCGATCGGACCCCGCGGTGATGGCGACCAGTCGCTCGTAGTAGCCGGCGGCCAGCTCGTTGGCGTATATGTTTCGGGCCGCTTGCGCGGCGCGCCGGTAATACGGGACGGCCTGCGCCTGCGCGCCGCTCAGGTCGAAGTGGGTCGCGATCTCGCCGCTTGGCGCCTCCACGGCCGGGGAGTGCTCGTGGACCAGGGCTTCCGCGGTCCGCCCGTGAAGCCACGCGCGATGGTGGCGGCTCAGACGCCCGTACACGACCTCCCGGACGGCGTCGTGGCTGAAGGCGTAGGTGTCCGTGCCGGACTCGCGAAGGACACGGGACTGCCACAACTCGTCGACGGCCTCCACGAGTGGAGCCTCCTCGCCGCCGGCCACGCGCGCCAGAAAACGAAACGTGAAGGGCCGGCCGATCACCGCCGCGACCGCGGCCGCGTCGCAGGCCTGCGGCGACAGCCCGGCCAGGCGCGACTCGATCACGGCGCGGACTCGCGGGGGGAGCGCGCCGTCCAACGGCGCGCCGGGGCGCGTCCAGCCGGCGCGCGCCAGCTCGACGACAAACAGCGGGTTGCCGCCCGTCACCCGGAATATGCGCTCGGCTACGCTGTCGTCCGGGGGGACGCCGCTTGCGGCGCCTGCCAGGATCGCGGTCGCCGGGGCGTCGAGCGGCGCGATCTCGATCTCGGTCAACCGCCCGTCGTGCCGCCAGGAGGCGAAGGTCCGCTCCGCGGTGCGGTCCGGGCGCGGCGCGGACCGGACGGTGGCGACCAGCAGGACGTGTTCGGCGTCCTCGTGCCGAGTGAGATAGTGCAGCCACTCCAGGCTGTCGGGATCGCACCACTGCAGATCGTCCACGACGGCGACCAGCGGCCGGTGTGCCAGCAGCGCGCGCGCCATCGCCTCGAAGAGCCGGCGGCGCTGCCAGCCTTCTGTGAGCGGTGGAGCCGCGCCGGATGGGTGCCCCCGCTCCGCGGCAAGTTCCGGAAGCACGCGGGCGATCTCGCGCCGCCAGGGCTCCGCGAGGGGCGGGAGCGGCCGCGACCGCAACAGCATCGCGACCGGGGCGTAGGCGAGCCTGCCCTCCGCGCCGAAGCATCGCGCCACCGCCGTCGCAACGCCTTGGCGCGCCGCCCATTCGAGGACCTCGTCCGCCAACCGCGTCTTTCCGATGCCCGCCTCGCCGGCCAGCAGCACCACGTGAGCGCGGCCCGACGAGGCCTCGGCCCAGGCCGATCGGATTCGCTCCCACTCCCGCTCCCGTCCAACCAGCCGCGGCGCGGCCGGCATGGGCGGCGGGACGCGCTCCGCCTCGCCGGACAGCAGGCGTTCGTATGCGCTACGGGTGAGCGCGCTCGGTTCCACGCCGAGCTCCCGCTGGAGCGCCGTGGCACAAGTGTGATACACGTGCAACGCGCCCGCCCGGTCTCCCATCTGCGCGTACAGGCGCATGAGGAGCTGGTAAGTGGCTTCCCGCAGCGGATCCTGGTCGAGGAGCTGGCGCCCGTAGGCGATCGCATCGGAGTAAGCCCGGCGCGACTCGAGCACGGCCACGAGGCGTTCCAGCACGCCCGTGTACAGCCGGCGCAACCGTTCGCGTTCGGAGAGCACCCACTCCTCGTAGCACCCCGGGAGCAGGTCACCGCGGTAGCACGCCACCGCCCGCTCGAGCGAGGCAGGCGACGCCTCCGCGGCCGCGCGCTCGAACTCCTCGACGTCCGCCGTGTACGGCGCTTTCGCCCGCCATGCCAGCGTCGCGGCGTCGACCTCCAGGTACTGCTCCGCCTGGGGAAGCGCGCGCCGAATCTCCAACACGAGCTTTCGGAGGTTGGTCCGCGCCTGGGCGTCGCTGGAATCCGGCCACAGGAGCGCGGCGAGGTGGGCGCGGCGCTGGGCGGTTCCCTTGCGGAGCATGAGATAGGCGAGGAGCGATTGGGCCCGCTCCGGACGCAGGACGACCGGCGAGCCGCCGTAGTCGATGCTGAAGCCGCCCAAGACTTGGACCCGAAGCGCCGGGTGTGTCATCGTTCGACCGCCTCGATGCCGCGGGCCGGTGGTGCCCCCGCGATTATACTACTTCGGTACGGTCGATCAGTCACGTGGCCCGCGATTCCCGCGATTTGAGTGTGACGGGGGGAGATGGGCCGGCCGCCTCGATGCCGCAGGCCGGTGGCGCCTGCCGCGCGCGCGTTGACTTCGCCGCCACGCCGTGCCAAAATCGTCGTGGCGCATCGATCCCTCGGAGGAGGTGACGAGGATGGGCACGGGCAGGCGTTGGCTCTCCGTCACCTCGGCCGGGCGGTCCCGCATCCTCCCGATTCCTCAGACCTGAACCCAAGCCGTCCCCGGCCGCGGACGACTCCCGCGGTTGCTCGGCCGGCCGCCCCCGCGCGGCACCGGCCGTGTGTCCCCATGCTGTGCCGAGGACGTGGTCACTCATGGAAACGCTGCTCGAAGTGCACGACCTGGTCAAGGTGTTTCGCGGGACGCGCGCCGTCGACGGCGTGTCCTTCGCAATCCCCAAGGGACGCATCGTCGGCCTGCTCGGTCCCAACGGCGCCGGCAAGACCACCACGATTCACATGTTGCTGGGGCTCATCACGCCGACCTCGGGCCGCATCACCTACTTCGGCCGGGAGTTCTCCCGCCACCGCCGGGAGTGCCTGCAGCGGATCAACTTTGCGTCGTCGTTCAACACGCTGCAGGGGCGGATCTCCGTACGGGAAAACCTCTTGGTGTTTGCGCACCTGTACGGCATCCGCCGCCCGCGTGCCAGGATCGACCGGCTTGCCTCCTACTTCGGCGTGGGCCGCCTGCTCGACGCGCGGTACTGGGACCTCTCGGCCGGCGAACGGACGCGCGTCAACCTGATCAAGGCGCTGCTCAACGATCCGCAACTGATCCTCATGGACGAGCCGACCGCGGCGCTCGACCCGGACATCGCCGACCGCACGCTGGCCCTCATCGAGGAGATCCGGCGCACCGCCGGCGTCTCCATCCTGTACACGAGCCACGACATGCACGAGGTGACGCGGATCTGCGACGACGTGATCTTCCTCGACCGCGGCCGGATCTTTGCCCACGATACGCCGCTCGGCCTGACCAAGCGCATCCGCACCGCGACGCTCACGCTCACGTTCGACGGCGACCGCGGCGCGGTCGAGCGGACGCTCCGGGGCCGCGTCGAGCGCTTCCGGTTCGTGCAGCCGTTCGCGGTGATGATCGACACCTCGGAGCAGGCCATCCCCCGCCTCATCTTCGAGGTGGGCGAGGCGGGCGTGTGGATCACCGGCATCGACGTCAAGAAACCGACCCTGGAAGACGTGTTCCTCAGCATCGCGAGAGGAGGCGGTCGTGTGGAGTGAGCGGATCAAGGGGGTGTTGCTGCAGGAAGCGTACATCACGCGGCGCTCGCTCGAGGTCATCGTGGACCTGTTCTACACGTCGCTCGTGACCGTCGTTGTGTTCGGGTTCGTCTCCCGCTTTCTCATGGGGGTCACGAACGTCCACACCGGCTCGTACCTGATCCTGGGCCTGCTCCTGTGGGAGATCATTCGCGTCAACCAGTACTCGCTGTCCGTGGGGAGCCTGTGGAACATCTGGTCGCACAACTTGAGCAACATGTTTGTGGCTCCGCTCTCCGTGACCGAGTACGTCGTGGCGCACATGCTGTCGGCGCTGCTCAAGACGCTGGTCACGTTCTGCGGGATCTGTGCGATCGCCGCGTGGTGGTTTCACTTCAACGTGCTGCAGATGGGCCTTGTCAACCTCGCGCTCTTCTTTGCGAACCTCACGATGTTTGCCTGGTCGGTCGGCCTCGTGCTTCTCGGGGTGATCTTCCAGATCGGCACCCGCATTCAGGCGCTCGCATGGGGCATGATCTTTCTGTTTCAGCCGCTGACGGCCGCGTTCTTCCCGCTGTCGGCGCTGCCGCCGGCGATCCGCGCCGTCGCGTACACCCTGCCGCCGACGTTCGTGTTTGAGGCCGCCCGCCGCGCGCTCCAGGTCCCCGGGACGAACTGGGCGTACCTCGGCATCGCCGCCGCGGAGAACGTGGCCTACTTCGCGCTCGCGACCGCGGCGTTCGCCTGGATGCTCGCCCGCTCGCGTCTGTCCGGCCGGCTTGCGCGGGCCGAGGGGTAACCCCTTACGTCCTCCCCGCCCGCTCGAGGACGCGCCACAACTCGTCCCGGGCCGGCGGGACGAGCGCGCGCTCCCGCCCCGCGCGGCGCACCACGCGCGGAGCGCCGGCGGGGTGAAAGACGCCGATCGCGGCGGCCCGAACGCCGGCGTTCGCCACCGCCTCCAGGACGCGGGCCGGTTGCGGCGTGGCGATCAGGAGGGCGCCGCTTCCGATGAGCGCCAGCGGGTCCGCGCCGAAGTGGGCGCACATGGCCGCCGTTTCCTCCGGCACCGGGACCAGATCCCCGTCGAGCGTGACGCCCAACCCCGACGCGGCGGCCATCTCGTGCACCGCGGCGAGGACTCCGCCTTCGGTCACGTCGTGCATGGCGCGGGCGCCCGCCCGCGCCGCGGCGCGCGCTTCCGGCAGCACGCTGATCCGGTGGCGCAGCTCGCGCGCCCGCGCCACCAGCGCATCGCCGAGCGCGGGCCGGAGGCGCGCCTCCGCGTCGGCCGCCAGGATCGCGGTGCCCTCGATGCCGGCGCCTTTGGTCATCACGAGCGCATCCCCGGGTTGCGCCGCGCCGCTCCGCAGCACGGCGTCCCGCCGGGCCCGCCCCACCGCCGTGACGACCGCGATCGTGCGGTCGATCCCCGCGGTCACCTCGCTGTGCCCGCCGGCGATTTCGATGCCGAGCGCCGCCGCGGCGTCTCCGGCCCGGGCCATGACCCGCTCGAGCTCATCCGCCGCTCCCGCGGGAGGCAGGAGCACGGTGAGGAGGAGCGCGACCGGCTCGGCGCCGGCGGCCGCGAGGTCGTTCGTCGCCACGAACACCGCGTACCACCCGAGGTCGCGACCCGCGCCGGTGACCGGGTCCGTCGTCAGGACGGCGACCTCGTCGCCGAAGGCGATCGACGCGCAGTCTTCGCCGATCGCGGCCCGCACGAGGACGTCGGCGCGCGGCGCGCCGAGGTGCGTGTAGACGAGGCGCCGGAGCGCATCCGGCGGTACCTTGCCGACGGGCCACGCGGTCACGGCGACGCCGGGCGACCGGCGCGCCGCGCGCGCCCGTCATAGGAGTCGCCGGCCGCGCGGAGAATCACGACGATACCGTGACCGAGACGGCCTTTCTGTTGATCAAGGTGGAACACAATACCCCCGCCGAGGTCGCACGCCTGCTGCGCGCGCTGCCGGGCATCGACGAGGCGCACGCGGTGATGGGCGAATACGACGTGCTGGCGGTAATCCGCGCCGGCGCCACGCGCGACATCGCCTCCCTCGTCGACGCGAACGTCCGGACCATCCAAGGGGTCGCGCGCGTCGTCACCTGTGTGACGGTCCCGGCATAGCGATCGGGCCGGCCGCGTGAGCGCGGCCGGCCAACCCCATCCGGCCGGTGCCGGCCATGGCGCGCCCGCCGCGCGGCACTACACGGCGACGCGGGGCGTAATCAGCGTCATCCGCTCCAGGATCCGCTGCGCGACCTCCAGCGCGCGGAGCCCGTCCTCGCCCGGCACGAGCGGCGGCGTACCGCCGTGAACGCAATCCACGAAGTGGCGCAACTCCGCCCGGAGCGGCTCCTCGCCCTTCACGACCGTCCGGGTCTGCCGCCCGTTCCGCCGGACGGTGATCTGCTGGGTGAGGTAGTTGAGGTGCACGAAGCCGTCCGGCAGCGTGATCTCCAGCTCCGCCGCCTTCACGGGCGAGATCCGGCTGGCCACGAAGCTCGCCAGGCACCCGTTGCCGAGCGTCAGGTGCGCCACGGCGAGATCGTCGTCCTCGCCGTGCACGGCCGCGCCGATCGCGCTCACGCGTGCCACGGACGAGCGCAGGAGCGTGAGGATGATATCGAGGTCGTGGATCATCAGGTCGAGGACCACGCCGACATCCATCACGCGCCGGCGGTCCCACGGACGCACGCGGCGCACCTGCACGAACAAGGGCTCGGTCACCTGGTCCCGCAGCGCCTGGACCGCCGGCTTGAATCGCTCCACGTGTCCTACCAGCAACACGACCCCGCGCCGGCGCGCGAGGTCGACGAGCTCCGCGGCCTGCTCCACGGTGGTGGTGATCGGCTTCTCCACCAGCACGTGCACGCCGCGGTGCAGAAACTCCCGCGCGATCTCGTAGTGCAGGGCCGTGGGCACGACCAGGCTGACCGCGTCCACCCGGCCGAACAGCGCGCGGTAGTCGCGGTGGCCCGGGATCTGGTAGCGTCGCGAGAACACGGTCGTCTCGCGCGGCGCGGTGTCCACGACGCCGACGAGCTCCACGTCCGGCAGATGATGGTAGATCCGCACGTGGTGCTGCCCCCACTGGCCGAGCCCGACGACGCCGACGCGAACCCGGGCGCTCATCGATCGCTCACGATCGATGCGGCACGAAGCTGCGAATCGCGCGAATCACCCGGTCGAGCGCCGCGTCATCGAGGCCCGGATGGACGGGGATGCTGACCACCTCCCGCGCCGCGCGCTCCGCCTCCGGGCACCGCGCCGTCCCGTACCCCTCCCGCATGTACAGCGGCGTGCGGTGGATCGGGACCGGATAGTACACGCGGTTCCCGACGCCGTGCGCGTTGAGGTGCTCGATCAGGCGATCGCGCACGCGCGGCACGCGCAGGGTGTATTGGTGGTAGACGTGCAGGCACCCCGGCGGCTCGTACGGGACGACGAGCCAGTCCAGGTCCGCGAGCGCGGCCGTGAGGCGGCGCGCGTGCTCCCGCCGGCGGGCATTCCGGGCCTCCAGATGCGTGAGCTGGGTCGCGCCGAGGGCCCCCGCCATCTCGGTCATGCGGAAATTGTAGCCGAGGATCTCGTAGATGTACGGGGTCCGGCTCCTGCAGTTCACGAGCAGGCGCGCCGTGTCGGCGACCGCGTCGTCGTTGGTGACGAGCAGGCCTCCCTCGCCCGTCATCAGGTTCTTCGTCGGGTACAGGCTGAAGATCCCCGCCGCGCCGGCGGCGCCGACCCGCCGTCCTCGAAAGGCGGCGCCGTGCGCCTGTGCCGCGTCCTCCAGCAGCACGAGGCCGCGCGCGTTGGCCATGGCCTCGAACGCATCCATCCGGCACGGCAGCCCGTAGAGGTGCACGAGCAGGAGGCCCCGGACGTCGGGCGCCCGGTCGAGCGCCGCGGCCACCGCGTCCGGGTCGAGATTGTACGTGCGCGGGTCGATATCGACGAAGAGCGGGCGCGCGCCGCGGTGCAGCAGCGCGTTGGCGGTGGCGCCGAACGAAAACGGCGTCGTGATCACCCGCGCGCCCGGGGCGATCCCGGCGGCTTCGACCGCGACCATCAACGCCGCGGTGCCGGACGACGTGGCGACCGCGTGCGCCGCCCCGACGTACGCCGCGAAGCGCTCTTCGAACTCGCCCACCCACCGGCCGGCGACGAGCCGCCCCGACGCAAGCACCTCGATCACCCGGCGTTTCTCTTCATCGGTGATCTCAGGCTGCGCGATCGGCACGGCGTACTGCGACGTCGTGTGCATGCATCCGTCCTTCCCGCGGGCGATCCGCGGCAAGATTCTGCGCGAGGGCCGGTGTTCCTGCCGTTCGGGCGCGGTTACGCGCGACGACCGGCCGCAATCGCGCGGCGGCGCGGCCGGGCGCGGTCTCGCGCCTCGCCGTGGCGCGGTTACGGTCGCTCCACGCGTCCCCGGAGGGCCGCGAGCATGCCGTCGAGGTTCTCTTTCATTTTGACGCGCAGCAGTTGACTGAGCAGCGCGCCGATGAGCGGAATGCCGAATTCAAACTCCACCGTGATCGCGGTCCGCGTGCCGCCGTTCTCCGGCTCAAAGGACCACTCGCCCTCGTACCGTTCGAAGTCGCCCTCGCGCTGCCGGAAGCGGCAGAGGTGGCGGGCGTCGTCCCACGCGTCGTCCTCGGTCCAGCGAATCCGGCGCCCCTCCACCACTCCGACCCATTCCGTCCGGGTGGGCACCTCGCCGTCGCGCTCGAGGACGGTCACGCGCTCCAGGTCCGGCATGAACTGCGGAAAGTCTTCCACCCGCTTCGCCACCGCGTAGACCTGTTCGAGCGGCGCCCGGATGAGCGCCCTCGCCTCGACGCGCGCCATGAGCCCCCCTTGGTCGATGTCGCCGCGTCCGCGGCCGCGGGATCGGGCACAGGCCGCCCGGCCGGCGTGCCGCCGCGCTCGCCGTGCTCAGACGTGCAGTTCGATGACGTCGCCGTCGTCGAGAACGTGCTCGCGCTGGACCATCTGGCCCTCGAACGTGCGCGCCCCCCAGATGCGGGCATACTTGAGCCGCTCCACAAAGTCCTTGTGGACGGCCGCGCACGCGTCGGCGACGGTGGCGCCGCGCGGCAGGACAAACGGGACGGAGCGATCGGCGCGGCGGCCGGGGGCCTTGGTGTACACGCGGATGACGCGCAGCACCCCAAACAGCTCGCGGCGCAGCGTCTCCAGCCCCGCGCCGGTCTCCGCGGAGACCGGCAGGATCTCGAAGCGCGCGCCCCACGCCTCGCGCAGGATCTCGAGGCGGACGGCGGCGCCATCGGCGTCGAGCTTCGACGCGACCATCAGCGTCGGCACGGCGTCCTCCCCGCCGGTCCTCTCCAGACGCACCCGGGACTGCGACGCCAGCTCCACGGTCGTCTCGATGCCGCCGAGCAGATCGTCGTCGGCCAGGTCGGCAACGAGCAACGCCGCGTCCGCCTGGCGCACGAGGGCCAGCAGCCACGGTTCCGCGGTCTCCGGCGCGATCGGCGGCAGGTCGACCAGCTGCACCTGGACGTCCTCGAACGGGACCATGCCGGGCAGCGGCATCCGGGTCGAGAACGGATACGGCGCCACGACCGGCGCGGCGTTGCTCAACGCCGCCAGCAGGCGCGACTTGCCGGCGTTCGGCGGGCCGACGAGCACGACCTGCCCGGCTCCCTCGCGCGGGACATGGTGCCAGGTCGGCCCTTTTCCGCCGGCCGTCTTGCGGCGCGCCGCCTCCGTCCGGGCCTTCGCCATGCGGCGCCGGATATCGGCGCGCATGTGTTCGGTGCCCTTGTGCTTGGGGATGACGGCCATCATCGCCTCGAGGGCAGCCAACTGCTCCTCGGGGGTGGTGGCCTGGCGGTAGCGGCGTTCCGCCTCGAGGTACTGCGGCGTCAGGTTCGCGGGCATCGTCCGTGCTCAATTGTAGCAGAGGCGCCGGCCCCCGCACCACGGCAGGCGTTTGCGCGCCGGGAACGGAACACTCACGGCAACGGGGCGCCGGCGTTGCCGCGGCCGTCGCGGCGGCGCGCCGCGGCGTACGGCTCGTGAGCTCACCACGACGTTGGGGGAGGGACCGTCGATGCGGAGGCTGCGCAGCAAGATTGCCCTCGGGGCGATAGTGGCGTGTGTCGCGATGATCGGCTACGAACACCCGGCCTCGCCCCAGCCCGCCGGCGGGGCGCACCTGATCAAGCTGGGGGCGGCGATCTCCAACACCGGGAATCTGGCCGCCGAGGGGAAGCTGACCACCGACGGCTACGACTTTGCCGTGGAATGGATCAACGCGCACGGCGGGGTGCGGGTGGTCGGGCAGACGTATACGTTTGCGCCGATCAGGTACTACGACGACGAGAGCAAGCCGGCCCAATCGGCCGCCCTCATCGAGAAGCTCGTGAGCGAAGATCGCATCGGCCTGATCCTAGGGCCGTACTCCTCCGACAACACCATCGCCGCGGCGGCGGTGAGCAGCAAGTACGGCGCGGTGCTCATGGCCGACGAGGGCGTCGCGAAGTCGATCTGGACGTCCGGCAACAAAAACGTCGTCGGGCCCGTCATCTACGACTACCAGTACATGTACCCCGTCGTCGACGCCCTCCTCGCCGCCCGCACCGGCGTCAAGACCGTGGTGATGATGCACGCGGACGATTCGTTCAGCGTCGGCGTGGCGGAGGGCGCGGTCGCGTACCTCAAGGAGAAGGGGATCCGGGTCCTCGGCGACTTCCAGTATCCGGCCGCCACGACCGACGTCTCCTCGGTGCTCGCCCAGATCAAGGCGCTACACGCGGACGCGCTCTTGAGTTCCGGTCACGTCCAGGACGCGATCCTCATCACCCGGCAGGCCAAGCAGAACGCGATCGACTTCAAGGCGATGGCGTTCACGGTGGCGCCGCCCACGCCGGACTATGTCAAAGCGCTCGGCAAGGACGCGGAGGACGTGATCGGGCCCGCCCCGTGGCTGCCCCAGGAGAACTTCCCGGATCCCTACTGGGGGTCCACGCAGAAATTCGTGGCCGCGTTCAAGGCCAAGTACGGCTTCGTGCCGGACTACCATGTGGGCAACGCCGTGATCGGCATGGAGTTGTTCGCGCAGGCGATCGCCAGGGCCAACAGCGTCGACCCCGCCAGGGTCGGCGCGGCCTTTCTCAACGTCACCTACGACAGCGTCGGCGGGCCGATCCACTTCGACAACAACTGGCACGAGGACAACCAGCACGGCGCGGCGATCCAGCTGCAGGGCGGCGTGCCCGTGCCCGTGTGGCCGGCGCAGTACGTGAAGCACCTTCGCTACCCGATGCCGAGCTGGGCCCAGCGGTAAGCACGGCGGCGGGGCCGCGTGGACTTTTGGTTGCAGATTGTCGCGAACGGGCTGCTGCTCGGCGGCGTCTACGCGCTGAGCGCGGTCGCATTCTCGCTGGAGTGGGGCGTCCTCAACATCGTCAATCTGGCGCACGGGTCGTTCATCATGCTCGGCGCCTATCTGACGTGGATGCTGTTTACGTCGCCGCTCCGGGTCGATCCGCTGCTCAGCGCGCCGGTCGACTTCGCGCTGCTCGGCGGGCTCGGCTTCCTGATGCAGCGCCTGCTGCTGAACCGCGTGATGCGCGGCCAGTTCTTCCTCACGCTGCTCCTGACGTTCGGCATCGACCAGGTGCTCGTCAACACGGGGATCCTGCTCTGGACCGCCGACCCCCGAGCGGTCACGCCCGCCTATAGCTCGCGGAGCCTCGCGCTCGGCGCGCTCACGATCCCCTACACCCGCCTGGCGGTCCTCGCCGTGGCGGTGGGGATCACCGTGGCCCTCGCCTCCTTTATGCGGCACACGCGCTTGGGGCGCGCGATCAACGCCACCGGCATGGACCTCGACGCGGCGAGCCTGATGGGGGTTCGCCTGCCGGTCGTGTTCGCGTTGACGATGGGGCTGGGATGCGGCCTGGCCGGCCTGGCCGGCGCGTTCTACAGCCTGAACTTTCCGTTCTCGCCGCAGATCGGGGGGGACTTGACGCTGCGGGCGTTCGTGGTCACGTGTCTCGGCGGTCTCGGCAACATGTACGGGCCGCTGCTCGGGGGGTTGGCGCTCGGCATGGTCGAATCGGTGGCCAGCGTCGTCGTCGGCTCGGGCGCGGTGGACGCGACCGCGTTCGTGATCCTCGTGCTGATCCTGGCGCTGCGGCCGCAGGGGCTCGGCGGCCGCGCGGTTGCGTGAGCCTCCCCGCGAGTTCGCCGCCCCCGCACGGGGTGGCACCGGCGGCGCCGCTCGGTGGATTGCCCGCCCGCGGCCCGGCGGCCGCACGCTGGAGCGGCCCGCTGGTGCTGGCGGCGGCGGCCGCGGCCGTCCCGGGCGTGCTCTCGGGGTACGCGCTCCGGGAAGCGACGACCATCCTCATGTTCATGGCCCTGGCCCTGTCGTGGAACTTGATCGGCGGGCTGTGCGGTTACCCGTCCTTCGGAAACGTGGCGTTCTTCGGCATCGGCGCGTACGCGACGGCCGGCCTCGTCGCCAATCTCCACTGGCCGTTTGGGGCGGCGCTCGCGGCGGCGGCGGCGGCGGCGGTCGCCTTCGCGGCCGCGATCGGGCCGGTGGTGCTGCGCCTCCACGGCCATTACTTCGCCATTGCCACGCTCGGCACGGCCCAGGCGCTGGGGCAGATCGTGATCATGGTGCCCTGGGTCGGCGGCCCGAACGGCGTCATCCTGCGCGTGCCGTTCGCGCCGTCCGCGGCGGACTTCTACTACTATATGGCCGGCGCGGTGGCCGCCGCGCTGCTCATCACCTACGCGGTGCTGCGCGGATCGTGGGGGTACGCGTGCCGGATGATCCGGCAGGACGAGGTCGCGGCCGCCGCCAGCGGCGTGAACACGACGTTTTACAAGACGGCGTGCTGGGCGCTGTCGGGATTCGTGGCGGCGCTCGTGGGCGGCGTCTATGCGCTGTGGATTACGTTTGTGAACCCGCCGTCGGTGTTTGATCCGGTGATCAGCCTGACCATGGTCGTGCTCGCGCTGGTGGGCGGCGCGGGGACGCTGTGGGGTCCGGTGCTGGGCGCGTTTGTCGTGGAGAACATCGACCAGTACCTGTGGGCGCGTCTGCTGACGGCGCACACGCTGTTTTTGGGCGTGGTCATCGTCGTCATCGTGCTGTTCCTGCCGCGCGGCCTGTGGCCGTACCTCGCGGGCGGCGAGGGGCTCACGTGGCGTTCCCTGTTCGAAGGAGCGCGGCGGCTCCGCGTATGACGCCCGCCCTGCGGCTCGAGGGCGTGTCCAAGTCGTTCGGCGGCCTGCAGGCCGTCCGCGACGTGTCCTTCGAGCTGCATCAGGGCGAGATTCTCGGCCTGATCGGCCCCAACGGCGCCGGCAAGACCACGTTGATCAACCTGATCGCGGGCGCGTACCGGCCAACGGGCGGGCGCATCGTGCTGGGCGCGCGGGACGTCACGGGACGCCCCCCATATGTCCTGGCGCGGCTCGGCGTGGCCCGGACGTTTCAGATCGTGCGCGTCTTCAAGGAGATGACCGTCTGGGACAACGTTGTGGGGGGCGCGTTGTTTGCGGGCCGGTCGGGCGGCGCGCACCGCGCCCGGGAGCGCGCCGCCGCGACGCTCGAGTTTGTCGGCCTCGGCGCGCTGGCGCATCGCCGCGCCGGCGACATCGGGCTGGCCGAGCAGAAGCGCGTGCAGCTCGCCCGCGCCCTGGCGATGCAGCCGGCGGTGCTCCTGCTGGATGAGGCCATGGCGGGGCTCACCCACGGGGAGATCCACGCGGCGCTCGAGCTGGTGCGCGCCGTCCACCGCCGCGGGGTGACCCTGATCGTCATCGAGCACCTGATGAAGGTCATCATGGAGCTGTCGCACCGGGTGATCGTGATGCACCACGGGCGGGTGCTCGCCCAGGGCCGCCCGGCGGACGTCGTCGCCGATCCGCAGGTCGTGGCCGCCTACTTCGGGGAGCGCTACTCGCATCGCGCCGTGCGCACGCGTCCGGGCGCGGGACCGGGCGACGCGCCCGGGGAAGGCCGCCGTGTCACTCCTTGAGATCCGGGACCTCGAGGCCGGCTACGGCGCCGTGCAGGTGCTCTGGCGCGTTGCGCTCCGGGTCGACCCGGGAGAGATCGTCACCGTCATCGGCAACAACGGCGCCGGCAAGACGACCACCATGCTCGCCGTCACGGGCCTGGTGCCGCCGTGGCGCGGTGAGATCGCGTTCGACGGGCGGACGGTTCACGGCTTGGAGCCGCCCGATATCGCGGGGCTCGGGCTGGCGCTGGTGCCGCAGGGTCGCCGGCTCTTTGGCGCCATGAGCGTGGAGGAGAACCTCTTGATGGGAGCTTACCTGCGGCGCGACCGCGGCGTCGAGGCGACGCTGCGCCGCGTCTACGAGATCCTGCCGCGGCTCCGCGAGCGGCGCCGGCAACTCGCCGGGACGCTGTCCGGCGGCGAGCAGCAGATGTGCGCGATCGGGCGGGCGCTCATGGCGCGGCCGAAGCTGTTGTGCGTGGACGAGCTGTCCTTCGGCCTGGCCCCGCGCGTGACCGACGAGATGCTGGACGTGCTGGTCGTGATTCGCGCCGAAGGGACGAGCGTGCTCTTGGTGGAGCAAGACGTCGAGCTCGCGCTCGCCGTGGCCGACCGGGGGTACGTCATGGAAGGCGGCCGCGTCGTGCTGGCGGGCACGGCCGCCGAGCTGTACGACGACCCGGGCGTGCGCACCGCGTACCTGGGCTTGTGACCGCAGGATCCGTGGGTCACAATTCTTTCCTCTGCGTCACACAGCCGGATCGTCTGTGGACGCCGCTATGCGGGTTGCGTCGCGGTCCCCACATCGAGGCCGCCCCATGCGCCGCGCATCCCCCGTTACGGCGCAGGCGGGCGGCCGGCCGCGAGATAGCGCGACGGGAGCGCGTGCCCGAGCAAGGCGGCGAGCGGCCGTGACGCCTCGCAGAGACGGGTGAGATCCACGCCCGTCTCGATGTCCATCCCGTCGAGCATGTAGACGAGGTCCTCCGTGGCGAGGTTCCCCGAGGCGCCGGGCGCGTACGGGCAGCCCCCGAGCCCGCCCGCGGCGGCATCGACCGTGGTGATCCCGCTCCACAGCGCGGTGAGGACGTTGGCGAGGGCGGTGCCTCGGGTGTCGTGAAAGTGCACCGCGAGCGATCCGACCTGGACGTCTCGAACCAGGCGGTCCAGCAGGGCCCACACCTCGTGGGGCGTGGCGGCGCCGATCGTGTCCCCGAGCGACACCTCCCGGCAGCCCATCTCGAGCAGGCGGCCCGCCACGCGGCGCACCGCATCCGGCCCGACGCGGCCCTCATACGGGCACCACCAGGCGGTCGAGACGTAGCCGCGCACGCGGGCGCCGTTCGCGGCGGCGAGGTCCACGACGTCCCGCGCGGCGGACAGCGACGCGTCGATGCTCATATTGATGTTGCGCCGCGTGAAGGTCTCGGACGCCGCCGTAAACACGGCCACGTCCCTGAGGCCGCAGGCCGTCGCGCGGGCCATGCCGGCCCGGTTCGGGACCAGCGCGGACAGCGCGACCCCCGGGAGGGCGCCGAGGCGGCGCACCACCTCGTCCGTGTCGGCCATCTGCGGGACGCGATCCGGCCGCACGAACGCGCCGACCTCGATGGCCGCCAGCCCGGCGGCTGCGAGGCGGACGATGAACGCGACCTTGTCGCCCACGGCGAGCGGCGTGGATTCGTTTTGGAGACCGTCGCGCGGGCCTACCTCGACGATCCGCACCCGCCGGGGCAGCCCGGCGAACGGCGCCGGCCGGAGCCGCGCCGGGCGCGTGGCCTCCGCGACGGAGCCGGCGGGCATCAGCGCGCCTCGCCCTCGGGCGGCGGCTCGAGCCGCGCGACCACCGCGTCGCCCTCGACGGCGTCCCCCACTCCGGCGCACACCGCCTGCACCACCCCGGAAAAGGGGGCGCGGACCACGTGCTCCATTTTCATCGCTTCCAGGGCCATGATCGGCTGCCCGGTCCTGACCGTCTCTCCGACCTGCACGTGGATTTTGACCACGAGGCCGTGCATCGGCGCCCGCAGGTCCCCGGACAGGGACGACGGCGCCGGGGCCCCTTCGTCCGCGCGGGCCGTGTCCACCTCGATCGTCACGCCGTCGAGGTGCAGGTACACGCGCCCGCCCGCGCTCGCGAAATGCGCGAGACGGGCTCGGTCGTGACACTCCACGAGCGCGATGCCCGGCTCGAGGCGCGTGCAGCGAAACCGGTAGGAACGGGCGCCGACGCGGACGGTCCAGGTGTCACCCTCCCGCGAGGCGTCGCAGGCCACCGCGGCGTCCCCTACGCGCAGCGTACGTTCAGCCATGCGCGCCTGCCGGCGGCGCGCCGATGCGCCACGGCCCAATCCGCGCCCACGGGTCCCATCCGCGCGGCACGGCATCGCCCGTCCCTCGCTGCCGCACCCCGTCCGCATCCGGCGCGGCCCCGCCGGCCTCCGCGAGCGCCGCCGCCACCGCCGTGGCGAGCCCGTCCGTCTCCCCGCGCCAGCCGGCGAAGTGCCGGTCGATGAACCGTGTCGTGGTGTCGCCGGCGCGGAACGCCGGGTGCCGTACCAGCGCGTGCAGGAACTCCACGTTCGTGCGGCAGCCCAGGATGACGTACCGCGCGAGCGCCTCCCGCATCCGCGCGAGCGCCTCATCGCGGCTCGGCGCGTACACGATCACCTTCGCCAGCAGCGGGTCGTACTCGACCGGCACGCGCCAGCCCGCGCGCAGGCCGGAGTCCACGCGCACGCCGGGTCCGCCCGGCTCGGCGAGCGTGAGGATCGGCCCCGGCGTGGGCCGGAACCCGGCGGCGGGATCCTCGGCGCAGACGCGGCACTCGATCGCGTGCCCCCGGATCGGCACGGCGCGGGCGGCGCGGCGTGCCGGGCGGCCTTCCGGGAGCCGCTCCCCCGCGGCGATCCGTAGCTGCGTCGTGACGAGATCCGTGCCGGTCACGAGCTCCGTGACCGGGTGCTCGACCTGCAGCCGCGCGTTGACCTCGAGAAAGTACCAGTTGCGGTCCGCGTCCACGAGGAACTCGACCGTGCCCGCGTTGCGGTATCCGGCTGCCCGGGCAATCGCCACGGCCGCCTGCTCCAGATGCGCGCGGAGGCCGGCCGTCACGAACGGTGAGGGCGCTTCCTCGACGAGCTTTTGATGCCGGCGCTGCACGCTGCACTCGCGCTCGCCGAGCGCGACGACCGTGCCCGCGCCGTCGGCGACGATCTGGACTTCCACATGGCGCACGCCGTCGAGATGGTGCTCGAGCAGCAGCGCGTCGCGGCCGAAGGCGGCGCGGGCCTCGCGGCGCGCGGACGCGAGCGAGTCCCGGAGCGCCTCCGGCGCGTCCACCCGGCGCATGCCCAGGCCGCCGCCCCCCGCGGCCGCCTTGATCATCAGCGGAAAGCCGATGCGCGCCGCCGCGCTGACGAGCTCGTCATCGGACGCGCCGTCGGCGTCGTAGCCGGGCACCGTGGGGACGCCGGCGCGCGCGGCAAGACGCCGCGCGTGGACCTTGTCCCCGAGCCGCGCGATGACCTCGGCGGGCGGACCAACCCACACGAGGCCGGCCTCGCGCACGGCCGCCGCGAACGCCGCCGACTCGGCGAGAAAGCCGTACCCCGGGTGAACCGCGTCCGCCCCCGCGCGGCGCGCCGCCTCGAGGAGGCGGTCGATGCTGAGGTAGGTCTCACGCGCCGCGGACCCGCTGAGCGGCACGCGCACGTCCGCCAGGCGCGGATGCAGGGCGTCCCGGTCGGGGTCGGCGTAGACGGCGACCGAACGCATCCCCAGCTCGCGGCACGCCCGGATGATGCGAACGGCGATCTCGCCCCGGTTCGCGACCAGCACGGTCCGCATCGGCGCTACATGCGGTACACGCCGGGCCGCATCTCGTCGATCGGGGCGTTGAGCGCGGCGGAGAGCGCGAGCCCCAGGACGGTGCGGGTGGCCGCGGGGTCGATGACCCCGTCGTCCCACAACCTGGCGGTGCTGTAGTACGCGTTGCCCTCGCGCTCGTACTTCGCCAGCACCGGCTCCGCGATCGCGGCTTCCTCGGCCTCGGTGAGCGTCCCGCCCTCGCGCGCGCGCTGATCGCGCTTGACCGTCACGAGCACGGTGGCCGCTTGTTCCCCGCCCATCACCGAGATGCGGGCGTGGGGCCACATCCAGAGAAACCGGGGCGCGTACGCGCGTCCGCACATCGCGTAGTTACCGGCGCCGTACGAGCTGCCGATGATCACCGTGAGGCGCGGCACGCCGCACGTGGCCACGGCGTGGACCATCTTGGCGCCGGCGCGGGCGATGCCCGCCGCCTCGTACGTGCGACCGACGATGAAGCCGGTGATGTTTTGCAGGAACACGAGCGGCACGCGCCGCTGGCCGCAGAGCTCGATGAAGTGGGCGCCTTTTTCCGCGCTCTCCACGAACAGCACCCCGTTGTTCGCGAGGATCCCCACGGGAATGCCGTGGATCCGCGCAAACCCCGTGACGAGGGTGGTGCCGTACAGCGCCTTGAACTCGTGGAACCGGCTCCCGTCCACGATCCGCGCGATGACCTCGCGCGCGTCGAACTGGCGGCGCAGGTCCCGCGGGAGCACGCCGTAGAGCTCGCGGGGATCGTACCGCGGCTCCTCCGGCTCCGCCAGATCGAGGGACGGCGCCTTGACGCGATTGAACCCGCCGGCGATGTCGCGAACGATGGCGATCGCATCGGCGTCGTCCCTCGCCAGGTAGTCCGTGACGCCGCTCCGGCGGCAGTGGACGTCGGCGCCGCCGAGCTCCTCCGCGCTCACGTCCTCGCCGGTCGCGGCGCGCACGAGCGGCGGGCCGCCCAGAAACACCGTGCCCGTGCCCCGGACGATCACGGCTTCGTCGGACATCGCGGGCACGTACGCCCCGCCGGCCGTGCACGAGCCCATCACGGCGGCGACCTGCGGCACGCCCGCGGCCGAGAGCCGCGCCTGATTGAAGAAGATGCGGCCGAAGTGATCCCGGTCCGGAAACACCTCGGCCTGGAGCGGGAGAAACGCCCCCCCCGAATCCACGAGGTAGATGCACGGCAGCCGGTTCTCGAGGGCGATCTCCTGGGCCCGCAGGTGCTTCTTGACGGTCACGGGATAGTAGGTGCCGCCCTTGACGGTGGCGTCGTTGGCGACGATCACGCACTCGCAGCCGCGCACGCGCCCGATGCCGGTGACGAGGCCAGCGGCCGGGGCCTCGCCGTCATACATGTCCCACGCGGCGAGCGGCGCGATCTCGAGGAACGGCGACCCCGCGTCGAGCAGCCGGTCGACGCGTTCGCGCGCCGTCCACTTGCCCTGCGCGCGCTGCCGCTCCCGGGCCCCGCCCCCCTCGCGCACACGCGCCAGGCGTTCTCGGAGGGTGCGAGCGAGTCCCTCGTGATAGGCCCGGTTGTCGTTGAACTCCTGCGACCGCGTGTCGACGTGAGACTCGAGGACGCTCATCACCTGGGTATTCCGTCCGCGCGCCGAGCGCACCTCCGGCGCCGGGCGCGGCCGCGCGCGTCCCGCGGCCGCGGGAGCCCTACGACTCCGGCGGCGAGGCTCCGGCGTGTTCCAGCGCGGCGCGGATCTCGTCGCGCGCCTCGGGCCCGAGCGCCGGCACGGGCGCGACCGGGTCGCCGACCTCGAATCCCTGCAGCTCGAGCCCGGCCTTCACGCACGCCGCGAGCGCGTGCCGCTGAAACACCTCGTTGAGCCGCCAGAGCCGCCGTTGCAGGCGCTCGGCCTCATCCCACCGACCCCGCCGGGCGAGGTCGTACAGGGCGACGCAGCGCTCGGGCAGGAGACACGCCGGCCCGGCCATCCAGCCGACCCCGCCGAGCCGGAAGACCAGGAGCGGTACGTGCGCGGACGCGCTGAACACCCGGAGGCGGTGCCCGGCGTGGTTCAACACGGTGAGGATCTTGCCGGTCTCGCCCGACGCCTCCTAGAAGTACCGGACGGTGGGAAGTTCGCTCAGGGCCACGATCAGATCCGGCGTCAGCTCGGCGCCGAGCAGCTTCGGGTTCGAGTACACGACGAGCGGGCACGGCAGCTCCCGCGCCACGCCGGAGAAAAACTCAACGATCGCCGTTCGGGACAGGGCGAAGTACGTCTGCAGGATCACCACGATGCCCTGCGCGCCGAGCTCCACCATGCGGCGCCCCTGCTCGATCGCGTCGTGGGTCGCGTAGGCCGCCACGCCGGGCACCACGGGGACGCGGCCCCGGGCCGCCTCCACGGTGATCCGCACGATCTCCTCTCGCTGGCGGCGGGTCAGATACGGAAACTCGCCCGTGCTGCCGAGCGGGCTCAGGCCGTGGACGCCCGCGTTGATGAGGTGCTCGACCAGCCGCCGCAGGGTGTGCTCGCGCACCCGCCCCGAGGCGTCGAGCGGAGACACCAGATACGGGAAGATGCCGTGGAACGGCTCCATACCGGTGGGACGTTCGTCCCACCCGCAGCGCCTTCCTCGCTGCTCCGAAATCGCCGGCCCGCTCCGCCGCCGGCGCGGGCCTACCGGTAGATGCGGGTGATCTTGGCGCCCTGCAGCGTCAGGTTGTACATCAGCCCCTTCTGGTCGAACACGTACGCGACCACGGGCGCGTTGAGCGTCGTGGTATTGATGGACGCCTGCCCGCCCACGGTGACCAGGACAACCGACCCGTTGACGCCGACCTGCCAGTTTTTGCCGGCGAGCGCCGTTTGCCGGAAGTGCTCCAGAGCCTGCCGTTGCAGGAACGCGATGACGATCGACTTCCGCTGCGCGCCGAACTGCAGGCCCCATGACCCTGCGGCGATACTGTAGTACGCGACGCTCCGGCCGCGCATGCGCAGCACGCCTTCGCCGTACTCGCCGCCGATGCCCACACCGGCCTGGATCACCTCGGGAAACACGAGCACGCCGACCGCATCCCGCAGGACGGCGCTCCCGCCTCGTACCTGGCTGCGGAACAGCGCGAGGGTCTGGTCCGCCGACGCGTTGATCCTCGCGGCGGATGCGGCATCTGACGGGACCGGCAGCAGGACGACGCCCGCCGTCACGCACAGCGCGAGCGCTGTCGCGAGGTATCGCCCGCCTTGAGGCCCTCTCTTCATACCAGTCGTCCTCCTCGGCTCGGAAGTGCAGCGCGACCTTGATAAGAGAAATTTTGCCACGTTGCGTCGCTTTCAAACGTTTCCGCGGCCACGCCCGTGCCGCCTCGTCCCGGTGGGCGCAGCAGGCCGGCGCCGGCACCTCGGTGACAGCCGCGCGCCGGGGCCGGACGAGAGCGGCCGGCGGGGATCGTCCCGCCGGCCGCCGTGTCACCCGGTCCTGCGGCGCCGTTACTGGCCGTTGCCGTCTCCCTGACCGTTGCCCTGCAGGTACACCGGGGATTGCAGATCGGCGGGAGCCAGGTCGGCGCCGTTCTGCTGCACGGGCCCGACCGTCGCCGTTTGATCACCGGCCGGTTGCGCCGTGGCCGCCGCGGCCGGCGCCAGTGCGGCGACGGCCCCGAGTGCAAGCACCGCAAGAGTGCGACGCATCAGTAGTGCCCCCTTCTGTCCGATGGATATCGTGCGTATGGACGCCGGCGGTGACTCGCTCCGCGCCGACGTGTTCGTGCGTCGCTCAGGCCGCCGGCGGGGGTGGAAGCGCGATATCGAGGAGCTCGGAGCGAAGCCAGATGCGGTTCGGGCCGGTGGAGCCCGCGGTGACGAGCCCGGTGCGCCGCGGCGCCGCCTGCGGATGCGGCTCGGCACCGCCCGCGGGCGCGCTGAGGCCGGTGGCGCCGGCGTGGTCCACCGGCACGCTGAGCACCGGAGGAAGGATCCGGCAGAGATGGTGCGGCACCGCGGCGCCGCGGAGGAACAGCACGCCCGGCAGGCAGCAGATCAGCAGCGTCACGCAGGCCGGCGTCGTCGTGGCGCTCACCCCGTCTGTATGATCTCGAGGGATACCCGGTGTGCGCATCGCGCGGGATCACGTCACGTCCTACGACACCGTAGCGTCCGGACCCGCACGGTTTGGTGAAGAACCGATGAAGATCGCGTAACTTACGCGCGCCGCGGAGCCCCGTGGGTGTGGGTCTGCCATGCCGCGGGCGGCACGGTGCGCGCCGGCGGCGCCGCCGCGGTGCCGAGCGCGTGGAGCGCCGCCTGCAACTGCGTGTCCTGCCCGCGCTCCATGTCGTTCGCCGTCAGGGCCACGTTGAGATCGGGCGTGACTCCCACGCCTTCGACCCGCTCGTTGTTTGGCGTGAGAATCGACTCGACGGTCACGGACATGCCGCCTTCGGGCAGCGCCACCATGATCGACCCGCCGAGCGCGCCCGCCGTCTTGGCGCCGACGATCGTGGCGCGGCCGTAGTCTTTGAAGGCGCCGGCGAGGATCTCCGAGGCCGACGCGCTTTGACCGTCCACGAGCACGACGAGCGGCGTACCGGGGAGGACCGGCTGTCCCGACGTCTCCAGGACGCTCGGCGCCTGCCCGCGCTCATGGATCCTGGCGAGCACGGTGCCCGCGGGCAAGAACACCCCGCCGACGCTGGCTGCCTCGGTGATCAAGCCGCCGGGGTTGCCGCGCAGATCGAGCACCGCGGATCGGATCGGCCCCTGCGCCTGCAACGCTTGGATGCCGGCGCGCAATTGCCGGCCCGCGCCCTGCGAGAATTCGAAGACCTGCAGGTAGGCCACGCCGGGGGCGATCAGGCTCGCCCGCACGGGCGGTACCTGAATCGGGGCGCGGGTCACCGAGACCTGCATCGACTGACCGCTCCGCTCGATGGTCAGGGTCACCGATGAGCCCGCGGTCCCGCGGATCCACTGGCTCGCGTCGGACGTCGTCTTGTTGGCGAGCGACCGGCCGTCCACCGCGACCAGCCGGTCGAACCGCTTCAACCCCGCCTGTTCGGCGGGAGAGCCGGGAAAGACGTTGACGATCCAGATCGACTGCGTCCCGGAAGAATCCTTCTGAGAGGTGATCTCGACGCCGATCCCCGTGAAGCTGGGGTTTCCCGTGACCTGACGCTGCGTCTCGCGGAACGCCTGCGGCGGCAGATAGTACGTGTGGCTGTCGTGCAGCGACGCCAGCATGCCCGCCGTCGCCACGTACGCGAGCTGCGTCCCGCTCGCTCCCGCCGGGACGGCTTGCGCCGCGCGGGAGAACTCCGCGGCAAACTGCGTGTCCGCGTCGACCTCCGGCGTGCCCGGTGCGATGTCCGGCAGCGCGTCCGCGCCCAGCTTCGTGGCCGCGCGCATGGCGGCGATGCCGGCGTTGAGCAGCTGCACGGGATCGACCGGCTCGACGTACGCCTGCTCGAGGACCCTAAGCGCGGTGACGGTGAGCGACGCGTCCGCCGCCGACGCCGGCGCAAGGCCGGCGACGGGCACGAGCAGCAACACGGCGACGACGGCCGCGAGCCACGACCGTCCGATGATGCGCGCAGACAGCATCGGTTGCAGCACCCCCCGGGCCCGAGCGGCGACGCGACGTCGGGCACGCCGATCGGCCTACTACCATTGTGCCCGCGTTTCGGCCGCGGACGCATGAAGAACGTGTAACAGCTGGCGCGGCCGCTCCGCGCCGTCAGCCCCCGGAGAGGAGCCCCAACGCCCGCGCGATCTTCTCCGGTGTGATCGGAAGATCCGTGATCCGAACCCCGACGGCATCCTCGACGGCGTTGGCGATCGCCGCCGCCGGCGGTCCGATCGGGGGTTCGCCGATGCCGCGGGCGGCAAACGGGCCCTTGCCGTCGCCGGACTCGATGATGATCGGCTCGACGTCGGGCACATCGAGCGCGCTCGGGATGAGGTACGACGCGAAGCTCGTGGTCAGGTTGACGCCGCGGTCCACGATGATCTCCTCCATCAGCCCGTAGCCGAGGCCCATCACCGCGCCCCCCTGCACCTGGCCTTCCACGCTCTGCGGATTGATCGCCCGGCCGACGTCGTGGCAGGCGACGTGGCGCCGCACGGACGCCGCGCCGGTGTCCACGTCGACCTCGACCTCCACGGCGTGCGCGCCGAACGTGTAGTCCGGAAAGACCCGCCCGCCTCCCCGCTCGAGATCCACCGGGTCGCCCGCGGGCGCGTGGTAGACGCCGAGGTGACTGCGCGGCACGCCCAGGCGGGCGCACTCCTTGACCACGTCCGCGAGCAGGACGCGCCGCTCCGGTCCCGCGGTCGCCGCGCCGTCTGCGAGCGCCACCTGCTCTACCGGGGTCTCGAGCAGCCGGGCGGCGACCCTGCGCACCTCGTCGTGGAGCTGCGTCGCGGCCACGAGCACCGCGTTCCCCGACATGTACAGTTGCCGGGTCGCGGTGGTCGTGCCTGCCAGCGGCGTCAACGCGCTGTCCGCGATGTGCACCGTGACCCGGTCGGGCTCCACCCCGAGGGCCTCCGCGGCGATCTGGCACAGCGACGAGGCCTGCCCCCCGCCGACGTCCGGGACGCCGCAACGCACCACGACGCTGCCGTCGGCCTCGAGCCCCACCCAGGCGCTCGCCCAGTCCCTGAGCCACACGAGGCGGCCGTAGGGCTGCAGGTTGCAGGCCAGGCCCCGGCCGACGCGGTGTCTCGGGCTCGACGGTGCCCGCGGCGGGCCGAGCGCGGCCCAGGCCCGCTCGGCCGCCTCGGCGACCGCGACGTGCGTGTCCAGCGCCTGCCCCACCGGCAGGCGGTCGCCCCGGCGGAGCGCGCTCCGCCGGCGCACCTCCACGGGATCCAGGCCCAGGCGGCGCGCAATCTGGTCGATCTGCGACTCGTACCCCAGCACCATCTGCATCGCCCCGAACCCGCGCATCGCGCTCGTCGGCGGGTTGTTCGTGTAGACGGCCCGGGCGTCCACGGCCACGTGCGGCACCCGGTACGGCCCGGCCGCGGTCACCGTCGCATAGAGCAGCACGAGCGCGCTCAGGTACGCGTAGGCGCCGGCATCGGCCGTGAGCTCGATGCGGTGGGCCAGGAGCGTGCCGTCTCGTGCCGCGCCCGTCCGGTACCGGAGCGTAAACGGATGGCGCTTGGGACGCGCGAGCAGGGACTCCTGCCTCGACCACACCATGCGCACCGGCCGGCCGGTGCGGTACGCCAGCAGCCCGAGAAAGACCTCGACGGTGACGTCCTCCTTGCCGCCGAAGCCGCCGCCCACGTACGGGCCGATCACGCGCACCTTGTTGTGGGGCAGGCCGAGCACGTCGGCGACGTCGCGGAAGTGCTCGATGACCTGGGTCGACGCGCGCACGACCACGACGCCGTCCGCGTCGATCCACGCCACGCCGGCTTCCGGCTCGAGGTAGGCGTGGTCGATGAGCCCGCACCGGTACGTCTGCTCCACGACCGCGTGCGCCCGCGCGAGCGCTGTGTCCGCGTCGCCGCACCGCACGCGCCAGGTCGCGAGCACGTTGCCCTCCTCGTGGACGCGCGGCGCGTCCGGCCGGAGCGCATCCTCCGTGGTGAAGACCCCCGGCTGGGCCTCGTAGGCGACGTCGATGAGCTCGAGGGCCCGGTCCGCGATCTCCCGTGTCTCGGCCGCGACGAGCGCGACGGCCTCGCCCTGGTACCGGACCTGATCGTCCGCCAGCACCTGGACGCGGGCGCGCAGCGGGCCGACGACGCTGGTCTGCCCCGGCACGTCCGTCCACAGGATGTTGTGCGGGACGTCGCGCGCGGTGAGCACGGCCGCGACGCCCGGACACGCCGCCGCCCGGCTCGTGTCGATCCGCGTGATGCGGGCCGCCGGATACGGCGAGCGCAGGACGGCGCCCTCGAGCATGCCCGGCATCTGCCAGTCCGCGGCGTAGAGCGTGCGGGCCAGGACCTTGTCGCGCGCGTCGTGGCGCGGCAGCCGCCGGCCGACGACGCGGAGGCGCTCCCGTGTCGCGGCGGGGGATTCAGCCACGGGCGGCTCCCTCCGCGCAGGCCGCGATCGCGTCGATGATCTTCGTGTAGCCGGTGCAGCGGCAGAGGTTGCCCGCGATCGCCCGGCGGATCTCCGCGCGGCTCGCCCGCGGCCGGTCTCGCAGCAGCGCGTACGCGGTGAGCAGCATCCCGGGCGTGCAAAACCCGCACTGCGCGGCCCCATGCGCCACGAACGCGGACTGCAGCGGGTGCGGCGCGCCCGCGTCGCCGAGGCCGCGCACCGTCATGAGATCGCGCCCCTGCGCGCGCGCGGCGAGCACCAGGCAGCTGCTCACCGGCTCGCCGTCCAGGAGCACGGTGCACGTGCCGCACACGCCTTCCCCGCACCCTTCCTTCACGTCCACGGCCCCGCGGGCGCGGAGGACCTCGAGCAGCGTCCGGTGCGCCGCGGTCTGGGCCTCGCACGGCTCTCCGTTGAGCGTGAACGCGATCCGAAGTTCGGTCACACGATGGCCCTCCCCGCGGCCTCCGCCGCCCGCTCCAGCGCACGGGCCGTCAGCACGGCCGCGAGGTGCCGGCGGTACTCGGCCGACGCGTGGATGTCACCCTCGGGGTCGATCTCGAGCGGCCGCTCCGCGACGGCGCGCCGGATGGCGCCCGACTCGAGCCGCTCGCCGCGGAGCGCCGCCTCGAGGCGGTCGAGCCGCGCCGGCACCGGTCCGACGCCGGCCAGCGCGACGCGGGCGCGCGCCACCGCACCGCCGTCGAGCTCCACCACGGCGACGGCGGCCACCACCGCGAAGTCGCCCGCGCGCCGGCTGAACTCCTCCACGGCGAAGCCGGCCCCCGGCGAGGGCAGCGGCAGCCGCACGGCGGTGAGGAGCTCGCCGGGGGCGAGCGCGGTCGTCAGCATGCCCACGAAGAAGTCGCCGGCGTCCACGACGCGCTCGCCGCGCGCGCTTCGCAGCACCACCGCGCCGTCCAGCGCCCGCAGGACCGCGGGCAGCTCGGCGGCGGGATCGGCGTGAGCCACGCTGCCGCCGACGGTGCCCAGGGCCCGGACCCGCGCGTTGCCGATGAGCGCCGCCGCCTCCTGGAGCAGCGGGCAGAGGGCGAGCAGCCCCTCGCCGCGCTCCAGCGCGCGATGCCGGACGAGCGCGCCCACCTCGAGCGCGCCGGGGGTCCTCCGGACCGCGCGGAGCTCGTGCAGGCGGTCGAGGTCCACGACGAGCCGTGGCCGCGCCAGCCGCAGCGTGAGGAGCGGCACGAGGCTCTGGCCGCCGGCGAGCGGGCGCGCGTCCTCGCCGCGCTCCCGGAGCAGGTCCAGCGCGTCGGCGAGCGTCGCGGGCGCTTCGTAGTCAAACGGCGCGGCGGGCATCGGTGCTCCCTACGACACCGGGTCGGTGGCCATGCTGTCCGTCATTGCCGAACTCCGGCAAGGGTTCGAACCGGCCGGCCCATCTCTCGTCACACATCAAAGACGCCGCGCTAGACGTCCCATCCGCCGTCGACGACGAGGTCATGGCCGGTGATCTGCCGGCTTTCGTCCGATGCCAGAAACGCGACCGCGTGCGCGACGTCGTCGTCCGTGGAGAACCGGCGCAGCGCCATCTCCCCCACATATTCGTCGAACACGTCCCGCTCGGTCGTGCCGCGCACCCGCGCCTTCTCCGCGATGATCCCCGTCATGCGCCCGCCTTCCACGACGCCCGGGCAGATCGCGTTGACGTTGATGTTGAACGGCCCGACCTCCAGCGCCAGCGTCCTCGTGAGCCCGCGCACGGCCCATTTCGACGCCGAGTACGGCGCGCGATACCGGTATCCGCGCAGGCCGGACGTGCCCGCGATGTTGATGATCTTGCCGGAGCGCTGCGCGATCATCACCGGCACGACGGCCCGGCAGCAGAGAAACGTGCCCTTGAGGTTCACGGCCAGGACGTGATCCCAGGCCGCGGGATCGACGGCGTAAAGCGGCGTCTCCACGGGGCCGGTGACGCCCGCGGCGTTGACGAGCACGTCGATCCGTCCAAACTCGGAACGTGTGCGGTCCACCAGGTTCGCGACCTGGGCCTCCGCCGTGACGTCGGTGGGCACGGCGAGGTGCCGGCCGCCGTGCTCCAGCCCGCGCAGCCGGTCCACGAGCGCCGCCAGCGGCGCCGCGTCGCGCGCCGCCGCCACGACGTGGGCGCCTTCCCGCGCCAGGCGGGTGCAGATCGCGCCTCCCATCCCCTTGGCCGCCCCCGTCACGATCGCGACCCGGTCATGCAGCTTCACGGCCGCTCCCTCCCGGTCCACGGATTCCGCGCCTCGGGCGCCGCGGTGACGTACCCATCAACGGCGTCGGCTTCGGCGAGCTCGCGGGGCCGCTCCTCCGGCGGGCCAAACCCGCCCCCGCCGCAGCTCTCCACGATCACCACCGCGCCTTGCCCCAGGTCGCGGTTCTCCTTTCCGCCGACGGCCGCGCGGCGGTCCCCCTCCACGCAGACCACGCGAAACGGCGCCCCGGCCTCCCCGCCAAAGACGCCCCAGGGCGGGATCCGCATCCGCTCCACCATCGTCGACAGTTCCGCGCGCGGGGCCAAGAGCCGGTAGGCGCGGCGGAGCCCCAGCCCGCCCCGGTGACGGCCGCGACCTCCGCTGTCCGGCACGAGCTCGCAGCACTCCACCCGCAGCGGGTATTCGCTCTCGATCACCTCGACCGGGGTGTTCATGACGTTGCTCATGTGCACGCGGATGCCGTTGAGGCCGTCCCTCGCCGCGCTCGCGCCCTCGCCGCCGCCGTGCACCTCGTACAAGATGAACGGCCGGCCGTCCGCTCGTGCGCCGCTCACCATCACGAGCCCGGACGTGCCCGGCCCGCCGGCGACGACGCGGTCGGGGAGCGCCGGGGCCAGCGCCCGGAACACGGCGTCAACCACGCGCTGGGACGTCTCGTGGTTCCCGCCGACGCGCGGCGCGTCCGGACCGGGATCCAGGATGGACCGCGGCGGGATGTGGAGCGTAATCGGCCGGTAGCACCCGGCGTTCGCCGGGATCTCGGGGCCGAGCAGCGCGCGGGCCGCGTAAAACACCGCGGACGCGGTGACGAACCGCGTGGCGTTGAGCGGTCCCGGGACCTCCGGCGCCGTGCCCGCGAAGTCCAGGTGCAGCGTTCCGGCGCCGGCGCGGACGCGCACGGCGATGCGCAGCGGCCCGCTGCCGGCGCCGTCGTCGTCGAGCCAGTCCTCGCCGGCGTAGTCGCCCGGGGGCAGCGCGGCGATCGCGGCCCGCATCTGCGCCTCGGACTCGTCGAGGAACCGCGCCGCGCAGCCCTCGACCACCTCGGCGCCAAACCGATCGAAGACCTCGAGGAGGCGCGCCGCCGCTACCGCGTTCGCGGCGTACTGCGCGAGCAGATCCCCGCGCCGCTCGTCGCGCCCACGAACGTTGCTCAGCACCAGGTCCAGCATCCGCTCGTTGGGCTCGCCCCGCACGAACAGCGGCACCGGCGGAATGCAGAGCCCCTCCGCGTACCGGTCGCGCGCTCCGGCCACGTAGCTCCCGCGCCGGGCTCCGCCGATGTCCGGCCAATGCGCGAGGTTGACCGCGAACGCCACCAGCCGGCCCCCGTGAAAGATCGGCGTGATCGCCTTGACGTCGGGGAGGTGATTGCCCCCGACCTCGGGGTCGTTGGTCACGTACACGTCCCCCGGGTGGAGATCGTCCGCGGGCACGCGCCTCAGCAGTTCCTCCACGGTGAACGCCATCACGCCGAGGTGAATCGGGATGTCGCGGCCCTGCGCGATGAGGCGGCCCCGCGCGTCGGTCAGCGCGCACGAGAGGTCCCCGGCCTCCTTGAGGACCGGGGAGCGCGCGGAGCGCATGAGCACAACGCGCATCTCCTCCGCGATGGACAGGACCGCGTGGCGGACGACCTCCAGGGTCACGGGATCCGGCGTCACGACGGCTCGATCCACAGGAGCCCCGCCGCATCTCGCCGCGCGCTCTGCCCGGGATAGACGAGAGCGGTGCACCAGGGATCCTCGACGATCGCCGGCCCGGGGCATGCGCGGCCGCACGGCACGCCCATCCTCGAGTGGACGGGCGCCTCGACCCACCCGGTCCCGTAGAAAAAGACCGGGCGCGACCGCGCGGCGGCGGCCCCGGCGGCCGGCGCGACGAGCCTGGCCTCCCGCTCCGGGACCATAGCGGCCGCCCGCACGGCGACTCCCTCCACCGGCTCGTCCGTCGCGTACTGGTAGCGGAGACGGTGCAGCGCCAAAAACCTGGCCCGCACCGCCGCGCCGTCGAGCCCCGGCGCAACCGGCACCTCGAGCTCGTAGTTTTGCCCGACATAGCGCAGGTCGATCGACCGCTGGAGGACGACCCTGCCGGGCGGCACGCCGTCGTCGAGGCACCGCGCGAGGAGGTCGGCCTCCAGCTCGCGAAGCGGCCCCTCCCAGGCCTCGGGCCCGTCGTCCGCGAGGCGCACGCGGGCGCTCTGCACCGCATCGTAGCGGCGGTCCGCGAGGGCGCACCCACAGGCGGAGAAGACGCCCGCGTAGGCCGGGACGAGCGCCCGCGGCATGCCGGCGAGCGCCGCCAGACGGCCGGCGTGGATCGGACCGGCGCCGCCGTACGCGACCAGGGTCAGCGCCCTCGGATCGACGCCGCGCTCGAGCGACACCGTGCGGATCGCCCTGAGCATCGCCGCGTTTGCGATCTCCACGATCCCCGCGGCCGCCTCCGGCACGCCCATCCCGAAGCGCGCGGCGAGCGGCTCGATCGCGCGCCGGGCGAGGTCCGGATCGAGCCTGACGCCGCCGATCGCGCCGGCCTCGCTCAGCACGCCGAGGACGACGTAGGCGTCCGTCACAGTCGCGCGCTCGCCGCCCCGCCCGTAGCAGGCCGGTCCCGGCTCCGCCCCCGCGCTCTCCGGACCGACCTTGAGCGCTCCCGCCCGGTCGACCCACGCGATGGATCCCCCGCCCGCGCCGATGCTCTCGACGGCCACGGACCGCAACCGGACCGGTTGGCCGAGCACCCGGCGTTCCGTGACCGACTCCGCCAGCCCGTCGCGGATCAGGCAGACGTCGGTAGAGGTGCCGCCCATGTCGAGCGCCACCGCGTCCCGGATGCCCGCGCCGGCGATCACCGCCCGCGCCGCCGCCACGCCGGCCGCCGGCCCCGACATGTAGAGCGCAAGCGGGCGATCCACGACCTGGCGCGCGGACGCCACGCCGCCGTTCGATTGCATGAGCTCGAGCGGCGCCCGGACGCCGCCCGCGCGGAGCCCGGCCTCGAGATCGCCGAGGTGCCGCGCCACGAGCGGTCTGACGCGCGCGTGCGCGCACGTCGTGTGCGAGCGTTCGTACTCGCGGAACTCGGGATTGACCGCGGACGACAGGCACACGTGGCGGACATGCGGGCCGAGCAGCGCGGCGGCCCGGCGCTCGTGGACCGGATTGGCGTAGGCGTGGAGGAAGCAGACCGCGACGGCCTCGACCTCGGCGCCCCGCAACGCGTCCGCGAGCGCCCTGACCTCGCTCTCCGCGAGCGGCACGAGGACGCGCCCCTGGTGGTCGATGCGCTCCGTGACCTCGAACCGCAGCGCCCGGGGCACCGCGGGCGCCGCGCGGCCCGGGACGTCCAGCCGGTACAGGTGGTCGCGCTGCTGCCGCCCGATCTCCAGCACGTCGCGGAACCCGCGCGTGGTGACGAGGGCGACCCGAGCGCCGGCGCCCGCCACGAGCGCGTTGGTCACGACCGTGGTTCCGTACGTCAGCCGGGCCACGCCGCCGTGGCCAACGGCCCGCAGGCCGTCCATGAGCGCTCGGGAAGGATCAGGCGACGCCGGCCGCTTGACGACGTGCGGCGGGCCGCCGCCCGGCGCCACCATGACCAGGTCGGTGAATGTCCCCCCCGCGTCGATGCCGACGGCCGCGGGTGCCGTCACGACCGCCCGGGGTCCTCGGCGCGGCCGCGCCCGGGCGGCGCCGCGCACCGGGCCGGCTCGGCCTCTCCGGAGCGCCCCGGCACGTAGCCGCGCCGCTTGTCGACGACGTTCAGGAGCGGCGCGCCCCGCAGCCACCGCGCGAAGTTGGTCCGGAAGAGCGCCGCGAGGTCCTCGAGCGACCCCGCAAAGTCGCCGGACATGTGCGGCGACACGATCACCCCCGGCACATCCCACAGGGGATCGTCTGGGGGGAGCGGCTCGCGGGCAAACACGTCGAGGGCCGCCCCGGCGATGCGCCCGGCGCGCAGGGCCCCAAGCAGCGCCCCTTCGTCCATGATCGCGCCGCGGCCGACGTTGATGAGGCGCGCGCCTGGCTTCATCCGCGCGAACACGCCCGCGCCGATCATGCCGCGCGTCTCGGGCGTCAGGGGGGTGGCGATCACGAGGTAGTCCGCGTCGCCCACCACGCGTGCCAGCTCGGACGCCGGGACGACCGTCCCGAGATCGGGATCCCGCGGCCGCGCCGTCCGCGCCACCCCGGTGACCCGCATCCCGACCGCGTGCGCCAGCCGGCCGATCGCGCGTCCGATGCCGCCGGCGCCGACGACGACGACGGTCCGCCCGCCGAGCATCCCGGTCTCGCGGTGCTCCCACGCGTGCCGACGCTGCCGGGCGATCGTGCCCGGCAGATCCTTTTCGAACGCCAGCATCAGGCCGAGCACGTACTCGCCGATGGCCTGGTCGAAGACGCCCCGCGAGTTCGTCACGATCACGTCGCTCTCGACGAGCTCGGGAAACAGGACCGTATCGACGCCCGCGGCGGCGACGTGGATCCACCGGAGATCGCGGGCGTCGGCCCAGGCGTCGCGAAGGATGGAGGTGCGGAAGTTCCAGACCAAGAGGGCGTGCGCGTCCCGGAGCGCCGCGCGCAACGCGGCGAGGTCCCAGGCGTACCGGATCACCGCGGCGTCGGTGACGCCGCCGAGCGCCGGCCCGCCGGGGCCGCCGTCCGTCAGCACGGCCACCACGGGCCTGGACGGCGGGGCGGGCCTCACCACCGCGCGAGCCGCACGATCGCCTCGCGGATCCGCCCGGCGCTCGGCAGGTAAGCGCCCTCCAGCGGGGGCGCGTACGGGACGGGCGTATTTGGGGCGGCGACGCGCGACACCGGCGCGTCGAGCGACGTAAAGAGATGCTCGCCGATGTAGGACGCGATCTCGGCGCCGAGGCCGCCCCGGAGCCGGTCCTCGTGGACCACGAGCAGGCGGCTCGTGCGCGCCACGGACTCCGCGACGGTCTCGAGGTCGAGCGGCAAGAGCGTACGCAGGTCGATGACCTCCGCCTCGACGCCGTCCCGTGCCGCGGCCTCGGCCGCCTCCAGCGATCGGTGCGCCATCATGCCGTAGGTCGCCACGGTGACGTCGCGGCCGGGCCGGCGCACCGCCGCGCGGCCCAAGGGCACAAACGCGAGCCCGCCGTCGACCGGCCCGCGCAACGACCGATACAGCGCCTTGTGCTCGAGAAACAGCACCGGGTTCGGATCGGCGATCGCGGACAGCAGCAGCCCCTTCGCGTCCTGCGGCGTCGACGGCAGCACGATCTTGAGCCCCGGCGCGTGAAAGAAGTACGCCTCCACGGACTGCGAGTGAAACGGCCCGCCGTGCGTCCCCGCCCCGCACGGCGCCCGCACGACGAGCGGCACGCATCCCCCGGCCCGGTACGCCGACGTCGCCGCGACATTGACCAGCTGGTTGAACGCGTTGGAGATGAAGTCGGCAAACTGCATCTCCGCGACGGGACGCAGGCCCACGAGCGCGGCGCCCACGGCCGCGCCGACGATGCCCGCTTCGCTGATCGGCGTGTCGATCACGCGGCGGTCCCCGAACTCGTCGAGGAGGCCCTTGGTCAGCTTGAACGCGCCGCCGTACACCGCGACGTCCTCACCCAGCACGATCACCGACGGATCGGCGCGCATGGCCTCGCGGAGCCCGTCCGCGATCGCCTCGAGGTACGTCATCACGGCCACGGGCGGGCCTCGCAGTAGACGCCGCGCTCGAGCTCGGACGGATCCGGGGGCGGGCTGGCCTCGGCCCACGCCTGGGCCGCGTCCACCTCGGCGATCACGCCGGCCCGGACGGCCTCCGCCTCGCCGGCGTCGAGCACCCCGAGCTCGCGGAGCCGCGCCTCGAAGCGCGCCACGGGATCGCGCGGGCGCCACTCGTCGAGCAGCGCCTGCGGCACGTAGGACGCGTCGTCGGCCTCGGAGTGCCCGCGGATCCGCATCGTGCAGCACTCCACGAAGCTCGGCCCCTCGCCGCGCCGCGCCCGGTCCACCGCCGCCCGGGCCGCGCCGTAGACGGCGAGCACGTCGTTGCCGTCCACCGCGCAGGCCGGCATCCCGTACCCCGCCATGCGCTCGACGATCGGACCGCAGACTTCCTGCGCCACCGGCGTGGACAGCGCGAACTGGTTGTTCCAGCAGATGAGCACCAGCGGCAGCCGCTGCACCGCCGCGAGGTTGGCGCCCTCGTGGAACTCGCCGGTCGCGAGCGCTCCCTCGCCGAAGAACGCCATGGCCACGCGCTCCTCCCGCCGGATCGCAAAGGCGAGCGCGGCGCCGGCCGCGACCGCCACGTTCGCGCCGATGTAGTCGGTGTGGAGCAGGATGCGCGGGCCGAGCCCGCCGATGTGCAGGTTGCCTTCACGTCCCCGCGTCGGCGACCCCGTCCGGCCGAGGAAGTTCGCGAAGTACAGCCGCACCGGCATCCCGAGCACGAGGCGCGCCCCGAGGTCCCGATGGAGCGTCGCCGCCACGTCCGGCGAGCCGAGCGCGTAGGCCGCGCCGACGGCGATGGCCTCGTGGCCGTAGCCGGTGAAGCAGGCGCCGACGACGGCGCCCTGCCGGTACAGGTGGACGATCCGCTCCTCCGCGGCGCGCTGGAGGAGCATGTACCGGTATAGCGCGCGCAGATCGTCGGCGCCGAGCTCCTCCGGCGCCCCATGCGGCGGCGCGGCGCGACCCGGCTGCACCGTCCGCGGCGCGCCGGCTCCCCCAGGCGGCGCGGGGCCGTCACCAGCCGCCATACGCCACCCACCCGCCGTCCACCGTGATGCACGACCCGGTGATGTAGCTGGCGTCGTCCGAGGCCAGAAACGCGGCCGCCCGGGCCACCTCGTCGACGGTCCCAAACCGGCCGAGCGGCGTCCGCCGCTCGATGTCGGCGTTGGTGTAGTCGCCGGCCACCTGATCGCGCTCGTCCATCGCCGTCTTGATGTACGCCGGGTCGATGGAGACCACGCGGATGCCCTTGCTCGCCCACTCGGCCGCGAGCACCTTGGTCAGGCCGATCAACCCGTGCTTGCTGGCGCAGTACGCGGCGCGCTTGGGGAGGCCGACCTCGCCGAGGATCGAGGAGATGTTCAGGATCACGCCGCGCCGCTGCGCCAGCATGAGCCGGGCCGCAGCCTGCGCGCAAAAGAACGCGCCCGTCAGGTTCGTGTCGATCGTCCGCCGCCACCCTTCCTCCGGCAGCGTCTCGGACGGCCCGATCATCGAGGTGCCCGCGTTGTTCACGAGGACGTCGAGGCGGCCCCACCGCTCCGCCGCCGCGGCCGCCAGCCGCTCCGCGGTGCTGCGGTCGGCGACGTCCCCGGCGACGGCGACGGCGTCGTGGCCGCCGTCCCGGAGGGCCCGGGCGACGCGCTCGGCCCGGTCGGGCGACCGCGAATGGACCACCACGCGCGCCCCCTCGCGCGCATACGCCCAGGCGATGGCCTCGCCGATCCCGGCGCTCGATCCTGTGATGACCGCCACGCGGTCGCGGAGCCGCATCGATGTCCTCCCTCCTACGTCCCGAGGCCGTGGAGGCCGTGGTAGCCCGCCGGCGCCGGCGGAACCCAGCCGGCAAGCAGCGGCGGCGCCGGCCGGTACACCTCGACGCCGAGCGGCCGGCACGTGACGAGCGGATCGCCGCGCGCGGGCCCCCACATCGGCACCGACAGGTCGCCGTGCGGACACGTCGAGATGGCGCAGAGCAGGTCGATCTCGGCGAAAAACTCGAAGAAGTCGCCCCGCCTGGCCGGGCTCGCCTTGGCGAAGTAGCGCCCGTCCCGGCGGAGCCCCGTGACCATGAAGATGTTCAGGACGTCGTGGACGTCCAGTTCGGTGAGACGGTACGGCGCCACCGCGCGGACGAGATTGGAGTGGCAGGTACGGTCGAACTCCTCTCCGTTCAGCATCTGGTGGATGTAGGGATCGCACCGCGTCCCGAGGAGATCGTGGCAGCCGGCGCCGTCCTCGTCCACGCCGTAGCGCACCGTATCGCGGGTGATCGTGAGCATCGGGCGCAGGTACGGCAGGCACGACCAGAGCCGGTGATAGGTCGTGACGTGCGTCCCCTGCAACTGGCGCGTGCGCGCCGCCCAGAAACGCTCCCGCGGATTGTCGCGGTGCCAGGCGTTGAAGTCCGCCACCTGGGGTCCCTCGACCGCGACGATGCGGCACAGGTGCCCCGCCGGTACCGGCCACGCCCGGCCGGATCGCATGGGCACGATGAATCGCTCGACGAGCGTGCGCTGCTCTTCCTCCCGCGCCAGCCGCCCGTAAAACTCGCGGTCGACGTCGAGCGGAGTTCCCGGACCGTGGTCGTACAGCGGAGGCGGTTCAGCCATCTCTCACCCCTGTGCGCGCAGCGGGGCGCCGACGCCCAGATAGGCCTGCCGGACCCGTTCGTTCTTGGCCAGGTCCGCGCTCGGTCCCTCCAGCGCCACGCGCCCGTTCTCGAGGACGTAGGCGCGCCGGGCCAGCCTGAGCGCCGCGCTGGCGTTCTGTTCGACGAGCAGGACGGTGGTGCCGTCACGGTTGATCTCCGCGATGGTCTGGATGATGAGGCGCACGAGCACCGGCGCGAGCCCCATGGACGGTTCGTCGAGGAGGAGGAGCCGCGGCCTCGTCATGAGCGCCCGGGCGATGGCCAGCATCTGCTGCTCCCCGCCCGACAGCGTGCCGGCGAGCTGCGCCCGCCGCTCCCGCAGCCGCGGAAAGAGCGCAAAGACCCGGTCCAGCGCGGCCTGGGGCACCCGCGGTTCGGCATAGGCTCCGAGGCGCAGGTTTTCGTCGACCGTCATGAGGGAGAAGATCCACCGCCCCTCGGGCACCTGCGTCAGTCCGAGACGCACGATCTCGTGCGCCGGACGCCGGTCGATCCGCTCGCCGGCAAACCACACCTCCCCGGAGCGCGGCCGGAGCAGCCCGGAGATCGTGCGCAGCGCCGTCGTCTTGCCCGCGCCGTTGGCCCCCAGGAGCGCCACGATCTCCCCGTCGGCGACGTCCAGGGAGATGCCGTGGAGCGCCTCGATGCTCCCGTACGCGGTGACGAGATTGCGCACCTCGAGCAGGCTCATGCGTCGTCGTCCCGGCCGAGGTACGCCTCGATGACTTGCGGATCTTGCTGGATGGCGGCGGGCGCGCCCTCCGCGATGCGCACCCCGTGGTTCAGCACGATGACGCGGTCGCTGATGCCCATCACGACGCTCATGTCGTGCTCGATGAACAGCACCGTGACCCCGGCCTCGCGGATGCGGCCGACGAGCTGGACGAGCGCCGCCTTTTCCGCGGGATTCATGCCGCTCGCCGGCTCGTCCAGGATGAGGAGCCGCGGGGCCGTGGCGAGCGCGCGGGCGATTTCCAGCCGCCGCTGGTCACCGTACGCCAGCTCGCGGGCGCGGTAGTGCGCGCGGTCCGCCAGCCCGACAAACGTCAGCCAGCGGTAGGTCTCCTCGCGCGCCCAGGTCTCCTCCCGCCGGTGCCGCGCCGTGTGCAGCAGGGAGTCCAGCGTACCCGCCCGCGTCCGCCCGTGCAGGCCGATCATCACGTTCTCGTCCACATCGAGGTCGGGAAACAGCCGGATCATCTGGAACGTGCGGGCGATCCCCCGCCGCACCACGAGGTCCGGGCGCATACCGGTGACGTCGACGCCCTCGAACACGATCCGGCCCGCGGTGGGGCGAAGAAAGCCCGTGATGCAGTTGAACACCGTCGTCTTGCCGGCGCCGTTCGGGCCGATGATGCTGAGGATCTCCCGGTGGCGCACGTCGAGAGAGACCGCGGAAACGGCGACGAGGCCGCCGAAGCGGACGGTGAGCGCGTCGACGTCGAGGATGGCCCCGTTGGACGCGCCGGGGCCGGCGGCCGGTGCGGGCGCGGGCGGGACCGGCACCGCGCCCCTACTCCGTCGTGGCGGCCGCGTCGGCCGCGACGACGGCGGCGGCGCTCGCTTCCGAGACCGCGACGGCCCGCCGCTCGATCTGGCCGATGCGGCTCGGCCACAGCCCCTGCGGCCGCATGAGCATCAAGATGATGAGGCCGATCCCGAACGCGAACATCCGCACCTGGTCGAACGCGCGCAGCACTTCGGGGAGGACCACGATGACCGCGGCGGCCAGGACCACGCCCGGGAGACTCCCCATCCCGCCCAGGATGATGACCATGAGGATCGTGACCGACTGGATGAACGTGAAGCTGGACGGGTTGATCGCCGTGAGCTTGACGGCGAAGAACGACCCCGCGGCGCCCGCGAACACCGCCCCGAGCACGTAGGCCATCAGCTTGGAGTGTACGGGGTAGATGCCGACCGCCTGGGCCGCCGCCTCGTCCTCGCGAATCGCGAGCCAGGCCCGGCCGAGGCGCGACCGGGCGAGATTGTAGCTGCCGGCGAGGACCACGAGCGCGAAGGCGAGCCCGAGGAAGTAGAGGGCCTGCGGGGAGCGGAGCACGAGCCCGCCGATCGTCGGGTGGGGGATCCCGTACAGCCCTTCGGGGCCGCCCGTGAACGTGAGGTTCGTGGCCGCGATCCGGACGATCTCGCCGAAGCCGAGCGTCACGATCGCGAGATAGTCGCTCCTGAGGCGCAGCGTCGGCGTGCCGATCACCACGCCCGACAGCGCCGTGAAGCACGCCGCCGCGGGGAGCGTCCACCAGAACGCGAGGTGGGCGTCGTCCATCAGGATCGCCGTCGTGTACGCGCCGATAGCGAAGAACGCCGCGTACCCCAGGTCCAGGAGGCCCGCGTAGCCCACGACCACGTTGAGGCCGAGCCCCAGCATGACGTAGACGAGCACGAGCGTCCCCACGTCGATCAGGTACGGCGTGCCCGCGATCGGCAGGCCGAGGGCGACGGCGATGACCGCGGCGATGAGCGCGCCCCGAACCCACCGGCGGCCCAGCGCGTTCACATCCGTTCGACGACGCGCTCGCCGAGGAGCCCGCGCGGGCGGACCACGAGGATGACGATCAGGATGCCGAACGCGACCACGTCCTTCCACCGGCTCGAGAAGTACCCCGCCGCGAGCCCCTCCAGCACGCCGAGGAGAAAGCCGCCGACGACCGCGCCGGGGATGTTGCCGATGCCGCCCAGGACGGCCGCGGTAAAGGCCTTGAGCCCGATCAGGAACCCCATCAGAAACGAGATCTGCGAGTAGTAGAGGCCCGTCAGCACCCCGGCGAACGCCGCCAGGGTCGACCCGAGGAAGAACGTCACGGCGATCACGCGGTTGACGTCGATCCCCATCAGGCGCGCGGCGTCCTGGTTGATCGCGAGCGCGCGCATCGCCATCCCGATCTTGGTGCGGTGCACGACCACGTACAGCGCCGTCATCAGGACGAGGCCGGAGACGAAGATGATGATCTGGAGGCCCGACACGGAAATGTCGCCCAGGGCCATGCCGGGGCTGTCGAAGAGGTGCGGGTACACCAAAAACGACGGGCTGTAGATGAGAAACAAGCCGTACTCCAGCGTGAGCGACGCGCCGATCGCGGAGATGAGGATCGACAGGCGCGCGTGCAAGAGCGGGCGGTACGCCACCCGGTAGACGAGCATCCCGAGCAGCCCCGTGCACCCCATGGACACCACGAGACCGAGCAGCGTCGTCAGGATCGGGTTGTCGACGTGCAGGAGGCGGAGCAGGCCGTACGTGGACAACCCCAGGAACGCGCCGACCGCGTAGATGTCGCCGTGCGCGAAGTTGATGAGCCGGATGATGCCGTACACCATGGTGTAACCGAGCGCGATGAGCGCGTAAAACGCCCCCACCGTGAGGCCGTTCACCAGTTGCTGCAGTGCGACGGTCATGCCGCGCCGGAGGCCGGGCCGGGGGACGCCCCGCCGTGCGGGGCGTCCCCGGAAGACGCTATGGACGCATCACGAGGAAACGTTGTAGGGCGTGAACTTGCCGCCCTTGATGATGTAGGGAATGTAGAGGATCGTGGTGCGGTCGCCCTTCTTGTCGAAGCCGATGGTGCCGGTCGCGCCCTTGTAGTCCTTGGTCGCCGCGATCGCCTTGATGATCGCCGCACGGTCGGTGCTGTGCGCCCGCTGGATCGCGTTGATCACCACGTTGACGGCGTCGTACTCCAGCGCGGAGTACGGCCCGGGATCCTGGTTGAAGCGCTTCTTGTACCGTTCCACGAAGGCTCGTGCCGTCCCGAGATCCTGCGGCAGCGGGGTCGACGTCACAAACACGCCCTCGGCCGCCGCGCCGGCCTCCGTGACAAACGTCGGGTCGTTGTTGGCGTCCCCCGCCATGAACTTCCCGGACACGCCGAGGTCCTTGAACTGCTTGGCCAGCAGCCCGCCTTCCGGATAGTAGCCGGTGAAGTACGTCACGTCGGGCTTGAGGCTCTTGACCTTGGTCAGCACCGCGGAGAAGTCTTTCTCGCCCGGCGTGATCGCGTCGAAGAACACCACCTGCACGCCGGGTTTGCCGTCCAGCGCCGCTTTGGTCGCGTCGGCGAGGCCCTTGGCATACACGGTGTTGTCGTGGATGATCGCGATGCGGTGGGCCTTGAGGGTCTTCATCATGAAGCCCGCGGCGTACGGCCCCTGCTGATCGTCGCGGCCGATGACCCGAAAGACGTTCTCGAACCCTTGGTCCGTCAGCTTGGGGTTGCTGGAGGCGTCGGCGACGAACGCCACGCCGCTGTCATGGTAGACGGCGCTGGCGGGAATGGCGGCCGACGAACAGTACCCGCCGGCCACGGCGACGACGCCGGCGTCGACGAGCTTGTGCGCCGCGGTCACGCTCTGCTGCGCGTCGCACGCGTCGTCGAAGGACATGATCTCGAGCTTACGCCCGAGGACGCCGCCCTTGGCGTTCCACTCCTCGACGGCGAGCGTCGCCGCCTTGGAGATGTCGTCGCCCATCTTGGCGTTGCCGCCGGACAACGGCACCGGGACGCCGATCTTGATCGTCGCGCCCTGGGCTCCCGCGCCGAGCGCGGTCACGGGCACGAGCAGTGCGAGCACTGCCACTACGGCACACCACTTTCGCATGCTGTCCCTCCTCCCCGGATCTAGGGCGTGCAGTGTCGCGGTCGCACACGAGCGGGTGCGTATGCCGAGCACGCTTCTCCGCACCGGAGGCAAGTCCTCCTCGGCCCGGGCCGGTCGGGGATTCGCAGGGGTTTACGCACGCTGCACTAAGCGCCCCGGCCCGCAAGCTCGGTCCGCACATCGATCCAGGGTCAGCCGAGGAACGTCCGCTCGGGATCCAGGGTGCGCAGGATCGCGAGTTCGCGTTCGGCGGGCGGCGGGAGGTGCGGCACGTCCGCCGGGGCCGGAAGCTCGAAGCCGGTGTGCTCTCGTACCTCCTCGAGCCTCACGCCCGGCTGCAACGCCTCCAGGCGCATCCGCGCCGTGGCGGGGTCGAAGCCCATGAGGGCCAAATTGGTCACCACCTTGGTCACGCGCCCAAACAGGAGTCCCGCGCGCCGCCGGCCGTCGGGGCCGTCCACGTGGCCCGGGCTCGTCACGAAGTCGACCCGCTCCACGAACCGGCGCCGCTCGTGCGTGGTCACGATGAGGATCTCCCGGCAGTGCGAGATGATGTCGCATGCGCCCCCGCTGCCCGGCAGGCGCACGCGGGGCCGCTCGGGCGGTCCGATGAAGCTGGTGTTGACGTTGCCGTACGGGTCGACTTGCGCGCCTCCCAGGAAGCCGTAATCGTAGAAGCCCCGCTGCGCGTACAGGAAGATCTGGGTGATCGACGGGAGCAGCACGCCCCGCCGCGCCGCGCGCATCTCGTTGGTGGAGATCGGCAGGCGCCCCGGCGCCATCTCGGGGCCGATGACGCCGCCTTCCAGCACGATCGTGAGGTTCGGCGCGTGCGTCGTCTGGGCCAGGACCGACGCCAGCAGCGGCGTGCCGACGCCCGCGAACACGATCTTGCGATCCTCGAGCAGCCGGGCGGCGCTCACCGCGAGCAGCTCGGAGGCGGTATACGTCATGTCAGCGGCTGAGCTCCTGTGCCGCCCGGCGCCGTTCCAGCAGGCGGCCGACCCCGAACCGCTCCAAGTACGCCTCGAAGGTCTCCGGCCCGTACACGTAGTCGTCCAGGTGGCGCCGCGCGGCGTCCGCGCCGCCTGAGGCCACGCCGCGGGCATACGCGTCGATGTGCGCGAGATCCGCTTCGTACAGGCCGTAGCACTCGTGCGGGTACGCTCCGTACGGCGCCTCCACCACCGCGTCCACCGCGAAGAACGGGATGATGGTCCGGTCCGCGTGCCGGCGCAGGTCCTCCGGGTCCACGATCTCCTCCGCGCTCACGATCACGGCCGCCGCCGCCACCGCGAGGTCGGCGTCCATGTGCGGATACCCGTCGATCTGCGCGTTGCCGAACGGGTCCGCCCGGTGCACGTGCAGCAGGGCCACGTCGGGAAAGAGCGCGGGGACCAGGCACAGCCGCTCGCCGGTAAACGGGCACGTCATCGTGCGGGCGCCGGCGCGCGCCAGCAGGTCGGAGCCGAGCATGGACAGCGTCGGCAGAAACGGGACGCCCATCGCCGCCGCGCGATACCGCAGGCCGAGGGCGAGGTGACTCCACTCGTCGAAGCGGACCCGGCCCGACTCCACGAACTCCCGCACGATGCGCGACAGCCCCCACGGAAGCCCGATCCCCGCCCAGCTCGTCACGATGCCCCGGGCCGCGCCGGCCACCATGAACAGTTCGCCTTCGTAGCACAGCAGGTTGCGCGAGAGCGTGAGGTCGCGGCGCCGCTGCCGCAGCAGTTCCCGGAGCGTCACCCACGGCGTGCGCGAATACAGGCACCCGCCGATCGCGATGTGGTCGCCGTCCCGGACGAGCTCGGCGGCCCGCTCGACCGGCATCCGCTTGTCGCGCCGCGATCGATCCTTGGCCTCGAGGCGCCGGCGCGCCTCGACGAACGACGCGTCGCTCATCGTCGCGGGCCTCCGGCGCCGAGGCCCAGGCGCGGCAGCACGTCCCGGGCGACCGCCTCCAGCTGGTCGATCCGGTACTCGTGCGGGACGAGGACCACGTGCTCCACGCCCGCTTCGATCTGCGCCGCGAGCTGCTCGGCGCACTGGGCGGCCGTGCCCCGAATCGCGCTGTCCATCGTCGACTCGCTCCACGGCGCCATGTCGAAGTACCGTCCGAGAAACTCGCGCACCCGCCGGTCCGCGTCCTCGTACGACGCGGCGACGCAGATCGGGAGCTGGCTCACATTGTGGAGCGTCGCCGGATCCCGGCCGGCCTCAGCCGCGAGCGCGCGGAGGCGCGCCCAGGTCCGGCCGAAGCTCTCCGCGGTGTAGAAGTACGTGAGCCACCCGTCGGCGTGGCGCACGAGGCGCCGCAGGACCGCGTCGACGTAGCCCCCGAGCAGGATGGGCGGGCGCGGCCGCTGCGCGGGCTTGGGCAGCATCACCGCGTGCGTCAGCACGTGGCCGTCCCAGCGGCCACTCACGTCGTCCTCGGTCCACAGCCGCGTGATGATCTCCAGGTCGCGCGCGACGCGCTTTCCGCGTTCCTTGAACGGGACCGCGCAGGCCTCGAACTCACGCTCGTACCACCCGCCGGCGACGCCGAGAATGAGGCGGCCCTTGGAGATCTGGTCCACGCTGGCGAGCACCTTGGCCAGCACCACCGGGTTGCGGAGCGGGAGGACGAGCACGCCGGTGCCGAGCCGGAGGCGCTCGGTCCGCATCGCGACCGCGGTCAGCGTCGACAACGCCTCGAGAAACGGAAACGGCCGCCGCGCGCCGAGCAAGATGTGGTCCCACGCCCACGCGGACGCGTACCCGAGCGCCTCCGCCCGCGACGCGTACGCCAGGATCTCGTCGATCAGGGGCTCCTCCGGGGCCTGGGCGAAGTTTTTGAGCGCCACCCCGATCTCGACGCGGGACACGGCCATGCTACCTCCCCTCGTTTGTCCCCGCGCGCTCCGCCAGGGCGCGAAACACGCGCTCCGGGGTGATGGGCAGTTCGAGCGGCCGCGCGCCGGTGGCGTCGGCGATCGCGCTGGCGATGGCCGCGAGCGGCGGCCCCGTCGGGGGCTCGCCGATGCCGCGCGCACCGAACGGCCCGCGGCCCTCTCCCGACTCGACGGCGATGGCCTGGCTGTCGGGAAGGTCCGGGGCCACCGGCATGAGGTAGTTTGCGAACAGCGTCGTGAGGTTGACGCCGGCCTCGAGGGCGATCTCCTCGCCGAGCGCCTGGCCGATGCCCATCGCGGCGCCCCCCTGGATCTGTCCGGCGACGCTCTGCGGGTTGATCGCCCGGCCCACGTCGTGGCACGCGACGTACTTGAGCAGCCGCGTCGCCCCGGTCTCGACGTCCACCTCGACTTCCGCGGCGTGGCATCCATACGTGTAGTCGGGGAACGTCCGCCCCTGCCCGGTTTCGAGGTCCGGGGGCGCGGACCGCTCACCCTGGAACGTGGACAGGCGCGACACGGGCACGCCGCGCCGGGCGCACTCCGCGACGACGCGGGCCAGCGGCACGCACCGGTCGGGGGCTCCCGCGACGCCGGCGTGGTCGTCCGCGAACTCCAGGTCCGCCTCGGCGGCTTCCAGGAGCGACGCCGCCACGGGGGCGATCCCGGCCCGCAGCTCGCGCGCACAACACAGCGCCGCGTTCCCGGACATGTAGAGCTGGCGCGTCGCGAACGTGCCGCCCGTGAGCGGGGTGAGGGCGCTGTCCCCCACGTGCACGCGGATGCGCTCGACCGACACGCCCAGCACCTCGGCCGCGATCTGCGCGAGCGAGGCGGCCTGTCCGCCGCCGAGGTCGGGCACGCCGGCGCGGATGACGAGGGAGCCGTCGGCCTCGAACCCGAGCCACGCGCTCGCGCGGTCCTGAAACCACACCGTCCGCCCGTACGGCTGCATGTTGCACGCGATGCCCCGGCCCACGCGCGCCCCGGGGCCGGAGGGCCGGCTCGGTTCGCCGAGCGCGTCCTGGGCCCGGCGGAGGAGCTCGGGGAGCGCCACGTACGTGCTCGCCGCCTCCCCGGTGGGGAGGCGGTCGCCTTTGCGCAGGAAGTTGCGCTCGCGGATGGCCGCAGGCGACATCCCGAGCGCGGCGGCGAGGAGATCCATCTGCGCCTCGTAGGCGAACGTGACCTGCATCGCCCCGAAGCCGCGCATCGCGCTCGCGGGGACGTTGTTGGTGAACACCGCCCGGGCGTCGATCCGCACATGGGGAACGCAGTACGGGCCCGCCCCCGTGACGAGCGCGGCAAACAGCACGCGCGGGCTGAGCAGCGGGTACGGTCCGGCATCGGCGAGCAGGCTGATCTCCTGCGCCACCAGGCTCCCGTCCCGCGCCGCCCCGGTCTTGTAGCGCATCACAAACGCGTGCCGCTTCGGGCGCGCCAGCAGCGACTCGGCCCGGTCCCACACCATGCGCACCGGGCGTCCCGTGGCCCACGCCAGCGCCGCCACGTACGGTTCGGCGGTCATGTCCTCCTTGCCGCCGAAGCCGCCGCCGAGAAACGGCGCGATGACGCGCACGCGATTGTGCGGCAGGCCCAGGATCTCGGCGAGCGCGCGAAAGTGCTCGACGACCTGGGACGAGGCTCTGACCGTGACGACGCCGTCGGCCTCCACCCACGCGACGCCCGCCTCGGGCTCGAGGTAGGCGTGGTCCACGCGCTGCGTGCGGTAGGTGCGCTCCACGACGGCCGCGGCGCCGCGGAAACCCGTCTCCACGTCGCCCCGGCGGAGCTTCCAGTGTACGAACACGTTGTCCCGGCCGTCGTGGACCCGCTCGGCGCCGCGCCGCGCCGCGGCCTCCGCGTCATGGACCCCCGGCAGCGGCTCATACTCCACCTCGATCGCAGCGAGCGCCGCGCGGGCGGCCGCGTCCGTCGCCGCCGCGACGATCGCCACCGGCTCGCCCTGATAGCGCACGACGCCGTCGGCGAGGACGGGCGTCGTGAACCGGAGCAGCCCGGCCCCGGTGGGATCCTCCTCGACGCCGTTGCGCGGGAGGTCGCCCGCCGTGAGCACGGCCGCGACGCCCGGAAGCGCCCGCGCCCGCGCGACGTCGAGACGCCGGATCCGCGCGCACGGGTAGATCGACCGCAGCACCCGGCCCACGAGCATCCCCGGCAGCTGCCAGTCCGCCGCGTACTGGGTCGTCCCGCGGACCTTGTCGGCGACGTCGAAGCGCGGTAGCGCCTTGCCGATGACCCGATAGGCTGCGGGGGAAACGCCGCCGCTTGCGGGCTCAGGGATCACGGAGGACGTCCTCTCGTCCCGGCCGGGCGCGCACGCAGGCCTCGACCGCGTCCACGATCCTGGCGTACCCCGTACACCGGCACAGGTTGCCGCCGAGCGCCGCGCGGATCTCGGCGCGTGTCGGATGGGGATGTTTCTCCAGGAAGGCGTAGGCGGTGAGCAGCATCCCCGGCGTGCAGAAGCCGCACTGCGCTGCCTCGTGGGCCACAAACGCGCGCTGGAGCGGATGCATGCCGTCCGCCGCCGCGCCCGTGGCGCCCGCCGGCGAGGCGAGCCCGCGGACCGTCGTGACCGTGCGTCCCTGCGCGTGCACGCCGAGCGTCAGGCAGGCGTTGATGGGGGCTCCATCCAGCAGCACCGTGCATGTGCCGCACACGCCCTCGCCGCAGCCGTACTTCACCTCCGTCGCGCCGAGGGTGTCTCGAAGCACCGCGAGCAGCGTTTCCTGCGGGGCGGCCCACACGTCCACCGGCCGGCCGTTGAGGACGAAGCGGAGCGCCGCCCGCTCGGGGTATTCGCGGGATGCCGCCGGTGATACGCTCACGAGCGCACGGCACCCGGCCCGGCGTCCGGCGACGCGCCGCCGGCCCGCGCGGCGGCCGCCCGGAGCGCCCGCCGGGCCATGACGCGCGCCATCGCGCGGCGGTACTCCGCGGATGCGTGCACGTCCGATTCCGGCGCCACCTCGTCGCGGACGGCATCCGCGGCCTCGTCGAGCGCGCGATCGCCCGGTGGTTGCCCGACCAGGAGGCGCTCCGCGGCCCGCATGCGCAGCGCGGACGGCCCGACGCCGCCCATGGCCACGGCGGCGTGCGTGCAGCGGCCGGCGCCGTCGAGCCCAAGCACCGCGCACGCGGAGACCATGGCAAAATCGCCGGACCGGCGGACGAGCTCCGCCAGCCCGTGCCCCATCCGCGCGCCGTGCGCCGGCAGCCGGAGGGCCGTCACGACCTCGGCCGGCCCGAGCGCGGTCTCCAGGTAGCCGCGGAAAAACTCGTGGGCCGGGATGTCGCGGGCGCCGTCCGGGCCGCGGACCTCGATCGTGGCCCCGAGCGCCGTCGCGACGAGCGGCACCTCCGCCGCCGGGTCGGCGTGGGCCAGGCTGCCGCCGACCGTGCCCCGGTGCCGCACCCGGATGTTGCCGATGAGCGGCGCCGCGTCCGCGAGCGCCGGGCACCGAGCGCGAAGCCGCGGATCGGTCTCCACGGCGCAATGCCGCACGAGCGCGCCCACGCGGACGTCATCGCCGCCGGCCTCGATCCGGTCGAGGCCGGGAATCCCGTTCACATCGATGAGCACGCCGGGACGGGCCAACCCGAGCATCATGAGGGGCAGCAGGCTCTGGCCGCCGGCGAGCAGCTTGGCCTCGTCCCCGTGCTCGCGCAGCAGCGCGATCGCCTCATCCAGGGTCTGCGGCGCGAAGTACCGGAACGGAGGCAGGTACACGCGCGGGCCGTCCCGGGTTCAACGCGCCCGGGCGAATGTTCCGAGCGGCGCGACCGCGATGCCGGCCGCCTCGAGCATGCGGCGGAGCCGCTGCACCGCGACGTGGGACGGTCCGTGATCGCCGTGGAGGCAGATCGTGTCGACCTGCACCTCCACGGTCGCCCCGTCATCCGTCTCGAACCGGCCGTCGCGCGACGCGGCGACGGCGCGGCGGCACATCGCCTCCGGATCGGTCAGCATGGCGCCGGCCCGCCGCCGGCTCACGAGCGTCCCGTCGGCGTTGTAGCCGCGGTCCAGGAAGAACTCCCGGGCGACGGCCATCCCCGCGGCCGTCGCGTGCGCGCAGAGGCGGGAGTGCGGCGTGGCGACGATCGCGAGTTCGGGATCGGCGCGCTTGATCGCCGCCACGATGGCCTGGGCCGTGCCGTCGTCGACCTCGGCCACGTTGTACAGCGCGCCGTGCGGCTTGACGTGTTGCAGCCGCCCGCCAAACGCCTCCACCATGCCCTTGACCGCGGCGACCTGATAGAGCACCAAGTCCTCCACATCGCGGGGTGCGAGGTCCATCCGTCGGCGGCCGAAGCCGACGAGGTCGGGGTAGCCCGGGTGCGCCCCAATCGCGACCTCGTGCTCGCGCAGCAACTCGATGGTCGTACGGATCGTCGCGGGATCGCTCGCGTGAAACCCGCACGCGATGTGCGCGGACGTCAGGTACGGGACGATGTCGCGGTCGCGGCCCATCGGCCACGGTCCCGGCGATTCGCCCATGTCGGCCGCGATGTCGACTTGCCGCCGCGCTGCTGCCATCGTGCCCCCCTTTGCGCTAGTTGATGATCACGAGGCGCTTCGCGGCCAGCCGCGCCGCGTCCGCCGGCCTCGGGACATGCGGACGCTCCGGCACGTCCAGCGCGGGCTCGGCGCCGCCCAGTTCGGTCGAGAGGTACCGCAGGCCGTTGTCGTTGATCATCGTGACGATGGTGCGGAGGTCGGGCCGCGCGCGCGCGAGCTTGACGCAGGCCGCGACGTTGCAGCCGGAGGAGATCCCGCAGAAGATGCCCTCCTCCCGGGCGAGGCGGCGCGCCATGGCGACGGCGTCGTCCGAGGACACCGTGATCACCCCGTCGACCCACTGGAGGTCCAGCACGTCCGGGATGAAGCCGTCCCCGATGCCTTCGATGCGATGCGGCCCCCAGCCGCGGCCGGAGAGGATCGCGCACTCCTCGGGCTCCACGGCGAAGCCGAGCACCTCGGGCCGGCGGCCCTTGAGGTACGAGCACACGCCGGTGAGCGTCCCGCCCGTGCCCTGCGCGGCCACAAACGCGTCGAGCCGGCCCGAGGTCTGGTCCCAGATCTCCGGGCCGGTCGTCTCGGCGTGCGCCCGCGCGTTGTCGGCGTTCGAAAACTGGCCGACCTCCCAGATCCGGTCGCCGTGCTCCCGGCGTAGCTCCCGCACCTTGTCGAGCACCAGATCCACGTCGCTCTCGCCGCCCGGCGTCAGCACGAGCTCCGCCCCGTAGGCCCGGATCGTCTGCTGGCGTTCGCGGCTCATCCCCTCCGGCATGACGATGATCACGCGGTACCCCTTGGCCGCGCCCACCATGGCCGTCGCGATGCCGGTGTTGCCGGTCGTTCCTTCGATCATGATCATGCCCGGGCGGAGTTCGCCGCGCCGTTCCGCCTCCCGGACCAGAAACGGGAGAATCCGATCCTTGACGCTGCCGCTCGGCCCAAAATACTCCAGCTTGCCGTAGATCGCGGCGGCAACATCCGCGACGACGCGCCGGAGGCGCACGAGCGGAGTCAGGCCCGCGGTGTCGAGGATCGAGCCGGCCGGGCGGCGCCGGCGGTCCCAGTCGATATCCATATCCCACACGTTCGCTCGGGGCCGCCCAGGTCCTCCGCGGGACGAGCCCTGCGTGCCGAGACCGACGGTGCCGCCTACGGCGTGAGGCGGTGCGGCCGGGCAGGTCCAGCGCGTTCGCCGGGCGGGTGAGCCGCGTTAGTGCAGGCGGGGATCCAACGCGTCCCGGAGGCCGTCCCCGAACATGTTGAACCCCATCACGCTCAAAAAGATCGCCGCGCCGGGGATCGTCGAGACCCACCAGGCCTGTTGGAGGTACGTGCGTCCCTCGGCCACCATCGCGCCCCACTCCGGCGCCGGCGGCTGCACCCCGAGCCCGAGGAAGCTCAGGCCCACGCCCGCGAGGATGGCCGTCCCGAGGCGCAGGGTCAGCAGCACCACGACGGGGGCCAGGACGTTGGGCAGCACGTGTGCCCGGACGATGTGCATCGCGGTGCCGCCGACCGCGCATGCCACCTCCACGTAGCTTTCCTCCTTGACCGCGAGCACGTTTCCCCGGACGAGCCGGCACACGCCCGGCACCCCCGAGATGCCGATCGCCAGCATGACGTTGTGCAACCCCGGGCCGAGGACGGCGACGATACCGATCGCGAGCAGCAGCTCGGGAAACGCCAGCCACACATCGATGATGCGCATGATCAGATCATCGATGCGGCCCCCCGCGTACCCCGCGGCGACGCCGAGCGGCAGCCCGACGACGAACGAGACGACCACCGACACGGCGCCGACGACGAGCGAGATGCGCCCGCCGTAGGCCACACGGCTCAGGACATCCCGTCCGTACGAATCCGTTCCCAGGGGGTACGCGGCCGTGGGCGGCTCCAGGCGCGCGCCAAAGTGCGGCTCGGCCGGGTCGTAGCGGGACACGTATGGCGCGAGGAGCGAGAGCAGCAGCAGACCGGCAACGAGCACGATCCCCAGGGTCGCGCCGCGGTGCCGCGCCACGCGGCGAAGCCCGATGGCCCCGTGCGAGCGCGCGCGGGCCGGACGGGCCGCCGCGCGGGCCTCAACTGTATCGGATTCTCGGGTCGACGAGAGCATACAACAAATCGATGGCCAGGTTGACGGCGACGAAGATCGTCGCCGCGACCAGCACGATGCCCTGAATCATCGGGATGTCTCGATTGAAGATGGCGTCGATGGCCAAGCGGCCGAGCCCCGGCCAGCCGAAGACGGTTTCCACGATCACCGCGCCGCCGAGCAGCCCCGCGACCTGCAGGCCGATGATGGACAGCACGGGAATGAGGGCGTTCCGGAGTCCGTGGCGGTACAGCACCCGCCACTCGCGCATGCCCTTGGCCCGCGCCGTGCGGATGAATTCCTGCCGCAGCACTTCCAACAAGCTGCTGCGGCTGAGGCGCGCGATGATCGACGCGGCCGACGTGCCGAGCGTGACGGCGGGCAGGATGAGGCTCCCGGGCGTATCCGCGCCCGCGGCCGGGAGCCACCGCAGATAGTACGAGAAGATCAGGATCAGCACCAGGCCGAACCAGAAGCTCGGCAGCGAGATCCCCGCGAGCGCGGCGACCATCGCGGCGTAGTCCGGCAGCCGCCGGTGTTGGAGCGCGGCGATCATGCCGAGGACCAGGCCGAGGGCGATCGCGACGACCATGCTGGCCGCCGTGAGCTGGAGCGTGTACGGCAGCCGCAGCGCGATCTCGCCGGAGACAGGCCGGCCGGATCTGATCGACCGCCCGAAGTCGCCGTGCAGCGCCCGCCACGCGAAGACGCCGTACTGCACGGCGAGCGGCCGGTCCAGGCCGAGGGTGTGCCGCAGCGCCGCGGCCTGCGCGGGCGTACCGTAATCCTGCAGCATGACCTGCACCGGATCTCCCGGCACGAGGTGCACCATGAGGAACACGAGAACCGACACGCTCACCAGGACCGGTGCGAGCTGCAACAGCCGCTGCGCAGCGTAGCGTTGCATCAGGCGGCGCTATTTTTGGATGTACACGTCGTTCGTCAGCAGGTCCCCGTACTTGTCGACGTAGAGATCACGGACCCACGGCTGTGCAAAGGTGACCGCGTACGGGCTCGCGAGCGGGATCCACGGCGCCTGCTCGAGCAGCGTCTCCTGGAGCTCGCGGTACACCTCGAGCCGCTTCGCGGGGTCGACCGTCACCCGCCCCTCGTCCAACAGCCGGTCCACCTGCGGATTGGAGAAGTGGACGCGGTTCGTCGTGGCCATGCGGCTGCTGTGGAAGAAGTAGTAGAGGATGTCCGCATCCGGCCAGCCGTAGCTGATGAGGATGGCGTCGTGCTGTCCGCTCGGGGTCCGCGCGAGAAGCGTCGCGGTCTCGATCTGCTCGATGTTCATCTGGACGCCGACCTGCTTGAGCTGGTTCTGCAGGACGACGCCGATCCGGACGTTCGTCTCGAGGGGAAACGTCCACGCGGTGAAGGCAAGCGGCCGGCCGTCCTTCTGCACGACGCCGTTGGCGCCGGGCTTCCAGCCCGCTTCCGCGAGCAGCCGGCGCGCTCGATCGGGATCGTGATGGTACGCGTGCTTGAGGCCCTTGCTGTACCCCCAGATCGTCGGTGCGAGCGGGCTATCCATCGGCACGGCCAGCTTTTCCAGCGCGTAATCGACGACCTCATCCCGGTTGATCGCCCACCCGAGAGCCTGCCGCACCCGCACGTCGGAGAAGATCGGCTTGGTCACGTTGAGGCCGAGATAGTAGCCGCCGTCGGTCGGCGTTCGAAACACCTGATACTTGTTGGTCTGGATGAGCCGGCTCACGGCCTGCGCCGGCGCCTGCGGCAGGATGTCGAGGTCTCCCCGCTCGAACGCGATCACCCGCGTCGATTCGTCGGGAATGATGCGCACCACGGCGCCGTCGACGTACGGGGCGCCGCGATTCTTGTAGAATCTCGGGGCCCAGGCGTAGTCGGCGTAGCGGTCGAGCACGATCCGGTCTCCGGGAATCCACTGCCGGAACTTGAACGGTCCCGCGCCGACCGGGGTCTGCCCGTAGTTGGGCCCGAGCTTGGCGATCGCCGCCGGCGAGAGCATCGCGAGAAAGATGATGCGCAGGGACGAAAAGATCGGCGCGTACGGCTGCTTGAACACCAGCCGCGCGGTCACGTCGTCCGGGGTTTCGACGTGATCGATTGGGCCGATCCAGCTGGCGCCGGGCGCCGCGGTCTGCGGATCCACGAGCCGGGAGATCGTCGCCTGCACCGCGTGCGACGTAAACGGCGTGCCGTCGTGAAACTTGACGCCGGGGTGGAGCTTGAAGGTGATGACCTTGCCTCCCTCCCCGATCGCCCACGAATCCGCCAGCTCGGGCAGAAAGGCGTCCGAACTGCGGTCCGCCGAGACGAGCATGTTGTACAGGAGAAAGTGCGACGCGTCCCCCGACGGTGTCTTCTGGGGATCGAGCGACGGCGGATCCTGGGCCAGGACCAGGGTGAGCGTGCCGCCCCGCCGCGGCGCACCCTGCGCCGCCGCGCCGGCCTGCGGGCTCGCGAGCCCCGACAGCCACCCCGACGCGGCCGCCCCCGCGCCCGCCACCGCCGCTCGCGTCAGCAAGCGGCGCCGCGCAATTTTCGTGTTGCGGTCCTCCCGGTCCCCCGGCCGGCTCGCCCACGCCCTCATTCCGTCCGCCTCCCCCCGTTTCCGACTAGCGTACGCGAATAGTACGCTACCGCTTCGGGCGGAGATCCGCGCCGAACGACCGGCGCAGCAGCCGGCCGGCCGGCTTCTTGACCGCGGCGAGGCCGGGATCCCACGGATACGGCCCCGCCGGGGTGCCGGGGCGCAACTGCTGGCTCACCATCTCGATCTTGCGGGGCTTCGCGCTCCGCGTGCTTCCGCTCTGCCGTTGGTCCCTGCGCATCTACGCCTCCTCGGGTCTGTTCTCGGGAGATCCGCGGTGCTTGCGGCGTTCCCGCCACGTTCACGCTGGCTTACGCGCACGATATTTTCAGGATAACATAGCGGCTCGTCCGGTGCTTGGGGTCCCCGGCACCGCCAGGAATTTCGGAATGGGCGGTGTCGGCCCGACTGGGATGAATCAAGAGCGGCAGTTTCCGGCACATGTGAAGATTTCGGCTTTACGAACATCGGTGCGGGGGGGGC